>WQSG01000007.1 GCA_009788055.1 Defluviitaleaceae bacterium | reverse complement strand
CGGTAGCTTGCTACGGCGGGTTCTTTTCAAGGCGTTTTCTTTGCCGACGAAAAGAACCCACCGAAGCAAGCGCGAAGGCCCTCCCGTGGGTCAACGCACTCCCCCCGCCACAAACCGCAGTGCCTACTCTGCATTGCCGCCGCACACAAGAACCCCCAATTGATTTCTAAGAAAAATTCCGTTATACTATATGCGTGGGATTTTTCATACTTATTAATTAGGCAGGAAAAACAGGAAGGATTTTGTATCCATGGAACCGATGGTTCTTAACACGATATCTGTAGTTTCGCTGGTTTTGATGATGTTTTTTGGTGCGTATTTAAGCGCGTCAGAGATGGCGTTTTCGTCTCTGTCACGCGTGCGGATAAATAATTTGGCAGAGAGTGGCGGCAAGCGCGGGCGGCGGGCGCAGTTGGTTGTTGATTTGTACGAAACACGGTTCGACGAAGTTATTTCCACCGTGCTGATTTGCAATAATTTTGCGGCAATTACGGCGGCTACGGTTTCTGCGTCTTTATTTGTGCGGTTAATTCCTGATTACGGGTATGTGATTTCCACGTTTGTTATTGCCGCGGTTGTTATTCTTTTCACCGATATTCTTCCGAAAAGCACTACCAAGGAAAATCCGGAGAAGGTCGCGCTTTTTGTGGCACCGTCTTTGCTTGTTTTCATGACCATGTTGATGCCCGTAAACAAGGGCATTATTAAGTTGAAAAACCGTTTTAGCGCGAAGATTTCTTCCCCGGACGAAGAGGCGGAAGCCCCGCAGACGCTTCTGGAACAAGAACTGCTTTTCATGGTGGAAGAGGCCGAAACAGACGGAATCATCAACGAGGATGACTCTACGCTAATCACAAACGCAATCGAATTTAACGAGGTTTCTGTGTGGGACGTTCTTACTCCGCGCGTAAATATCGTAAGCATTCCCATAACCGCAAGTATCGAAGAAGTTGCCGAAAGTTTCTTGGAAAGCGGTTATTCGCGTATGCCCGTTGTCGAAAATTCCATAGACGAAATACGCGGCATAATCCACCTGCGCGACTTTTTAAAGTGCATGAAAACAAGCGGCACAGCAACCCCCGTTGCCCTTGCAGATATCATAACGCCCGCCGTTTACACCGTAACGGGCGCGCCAATCACCGACGTTTTAACGCTTCTTAAAAAAGAGAAAAGCCATATGGCAATCGTTGCAGACGAATACGGCGGCACCGAAGGCCTTGTAACAATGGAGGATATTTTAGAAGAACTTGTAGGCGAAATCTGGGACGAAAATGACGAAGTATTTGAAGATTTCATCTCCCTTGAAGAAAACAAACACAAAATCCTTGGCACAGCCGCAATAGACAAAATGTTTGAATATTTCGACATGGAAGCCGAATCCGAATCCAACACCGTAGGCGGCTGGATTATGGATATGTTGCGCCGCGTCCCCGAAGTGGGCGACAGCTTCACATTTGAAAAACTCAAGGTAACTGTAACAAAAACCGACGGCCGCCGCGCAGAAGAGTGCGAAATATCCATCGCCGAACCGGTGGAGAAGGATGAGGATAGGGAACGGGATATGGAGAAAGACCTTGGGGTTCCACCCCAAGCCCCGGAAACTTTTGAAAAAGTTTCATCAAAACTTTAAAATGGATTTGCGGAGTGTACAGTGGTGCAAATTTGTGTTAGGCTAATTCTGGAAAGGGGTGCTTTTTATGGAAATGGATATTTTACGGCAAATTCTTGTCGCGATAAAGGAATTTCAGGTTGGGTTGGTTAGGCTGGAGGATAAGTTGGATACGGAAACCTCCGAGATAAAAGACCGCATGGCTCGCATGGAAAATGACATTAAAGAAATCAAAGAACAGCAACACGCCGATTGCGAATTACTTGAAGCAATAAATGTACAGGTACTAAGATTGACTGATACAGGCTACAAGTTCGACAACCGCCTAATGAAAATCGAAGCAGCAGTAGTATAAATTTTTTCCCAAATTAAAACCGCGCATCGGCGCGGTTTTTAAATTGCAATAATCGTTTATCGCTAGTCCATGTTAAAATTTGGGTCAAGCCTTTTTAAAGGCTTGCGGGGTTCGGGGCAGAGCCCCGAGAACTTGAACTTCCCGAGAACTTTCTCACACCACTCCACCATCCAGCGGGATAATCTGCCCTGTAAGATAGCTTGCGGAGTCGGAAGCGAGGAAGGTGGCTAGACTGCCTACTTCTGCGGGGATTCCAAAACGCCCGAGAGGAATGTCCTCTGTGAAGGCGTTTTTTTCATGGGGCGAAAGGCGGTGGTTCATGCGGGTGTCGAACGCGCCGCAAGCGATTGCGTTTACGCGGATATTGGAAGGCGCGAGTTCCTTCGCAAGAGCCTTGGTTAAGCCGTTTACGCCGGCTTTTGCGGCAGAGTACATAGCTTCGCAAGACGCACCTGTCACGCCCCAGATGGAGGAAATATTTATTATGCAACCGCGCTTTTTTCGCACCATGGAGGGGATTACAATGTGCGACGCGTTTGCGGCGGTCAGCAGGTTTGCGGCTAAGACGTTTTGGATTTCCCACGCTGTCATGTCTGTGAACAGCCCGAAATGCGCTTCGCCCGCGTTGTTTACCAAAACATCTATCGTGCCGAAACGCGCTTCTGCCTGTTTAATCATCTGCACACACCGGTTGTAGTCGGAAACATCTGCGCAAAAGCCTGTTACGTCTGCGATGCTTTCCAGTTCGGCAATGGCTTTTTGCAACTGCGCCGCGTCTGTGCGGCAATTCAAAATGATTCTGCAATCCTGTTCCGCAAAGGCTTTTGCTATGGCAAATCCAATCCCCCGCGCACTCCCCGTTACCAAAACCGTTCTCATACTATTTCCGCGCCTCTTTTCTACGCAGATTAAAGTCGATAAATTCGTTCATGGAAAATGCTATTAGTACACAAATAATCACCGTTGGGAACAGTGCTTCAAAGGAAATATATGCCAAAATGCGCCCCATAACAAGCGCGCTTAACGCAACGCCCATGCCCGCCGCCGCAATTTGCAAGCCCACCAGTTTGGATAAAATTTCGGGCTTAAAGCGGATTTTCGTCTCGTTCATAAGGCAAGGGAAAACGGGCGCGAAACCGAAACCAACCAGCGCGACCCCCGCGATATTGCTGGACAAAACCAGCACGCCCAGCCCAACAATGGAAAGCAGAAGCCCGTACCGCACTATATGCGAACCCGAAAACCGCGTTGTAAAATAGCCGAACACAAACCGTCCCGCCATCAAACAGCCAAGATAAACTGCAGGGAAAAGCCCTGCGGTTTCAAACGGGACGCCGCGCCCCTCGATAAGTACACTAACTGTCCAAAAAGTCATAGAATACTCAAACGTGGTGTATACGAAAAAAATCAGCCACTGCATCACGATAAACACACGGGACGTCAAATACACCTTATCGGGATTGTGCGTAACAGTTTCCTCCGCCGTGGCGTCGTCATCTCCCGTTGCCCACAGCCCCCTGAAAATGCTAACAGCCACAACAATTCCAATCGCCGCCTGAATCGCAAACACCGTCCTGTATCCCACGCGCCAGTCGTAAAAAATAATCATCTGCCGCAGAATAACAGGGCTTATCGCGCCGCCCATGCCCCAAAAACAATGCAACCAGTTCATGTGCTTTGCACTAAACCGCTTCGCCGCAAAGGCATTCACGCCCGAATCCACCAAGCCCATTCCGCAACCCAACACCGCCGTTGCCGCCGCCAACTCATAAATATCCCCCGCCAACGAAAAGCCCAAAATCCCAAGCATAAGCAACACAAACCCAACCCCGCTTATATTCCCCAGCGGAATTTTCTTCGCCAGCCGCCCCGTTTGCGACGCGCACAGCGAATAAAAAATAGAATGCACTATAATAAGAAACGCCGCCCGCTCCAACTCCAGACCCATTTCATACCTTATACTAGGCCACGCCACACCAAACGCCCCATCGGGCATTCCCAAAGCCAAAAACGACGCATACACTGCAAAAATCAAAAACGGAGTATTTTTCTTCATATCAACCTCTGTAACTCAAAGATAAGTTCGTGGGGACTCCGTCCCCACACCCCTGCAAGGGGACATTGTCCCCTTGACCCCTAACAAAAAATCGCGCATTCGCGCGATTTTTAAGTCAAAGTTTGGGTCAAGCCTTTTTAAAGGCTTGCGGGGTTCGGGGTGGTGCCGTTCGCGGTAAACCGCTCACTTCATTGCCCCAAGGTTTTTTTATTAAAACTTACGCTTGCGTGCGGCTTCGGATTTCTTTTTGCGTTTTACGCTGGGTTTATCATAATGTTCTCTCTTGCGAATCTCACCCATGATACCGGCTTTTTGGCAGCTACGCTTAAAACGCCGAAGCGCGTTGTCAAGAGTTTCGTTATCTTTTATAACAACCTCTGACATTGGACTTCCCTCCCTCCGGCGGTGCGTTTTTCCGGAGTGATGCGCCGAAAAATTCGCTTGCGGATATAGTATTACAATTTTACAACACATCTGATACATCGTCAAGGAGTTTTGTGGCGAGTAAATGGGAGTAATGCTAATTCGCGTTCGCCGAATCCTTTTATGAGGAGCATTATTCCGCCGTAAGCGAAAACGGAAATGCCCAGCGCGGATAGGGTGGCGATTAGGTTTGAGGTGAACAGATACATAATGTTGTAGACGGCAAAGCATACAATGCCCATACCGACGGAGGCCGCGAAAGGCTTTACAAAAGTGCCGATAATATTTGGGAAAATGCCTGTAATTTTGCGTAGGAAAAAGAGATTTACAGCGGCGGCAACGGCAAAACAGGCGATTGTGCTTATTACCGCGCCAAGGATATTTATTTGCGGAACGGCAAGCAAGATATAGTTGAGCGGAATTTTCACGCAAACGCCGATTATTACGCCTATTACGGGGATTTTCATGTGGCCTATGCCCTGCAAAACGCCCGTGATTACATGAACAATGGCGAGAAAAACAATGCTTGCCGCGCCGTAACGCAACAGCCATCCGCCGTCGGGGTGACGCGGAAAAAGCATTGCGATAATCGGGTCGGCAAGAACGCCCAGCCCAACGGCGGCGGGAAAACTTAACATCATGGAAAGGCGCAGTGCAAGGTTGGTTTTTTGACGCACGGCGTCTTTGTCGTTTGTGACATGGGCGGCGGTTATTTCGGGGATAACGGCGGCAGAAAGTGCCATCGAAAGTGAAATGGGCAAGGTGGTAAGAAGCACGAATTTGCCCGTAAATTGCCCCACTAGAACGTCAATTTCTTCTGCGGAAAACGCGGAGGAAGCGGCGAGCCTGTTGTTAGCCATTCGTATATCCAAAAGTCCGATGACGGAAAAAACAATCAGCCCAACGGCAATTGGCGCACCCGTTCGGATTATTGCGGATAGTTGCGAAAAACGGGTTTCGCGGGTTTGGGTGGGGTCTGCGGCGGCGCGGATTTTTAATTCGGCAGAGCGGCGGACGTAAATGAAAGCCACCACGCACAGTGCGGCAAAAGCGGCAACCGCCGTTCCTGCCGTTGCGCCCGCCGTGGAAAGATGCACCGTGGCGGCGGGATTTGCCGCGTCGAAAAACAAAAACGCCAGCCACAAACTAAATGATATGTTAAAAATTTGCTCTACCATTTGCGAAAGCGCGGTTGGCGTGGTTGTTTTCATTCCCTGAAAATATCCGCGAAGCACCGTCAACATGGACACAATAAAAATTGCGGGGGAAATTGCACGGATTGCATATGCCGCATTTGCAGACGCGTCTTGTTCCAGCGGGCGAAGGAACTGCGAAATGATATCCGCGCCAAAAAACATCACAAGCGACCCCACCGCGCCCAGCACCACAGAAAAAATCATAGCGGTTTTAAACAGCGTGTGCGCGTCACGATATCGTTTCAGCGCGATTCTTTCGCTGGTTAAACGCGAAATTGTCGCAATCATAAAAACAGATGTAAGGTTCAAAACCACAATATAAACCTGATACGAAAGCCCATACAGCGCGTTGCCCCTGTCGCCAATCAAATTTGTGAGCGGCACACGATAAAAAAAGCCCAGCAAGCGCACAAACAAAGAAGCCCCGCCAAGAACCGCCGCTTGCCGTACAAATCCACCTTTATTTTCCACAGCGCACAGGCTTCCTTTCCTTGAAGTACACGACAGCCAATCCGGATTCTTCGGCAATTTTTCTCGCGCATTTGAAGTTTCTCCCCAATGCGGAAACATTATGCGCGTCCGAGCCTATTGTGCAAAGCCGCCCGCCGAGTTGCGCAAAGCGGCGGCAGATATCAAACATTTTTTGCGCGGCGAGGTCTTCGCCCAGAAGGCAAGTGTTAATCTCCAGCGCGATTTCTTGCTGTGCTAGGGTGCGAAAAAGCGCGTCAAATTCCGCTGTGAAATTTGCGTATGAAAATTCTTGTGCAAGTTGTGGCAAGTACCTCGAAATGTAATCTATGTGTCCGAATGAATCAAAAAAATCGTCTTGCTCTACAACTTCCGCAGCGTATCGCAAATAGCGGCTAATTGCCTCATGGGGTGCGTGTTGCAGGGTATGCGAAAACGGCTCCTGCGGTAGAGTTCCGTTGCACGCGAAGTACAACTCCACGCCATCTACAATGTGAACCGAGCCGAGAATAAAATCGTAATCGCCGTCCGCAAGTTCCTTGTTGGCGGGCGAAAATGCTTTCGTAAGCCCAAGTTCCAGCCCAAGCATAACCCCTTCGCCCCTGAACTGTTTATACTGCGACGGATAAATTTCAAAATCGCAAATAAAATCCCCAACGCCACGGGGTACGTCCGTCGCATTGGGGTTTCTGCTTGGGTGGCTAACAAAGTCTACGTGTTCCGTGAACGCAATACCAAGCCCCGCTTTTTTTAGCGCGGCTATGGCTTCCTGCGGCATCATTTCAGAATCCGGCGACGCCGCACTGTGAACGTGTGAATCAAAAAACATACCTTCGCCTACTTAAATGTATCGTCCAAAAATTGTTCTGCCGCGTCCTTGTCAATGTCCAGCGACAAAATCAACTCGGATAAAATAATTTGCTTTGTAGTGGTCATCATCTTCTTTTCCGCAGTGGAAAGCCCGCGCTCCCTCTCCCGCAAAAGAAGGTTGAAAAAAACGAGTGCAACCTGCGGAAGCTCCCCCGTTTTCATGCGTTCCATATTTTCTTTATACCGCTGATTCCAGTTGTCAGGCATTTCAATCTCTGCCGCGCAGGATATAAGCCCGCGAATTTCGTCGCAGGAATGTATATATCGCACGTGCAAACTCTCTGCCTTTGCCGCAGAAATCATTATCTTCAAATTCCCAACAGGAATGGTTAGCACATAGTAAATTTGTAACTCGCCGTCTATTTCCTTTTTCTCAATATCCTCAATAACGCCCGCGCCGTACAGTGGGTAAACAATTTTATCCCCTTTTGCGTACATAACAAACGACCCTCTCACAAGTCGCTCACGGCAACTTTGAGTGATTGTACCACATTTACGGTATGCAGGGCAAGGATTGGGGGCTACGTTCACCAAATACAAGACACATCATATTTTTGGATGTTTTCATCCACCGTTATTATGGTTAGGCTCTCTACCAAAGCTGTTGATATAATTAATCTGTCGAATGGGTCTTTGTGAATAATCGGCAATTTTGAAAGCCCTTTAAGATAGGTGTTCTCTATCGGAATTACAGACAATTCACTGCCCTCAATGATATCCGTAAGTTCATCAAAAGACAAACGCATATCCAACTTGCCTATGTTTGATTTAATCGCAATTTCCCACAAAGATGCAACGCAAATAAATTTGGGGAATATCGGGTTATCAATAATGCGAGCTATTTTTTGCGGAAGGTTTGCCGAATCTTCAAAATACCATATCAAAGCGTGGGTATCCAGCAAATAACTACTCATTCCATATACTCCTTCATTTCCTCTAACGGCGCGTTGAAATCATCCGCCATCCAAACCTTGTCTTTCAAAAAACCCCGCAGTTCTGAAAGCGGGCGTTTTTTCTGCCGTTCATCATCGGCGATATCGTCCTTCACGGGTTCTATGAACGTAATAACTACTTCATATTTCCCGCTTACAGAAATCGGTTGCTGTGGTTTGAAATTTACACCGTCATAAATTGCCTTTACAGCATACATATTTTGCCCTCCTTCATATAGAGTAGGGTTCTCTTTTTCAGTTTTTTTTAATCCCGCCCAAAATTACCGCCGTACCCCCGTAAATTCGTAAGCGGGTTCGAGGTCGCCATAGATATGATAGATAAGTTCCGTTGCAGTGACTAAATGGAAGCCTTGAGAAATGAGGGAGGGTATAACTTTTTCCATTGCATAAATTGTTGTGGGGTGGATATCGTGAAGGATTACGATTGCGCCATCGCGGGCGTATTCCATGATGTGTTCGTAGATGTGGTATTCGCAGCGTTCGCGCCAGTCTTCGGGGTCGATGGACCAGTTTAGGATGCTGTAGCCCAGTTCGTAGGCGGCGGTTGTAACGCGGTTATTAATTTGCCCGAAGGGTGCGCGGAAAATGGGCGGTGGTGTTTCGCCTGTTACATATTCGATTATCGCGCTGGTTTTGGTTATTTGCTCTGATATTTCTTCGGCGGAAAGGCGGGTAAGCATTTGATGGTCCCAAGAATGGCCGATGATTTCGTGGCCGGCTTCAAAGGCGCGGATGACGGTTTCAGCCCCTTCTTCCACAAGGTCGCCGATTACGCAAAATGTAACGCGGGCATTGTAGCGGTACAGGGTATCCAAAAGATATTCGGTAAGCCAGCTTGGGCCGTCGTCAAAGGTTAGGGATATGATTTTCGGACGGTATTCGCCCGGGGTTCTTGTGGGGATTCTGTAAACGGGAATAACCTCCGCAGTTTCGTGCGGAGTGGGTTCGGGCGGGGCTTGCCCGCTGTATGTATTTTGCGGTAGCGGGATAACATTTAACGCCGACGGCGAAGTAAAACCAAAGTCTCCCGTGACGGGCATAAGTACATTTTCCGTGCCGTCCGCACCCAAAAATACTGCCGTCGCGCCAAGCACAACAAACGCCAAAAGTATCACCATAGTCCACCCGGCTTTGGCTCTGTAAATTTTATGCTTGTATCGTTTTTGATTAAACATTATGCCACCCCCAATAATTCTATTCTATCACAAAGTTATTCGCTTTCCCACTGTTCCCATTTATTTATAATCGGACGCAGTTTTTCCCTATTATCCAAATGTTGTATTGTGTTAAGAAATTCTGTTTTCAGTTCGTCCTGCCCTTTGAAGGATGAGACAAGCGCGTGAAGAAGCTCCGGGAAATCAGGCGAGTCCGCGCTTGAACACATTAACGCGTAGATTAGGGCGTCCAATGCTTTTTCCGTATTGTTTTCGCCAAGGTGCAGGCGCACAAGAAATGTGATATCCAGCGTGATATCCTCGAACAATGCGCGCCGAATTTTCATGGCTTCAAGTATAAATTCTTCTGCGCGGACGGGTTCACCCAAACGCCTGTAAAGCATGGAAATTCCGCGCAGACAGTTGGCGTAAAAAACGTGTTTTGTGCCTGTTACGCGGGCAAAAATTTCGCAAATTTCTTCGTGGGCAACCAAGGATTCTTGCGAGCGTTCCAGTTTTGCAAGCAGGTTTGCGCGTCGCAGTGCCACGTTTAAATACGCGCTGTGTTCGCGGCCCGCTTCTTCGCCTACTATTTCTATTACGTGGTCGTAGTATAAAAGCGCGTCTTCGTAGCGTTTGTTGTTGTCGTAAAGTTCCGCAAGATAATTGCACGCGCTTGCGTAATTTTTATCGGTCTTGCCTATAAATTTCATCGACATTTCCGCATACAAAATCGCCTTGTCGTACTCTTCCGCGGCTTCGTGCAGAAAGGCAAGGCTGTGCAGACTATTGATAATATCTTCTATGATGCCCGCGCTTTTGCGTATTTGAAGTGCCTCCAAGTGATAGCGAAGGGCATCGCTTCTTCGTCCTATTTCAGCCGCGGCATTTGCTAAATTATAAAGGCTGTCGGCATAAACAGGGCTGGCTGTGCCCAGCTTTTTGCGCCTTATCGCAGTGGCGTTGCCAAGCATGAAAAACGCCGCCTCTGCAACGCCAAGGCGGATTAACACGGTTGCAAGGCTGTCTATACGCTCTGCGAAGGTTAGCTGTTCGCTCTCGCTTGCGGAAACCTGCGCGGCAGAATCCGAATATAACATTGCGGCGCGTTCCAAATTGCCGAGTTCTTCGTAAATGCCACCCAAATAAAACAAGTCGTTGGCGTAACCGCTTGAGAATATATTTTGATTATGCTCATGCTCACGCAACAAGACCTCACCGATTTCAACTGCGGCGGCAAGGTCTTGCGCGTTGTATTTTTCTGCCGCGCATTTGCGCAGGTAGTTTATCTTTGTCATAGGTTTACAACATGGATAATGCCATGTTAATCATATTTGTAAAAGAAGTTTCGCGTTCTTTCGCGCTCATTTTTTTGTCGCGGTCAAACACTTTGTCGGATATGGTGCAGATGCACAGCGCGTTTTTGCCTGCGCGGGCGGCATTTGAATACAGCGCGGCAGCTTCCATTTCAACCGCCAAAATGCCCATGCGCATCCACGCGTTAAGCCCTACGTTGTCGTCGTTGTAAAAAACGTCGGTTGTAAGCAAATTGCCCGCGTGTAGTTTAACGTCGTTCATCTTTGCCGCGTCCCATGCTTTAAGCATTAGGTCAAACGATGCCGTTGGCGCAAAGCCCCCGGGGCAACGCGCAAACGTATTTGTATAGCCGCCCTCCGTACACGCGCCCACGCCCATTACAACGTCGCCCAGTTCCAGCCCCATGCTAATTGCACCTGCCGAACCCACGCGGATTATATTATCTACTTTGTAGAAATTGAAAAGCTCGTAGGAATAAATCCCCATAGACGGGCAACCCATCCCGCTTCCCATTACAGAGACGGGGGTGCCGTTGTACGTACCCGTGTAGCCCAACATCCCGCGTATTTCGTTTACCTTCTTTGGTGTTTCCAAAAAATTTTCTGCGATAAATTTTGCCCTAAGCGGGTCGCCCGGCATCAAAACCGTTTTTGCAAATGCACCTGCATTCGCGTCGATATGCGGTGTAGGTAGTGACATTTCCCATCGCCCCTTCTCTGTTTAAATTTCTTAGAAAAATTCTTGTATACTATTAAATCACAGTATAATATGTGTAAAGCAATTATGCAATATAAGGAGGTTATCCCATGAAAATTTTATTATTTTGTGACGACCACTATCATCCCGGGCAAATTCCCGCAGACGGAACAAAATCGCTTGCGAAAAAAGGACACGCGATTGACATAATCACCGACGCAACCGAATTCAAGCCGTCAATGCTTGCGGGGTACGATGTGGTGATAATGAGCAAGTGCGACCATATTTCCCAAGCAAACAACGCCCCGTGGAAGACGGCAGAAATACAAACCGAATTTGTGAAATATGTAGAAAACGGTGGCGGGCTTCTTGTAACCCACAGCGGAACAGTAGCGGGAGACAATAACGCAACCGACATTTTGGACAGATTAATCGGTTGCCGCTTCGCAACGCACCCGAACAATTGCCCCGTAACCGTCGGCGCAGTGCGACCCCATCCCGTAACAGACGGCGTGGAAATCTTTACCGAAACGGACGAGCATTACCACTTGGAAATCCTCGCACAAGACATAGAAATCATAGCCGCATCCTATTCCCTCGCCCAAGGCGACCCCGCAAAATATCAATCCGAACCATACTTCAATGCCCCCGCACACATCGCCCCCGCCGCATACACCCGCACCCAAGGCAAAGGCAAAATATGCGTACTAACCCCCGGCCACGCCCTTGAAGTATGGCTTAATCCCAACTTCGCCAAGATGCTGGAAAATGCCGTGCGCTGGTGCGCGGGGTTGTGACAGACGGAAATAAAAAACCCCTGCAACCGTGATGGTTGCAAGGGTTTTACATAATCGGGGAAACAAGATTTGAACTTGCGACCTCTTGGTCCCGAACCAAGCGCGCTACCAAGCTGCGCTACTCCCCGAAACAGTGCGGATACCCGCGCTGTATAAAAACATTTTGCCGTCCGCAAGGACTGCCCGAAGCCGGACTCGAACCGGCACGGTATTGCTACCGAGGGATTTTAAGTCCCTTGCGTCTACCAATTCCGCCATTCGGGCGAATGGCTTTGCAATTTTATCAAAGCCGTATGCAAAATGCAAGGTTTATTTCGCTTGCGGCGTGTTTCTCTGTTTCAAAATTTTTTCCTTGACACGGTGCGGCACAACCGATATAATCACTCTCGCTGAAACACAGCATGGCCCGATGGTCAAACGGTTAAGACACGGCCCTTTCACGGCTGAGATCGGGGTTCGATTCCCCGTCGGGTCAGCAAATAAGAAACCCCCGAACTTTTACGGTTTGGGGTTTTTTTTATGTGCCTTAATTTCCTAAGAAAAATTCCTTGTGTAATGAGTGAAAACCATGTAGAATTAAAAAACATATAAATGTTATAAAGAAAAAGTGCCCATGCCATGTACATAGGAAGGTGGTGAAGATATGTCCAACGAACGCGAGATAAGAACATTCAAAGAGGAAAGTTATTTTGATAACCGCTTATCACAAATTTATTTGGAAAATGGAAAACCTGATGAATTGGGATACTATCTTAAAACAACAAGCTATAAGATGATGAGCGGAATGACCGCAGATGAAATTGATGCGGTAAACAAGAGAGCCGAAGAAGCCTATAAGGCGCAGAATATAAAATAGGATGGATTTTCGCTGTTGCAAAGTAAATTAGGCGGTACATAGATACCGCCATGGAATATGGGAGAAAAGAAGGGTGGTATTATTATGAAGGGACAACATAAACGTTTTCTTGCGCTGATGATGGCGGTTTTGATGACGGTTTCTTCATTCGCTGTGACACCAACTGTGGTGCTTGGCGAAGAGGTGGATGTTTCTGAAATTGAGGGGACTTATTTTGATACCTTTGAGTTGGCAGAAACGGCAACCGTAGGGATTGCGCCGATGAATGCCGCGCTGGTAACTATAGTTGCCAACGGCGGCGCGGGCGCAAGAGCTTTTCAACAGGGGGTACGCACGGTGGTGTTTGCCGGAAACCGCCCCGGGGGATATGTTTTCAATGGCTGGACAGGTGCGCTTCCCGGGCAACTTGCCAACCCTGCTGCCGCAGTAACGTATTTCCATACAGCACCCTCATCCCCCATAACTCTTACCGCTACTTGGGTGCGGCCTGTTGTTACTCCGTGGGTAAGGACGTTCCGTGCTATTGAAAATGGCGACTTTGTTCGTGGACAATGGCATGATGGTCACGTAAACAATTCTGCAGGTGTACCTTATATGTCTACGTTGCCGGATAGAATTGTTACCACTGCACAAAATTTCACGTTGGCAGCCGGTCGTTCCGGTGCGCAATGGGGCAATGGCGATGGTGCGGGCGGGGGAAGAATGCTGTATGTAACCGTTACCGCAACCGGTGTCGTTACTATTGCCGGAATTAGGGGCGACTGGGGCTGGGCTCCGTCTCAAAACTTTGACACAGGCAACGGGCGGTTATCGCATACGGATGCATTTCCGGGCATTACATTTGTTTCCTATGGTGACTCTGTGCCGTCCGGACATACCGAAGGCGCGGCACCATTTCAGGCCTTGCCCTCTTTTGCCGTGACAGTAAACGATGCATATGGTTTGGAAAACCCGAACGAATCCGGCGGGGGAACAGCTTTCCCTGCAGGGCACACAGTCGGAATTAACGCAGGTGTGCGTGATGGGTATGTGTTTTCACGTTGGATTGTGGAAGGTGATATTGTAACACTTGCGAACGTGCCGATGACCACCTTTACAATGCCGGGCGTTCCCGTAAACATAACGGCAGAATGGGTGGAAGCCGCCGCTATGGCAGAAGTCACATTCCTGTTAAACGATGGCATTCTCACCGGCGGTAATCTTACGGAATTTGCGATGCCGGGTGAAACCGTAAGTTTGCCAACCGTAAGGCGACCCGGTCACGACTTTGACGGGTGGTTTCCCGTTGACGAAAACGGTGATTGGATAGACGGTGCAGACGAATTTGATGAACATACCGAAGTAAACGATGATATTAGGGTAATGGCACGGTGGATATTTACCAACAGGTTCTCTCTGATTGTAGCCGAAAGCCACGCCGCCGCAAATGAAACCGGCGCGGGTGTGTTTTATGCCGGTGAGCGTGTCGTGGTTTCTGCCGGTGCGCGCACGGGTGGGTTTTTCTTCACGGGCTGGCAGGGTACGGATGTAGACTGGGGTCTTGCAACCGGTGGCAGCCAAAATGCCGCAACAACGTATTTTATAATGCCCGAAAATGATGTTACATTGATAGCCACTTGGCAAAATTTTGGTGTTCCGTCTACTACGTTAAGAGGTATTGCAAATACAGGTGCATTTCCTGCAACAGGCAGTTTCCAAAACCCTTCATCTGTAAGCCATGGCGAATGGCGTACCGGGCATGGAGAGATTGCCGGAGCTATTTCTGCAACGCCACTTCCCGTAGATCGTGTAATGCCCGTAGGCGGGGAAAATCTTACGCTTATTCTTGCAAACAATGCAACAGAGGTTCAGCAAAACAGCGGTAGATTGATACACTTAACTGTTTCTTCTGCGGGGGAAATTACTATTCCTTGGTCGGGTACGCATGGATGGGGCGTAACCCTTGGGCGCACGGATAACGGGATGTTGTCTGTCCATCCGGACTACCCCGGTATTGTGTTTGTTTCGTACAGCACCAATTTGCCGGGTGGGCACCTTCCATACAGTTTTACGGCATTTAACACCGTAACCGTAGAAGATTCTGATGCTGCCGTATCGGGTGCAGGTACTTTTCCCGTTGGGCGCACTGTTACCATAGACGCAGGTGCGCGTCTGGGACACAGTTTTTCACACTGGACGGTAACGCCAAATACTGTAACCATTCACAATCCTTATAATGCATTAACTTCTTTTGTTATGTCCGCAGGGCCTGTACCCGTTACAGTAACGGCACACTGGAATGATTTTCGTGTTGTGCCTAATGTGGAATGGCCACAGCTTGACGCTACATTCCGTCAAAACCTCTCTAATATAACTTTGCCAACAGACCACGCAAACCCGCCGGGTACTTTCACATGGATTTTGCCGGACGATATAGACTCTGCGCAAGCTGTTAGCGTAGGGACTGTTACTCCCGACAATGAACCGCGACTGTTTCCGGTTACATTTACGCCGGCAACTTCACACATACTGCAATATCAACCTATAAACGGATATGTATCTCTTACCGTAAACAGGGCAAACCCCGCAGACTTTGGTTATCTGCCGTTTGTGTTGCCCACAATCGGGGCAGAGGTAATGCAGGGCGTATTGCTTTCTCAAGTGCCGCTGGTTGGTACTTCGCCCTTTGGCGTTTGGGACTGGGAATACTCCCTTGGCTACCTAATGCCCACAGATACCACGGTAAACATTGTGTTACGCCTTAACCAGCACTACGCAAACAACTACGACTGGAGCATTGCCTTCCCCGCAGACTATAACCGTGTGGGAAGAACAATACG
This sequence comes from Defluviitaleaceae bacterium, assembly GCA_009788055.1. Classification (GTDB taxonomy): domain Bacteria; phylum Bacillota; class Clostridia; order Lachnospirales; family WQUN01; genus WQVC01. The sequence continues at coordinate 52,409 of WQSG01000007.1, read as the reverse complement.
GCACACGTTGCCCGTTACCGTTACCCCCGCACTAACCGTAAATTTTGACCTTAACGGCGGAACATGGACGGGCGGCGGCGCAATTAGCCAAGGCGTTATACATGGGAATAACGCAACCCCGCCCGAAACTGTGCGCACCGGTTTTGACTTTATTGACTGGTTCACCTGTGCTTACCCTTGTGATGACGTAAACTGCGGCAACCGTCTTACCGCCGCAGACTTTATCGGCATAACAGCGGGCTTTGACGCACGTGCAAAATGGTATTACACGGGATTGTATACCCTAACCATAATGTATGGCGGTGACGGCGTAAGCGGCGCGGGAACAGTATACACAGGTGACTACAGAATGGTTTTTGCAGGAACGCGCCCCAACAACACATTTTTTGCGGGCTGGCACGGTCAGCCGGAAGACTTGGCTCTTTTGGTAAACCCCGATGCCGCACTAACGCAAATTACAATGCCAAACAGGGATGTGACCCTTACCGCAACTTGGGAAGAGTTCCCCGTTATACCTGAGTTCCCAATGATTGTGGCGGCGGTGCGCAACACTAACAACGTACCCGGTTTCCAAAGCGGCCGCCAAAGTGCGGGCGGAAACATGGCGGCTGTACCTGCGTCCAACCATGCATTTGCACGGTGGGGAACGGAAGCGCAAGGGCATTCTGCCGTAACAGGCGGGGACGCATTTACTGCACTCCCCACCACTGCGGACTATCTTGAGCCAAGCCTTGTTGCAGGTATCGAGGTAAGATTTAACAGTGCGAATGTTTCGGCGGGAACACAGCCGCCTGTTGCAGGGTGGGCTCCAAACCCGCCGATTCCGGCAAACACTCATGCAAGAACACTTATGTTGCGTAACACCGCCACCGCGTTTGATGGTACGGGCGGTGTCCAAGTAGACAGCGGCAGGTGGGTGTGGGTAGCTGTAGACTCTGCAGGAGATGTTAGAATAACACGTACCTTCACAGGCGGCGCAAGCTGGGGTGGGGTAAACGATATGATGATGACAGGCATTGGCGGAGCTTCCAATGCGAGTGGTTTCCAACTGTTTGGCGGTGGGCGTGTGTCCCATATTCCGGGATTGTACGGCTCCGAGGGTGAAAGGCTTACCTTCATATCATACGGTACAGCGTTGCCGACTTCCGACCACGTTGCAGGTTCTGCGCCTGTTGTTCCACCGCTGGCGACCTTCCCCGTAACTGTAAACGGTGCGTTTGGTGACGTTGCGGCACTGCCCAATTTGCGCGGCGAAGGCAATTTCCCCGCAGGTGCAGTGGTTGGTATCAACGCGGGCGAACGCACGGGTTATACATTCTCGCACTGGACGGTTACACCCGATACGGTTGAAATTGTAAATGCGGGAACACAGCACCAAGACCTCCCCGGCGAACTTAACGACCATCACGAAAATCCCGGGCGCGTGGTAACTTATTTTGAAATGCCCGCCGCGCCCGTTACCATTACGGCACACTGGCATCCAACCCTTTTGGAAGAGCCTCAAGTAAACTGGCCGACATTTAACGCAACCTTTGGGCAAACACTTGCAGAGTTTACCGCGCTGTTGCCGTCATATGCGGTTACATCGGGTACTTTCGCATGGGTTTTGGCAGATGGCACTGTTGCGGAAAGCGTTACCGTTGGTGATGTTACCACGGGTGACGAAAGACGGCTTCATGCCGTGCGGTTTGTTCCGTCAGACATTGCAACTTACCGCCCCATAACCAGAAACGTGTCATTTATAGTGGCTAGGGCAAACCCGTCATTGCCGCCGTTTAATTTGCTTCCGCTTACTTTGCCGACGCCGCAAGAAATTCTTGAGGGCGAGCCGATGGAAGACTTTACCCTTACAGGCGGTTCAAATATCGGTATTTGGGCTTGGCAGAATCCAACGGATACGCCAAACCGCTATGCAACTACCGCAAATGTTGTGCTTACACTTTACGAACACTACGCACGTAACTTCGACTGGGCTTCCCTTGGTGCGGACTATGACAGCGTTTACGGCACAATAACGCGTTCCGTAACCATCAGCGTGCGTGCGGTTCATACCGTAAACTTTAACCTTAACGGCGGCACGCATATGGGCGGCGGAGAGCTTTCCCAAAACGTACCGCACGAAAGCGCGGCAGTTTTGCCCGCCGTAGTATTTTACGGCTACAGCCTTGTAGGATGGTTCTCATGTGCCGCAGGTTGCGACGATATGTATTGTGGTGCGGAAATTTCTGCCGCCGATTTCGCAAACGTAACGGGAAACATTAACGCAAAGGCAAAATGGGATTATGCGGGATTGTACGCCCTTACTATTTTGGAAGGCGGCACAGGCGGTACTGTGTCCGGACACTACACCACAGACACACGCGTGATACTGTATGCGGGAACAGGCGCGGCAGGGTTCTTCTTTGCAGGATGGCAAGGCGCACCTGCAGGTTTGCTTGCCAACCCCAACGCACACATCACGTACTTCTATATGCCCGCAAGCAATGTAACGCTTACCGCAACATGGACTATAGCCGATATACGTCCCACTACACTAACTGCCATACCCGCTTCGGGGATTTTGGATTTCTTCTCCAGCACACAAGATGCGGCGCTGGCGGCAGGTGCAAGATGGGATACAGGTCATACACATCCTACAGGCGGTGCGGTATCTGCTATTCCAAATATGCCTGTATCACACGCTATCCCTGCGGCAGGCGGGCAACGTACCGTTATCATGTCACGCAACAGATGGCAGGGTGAGGCAAGTAATACGCGAATTATTCAGCTTAATATTGCACCTTCTTCCGAAATTACAGTTGCGTGGTCGGGCTGGGGCGCGGCTAATCCGTCATCAGGTAACGCCAGATTATGGCAAGACCCGACAGACCGCACTGTTGTATTTGTTTCATATGGTTCGGGCGGTGTGGATAGTAATCTTGTACCGTATGCGTTCCCTGTTCCCGCTCCCACCTTTGGCGTAACCGTGAACGGTGCGTTTGGTGAAGCTTCAATTCATCCAAACTTGCGCGGCGAAGGCAACTTCCCCGAGGGGCGTGTGGTTGGCTTAAACGCGGGCGAACGCACGGGATATTTCTTCTCGCACTGGATAGTGGAAAGCGGAGACGCAACCATTGCCCACGCAGGGCAACAGCACCAGCAATTTGGCGGCGAAATTATAGAGTCGCATAACAGCCCCGGTCAAGCAATCACATGGTTTACCATGCCTGCGGAAGCCGTTTCCGTAACGGCGCACTGGTACCGTATTCTTGAAGTGCCTGATGTTATATTCCCGCAAGACGTTGTTGCGGTCTTTGGGCAAACGCTGAATGAATTTACACTTTCAAATACAGGCGCGACACCGGGTATTTTTGAATGGAGCGCGCCAACCGCAGTGGTGGGTAACGCAACCACGGGCGACGAAAGGCGCGTACACACCGTTACCTTCCGTCCGACAGACAACGTAACCTACCGCAGTATGACAGGGACGGTAAGCTTTATCGTAAACAGGGCAGTGTTTGCGAACTTCCAGCAAGCAACATTCCCGCAGTTGGTTGAAGACGATGTTCTCAGCGAAGTTGCACTAACAGGCGGCTCGCCCGTTGGGCAATGGGTTTGGGTAAACCCTGCGTATGTGGTAACGCGCAACACAAATACCGTGCTTACACGCGTGTTGCTGGACGAACTTCACAGGGATAACTTCGACTGGACGGCGTTTGATGGATACGATGCCGTAGAGGAACGCATTACCTTCACCCACAACGTAACCCCAACTCTGCGCCATTCCGTCACATTTAATATCGGCAGTGCAACACAAACCTGTGACGTAGATTTATTACAGCGCGTTATAGACACGCAAGCGGCGACTGTTCCCGAGTTTACCGCACCGCACGGTTACACATTCGGCGGCTGGGTAAGTACGCCTGCGGATATGCAACCGAATAACATCACTGCAGATGTAACCTTTACCGTGCAGTGGAACCCCGTACCGTGGACAGTAATTTTCAACCTAAACGGAGGTGTGCAAGCGGTAGGGTGTATAGCCCCCCTTGAGCAAACCGTTTATCACAACAGTTTTGTACAATTCTTCCCCGAAGAGCCAACCCGTCACGGTTTCACATTTGTGACTTGGGAAAGCAGCCGCGACGATATCCCCGCGATAAGCAGTGATATCACAAACAATGTGACATTTACCGCACAGTGGGAATATGACACATGGGAAGTAACATTCGACCTTGGCGGCGGTGTGCAAGGCGCAGACTGTACTGTTCAGCTTACGCAAACCATCACCCACACCCAAGGCGCGGCGCAACCTGCGGTTTCGCGGCACGGCTGGGTTTTCGCGGGCTGGTACAGCGCGGCGTTCCCGCAAATGACTCCCGCAAGCATTACCGATAACGTAACCTTTGTGGCGCAATGGCAACGGGGAACATGGGTTGTAACATTTGCTCTGGGCGGCGGTGTTCGCACAGGCGGCGGTGCGTTAATCCAAACCGTTGAACACGAGGGCGAAGCGGAAGAACCCGAGTTTGATTATCCGCACGGTTACACCTTCGGCGGCTGGGCTTCCGTCCCCGCAGATATGTACTTGGACGATATCACCGATACCGTAACATTCACCGCAATCTGGAACCCCATGCCGTGGACGGTAACCTTCAACCCGTCGGGCGGCGCGTGGTACAGCGGCGGTGATTTGACGCAAACAATTTATCACGGTAGTGCGGTAATAGATTTGCCTGTTGTAACCCGTCACGGTTTCAACTTTGCGGGATGGGATGTTACCCCCGGCGTGATTACTGATAACACAACCTTTACGGCGCAATGGGCGCGTCACGGCTGGACTGTAACGTTTGAAGAAAATCTTGGCACACGTGTGGGCGGCGGCGCATTAACGCAGTATGTCTTGCACGAAAGTGCCGCGTATGAGCCTATTATTACGCGTCCGTTCCATCACTTTATGGGGTGGGCTTCTTCCCCCGCAATGGAAACGGATGAAATTACAAACACCGTAACCTTCACCCCCATCTGGGAAATTTACGAATACGATGTAGTTTTCAACCTTGCGGGCGGAACTTACGCGGGAGACCAAACTTTGCTTGTGCAAGTAGTTGAACACGGCGCGGACGCGATGCCCCTTACGCAATTCCCAAGCCGTGCGGCATTCAGATTTGACGGCTGGCGCGTAAACGACGGCGCGGTTACAAGCGACCTTGCGCCGTACCTTACAAATGTCACGGCGGATATGAACATTGTTGCGCAGTGGACGGCGTTGTTTACCGTAACCTTTAACCTAAACGGCGGCCATGTGAACTACAACGAAGCCCCGATTGTTCTGCATGATATTCCCGACGGTTCAAACCTTTACGCCCTTAATCTTGTGCCCGTACCCGAACGGTACGAGATGCTGTTTGTGGCATGGATAACGGGCGAACCCGGGTCTTACTACAATATAACAAGCCACAGAACCCTAACGGCAACGTGGCGTTACGCAGACGGTTTGTACGTTACCGTGGAATGCGCAAGCGGCGGCAGCTTTGCAGACCCTGCCGCGCAACGCCCCAATCAGCCTGTTCAGCTTAGGGCGGGGACGCGTTCGGCACACCACTTTGTATACTGGTCGGTTGTGTCTCCCGCTGAATTGGTTGACACGTTGGTAATAAACAACGCAACCTGTCCGCAAACCGCATGGTTTACAATGCCTACGGAAGAAGTAGTGGTGCGCACCAACTGGGAACTTGCAACAGTGGACTTCCATTTGCCAAACTTTGCAACCAACGACGACCACAGGAACATCAGCGAAATTACCCTTTCAGATGTACTGCAATCGCAGTTGGTGTTTGTAAGCGGCTCTGCATTGGGTATGGTAACGTTCGACCAAACAAGCTTGCCGAACGGTGTTGAAGTGGTGTCTTTGGGTAACGCTGCAAGCGGCTACCGCTTGAATGTGCGCGGCGAACGCCCATACACGGGCGACCCGATAACAGGCACATTCCGCATATATGTTACCCGCCAGGACGTAACGGAATATTTCGATGTAAATGTGCATTTGACGGCATTTGAAATGCCCGCGGTTGAACTGACCGACAACAACCTTACCCAAACCGTTGACATAGACGGTGCGGCACCAAACGGCTTTGCACTGGAAATCACCAGTGTTCTGCCGCTCGGATACACGCAACAAATTACGGGCAATGTTCTTACAATAATGCGCAATGCAATTCCCGTGTTTACCGCAACGCTGGACGGTTCGCAAATAAATCTTGTTGCAATCCGCCCCGACACGGATGTCCCGCCCGTAGTAACAGGCGAGTTTTGGATGTTCGTAAGCCGCAACGGCTTCTATGGCGGTGAGACATGGACGTCTCTGCCCATTAGCCTAAACCTTACAACAACATGGCGTCCTTCGTTTGCAACCGTAATTCATGGCGGCGGCACGGGCGCAAGCGCGAACCCCGCCCCCGCATTCGAGGGCGACACAGTTTACTTGAACGCGGGTACACCCGAAAGCGGATACCGCTTCACAGGCTGGACAACATCACCCGCCGCGCTGAACATTACAATTTACAACCCGCTAAGCGCGACGGAAGCATATTTTGAAATGCAAGATTTCCCCGTGGACGTTGTTGCAAACTGGGTGTACGTTCCCACATTTACCATAACGGTACACGGCGGAACAGCCGTTGCATACGCGCAGGTAGGCGATACCGTTTACGTGACCGCAGGAACGCCGCCATTTGGGCAAAGGTTTGCGTACTGGGTATTTACAACCTCCCCCGCAGGTCTAACCTTGGAAGGAATGGTTTACACCAATGCGGCAACATCCTTTGAAATGCCCAACGGAGATGTTACCCTAACGGCAAACTGGGAAGACATCCCGCCGGAGCAACTTCCAATTGTTGTGGAAGGTGCGGGTGCGGCATATATAATCGTTGCGGCGTCCGCATATCCCGGCGATATGGTAGACCTTGTTGCCGCGCCACGGTACGGCTTCGATTTCCAATACTGGACTATCCGAACAACATCGCCCGCAGGTTTGCATATCGGCCCGCCGTTTAACCCGACAAACCCGAATACCCGATTTGAAATGCCAAACAGCCCCGTTTACGTTTCCGGCAACTGGACGCATATAGTTCACGAAATTACCTTCTTGCTGGCGGGCGGCGTTTATGTCGGCGATAATAATTTGCTATGGCAAGTAGTACGCCACGGCGACGACGCTTACCCGCTTACTTCAAACCCTGTCCGCACAGGCTACACCTTCACAGGCTGGAGCGTAAACGGCGGCGCGGCAACCATGCAACCCAACCTTACCAACGTCACACAAGCCTTGACATTAGCCGCGCAGTGGTCACAAATTCAGGAACGCACGGTAACATTTGACCTTGCGGGCGGCGTGTACGCGGGCAATCAAGCTTTGCTTGTTCAAACCGTAAATCACGGCGCAAACGCAATCGCCCTTACCGCAAACCCAACCCGTGAAGGTTACACATTCACAGGCTGGCAACCTGCCGTGAATGTGATAAACGTAACCGAAAACAGAACCTTCACCGCGCAGTGGAACGAAGACACCTGTTGCGCCGAAAACGCTTGCTGTGCAGACTGCGGCTTCGTGTTCCCCGGCTGTATGGTTTTGGGTTGTTGCCGTTTTGAATCAACAGTACCCCCAATCGGCGGCGGCGAAATGACAGTGCGCGTTACCGTTGTAAACGAATTTGACAACACATTTGCGTTCATCGGCTCTACCGTCACGGTGGAGGTTGAAAACGCACCCACAAACACAATTGTACAAATCGAAACATCTGTAGGTTTCGCCATCCGCCGCAACCCGACGGGCAGTGTAAACTTCCCCGTAAACGTCCCCGTAAGAACCAACGCAGACGGCGCGGGAAGCGAATCCGTATTCATAAGCCTTGACCAAATCCTCGGCAGATACGAATACGAAACAGGCTACACCCCAACAGGCAGTGACGGAAGCAACGGCCAAATATCCGTACCCACACTGGGCGACGACATTCTAATCGGCGACGTGGACGGCGACGACCGCGTTACCTCCGCAGACGCTACCCGCCTTGCCCGATGGGTAACAACCCCCGAACACCTGCGCGCCGCTCATCCCCTCCTCCAAAACTTCTGCGTACTAGCCGCAGACATAAGCGGCAACGGCAACCCCTCCCCCTTCGATGTAATCCTCCTCGCACGCTGGCTTGCCGGCCACAATGTTAGCGCACTCATGCACGGGAATTAAATCCGATAACCATAACAAAAACCCCGCCGCGAAAATTTCGCGACGGGGTTTCTGTTTTTGACATGATAATCCTGCGCACGTATAATAATTATATTGACTGGGGGTACGTGTACATTGGATGAGACAAAGTTGATATCCACCGTTTTTAAGCGGTTCTGTAATATTATGGAATTGGTTGCTTGTGAGAGTATTCAAACTGTGGACGACTATACAAAATGGCTTGACACCAAGGCGCAGTTGACATTTGGCAGAAATGCGGCAAAGAATTTTTCAATCATAAACAATTGCATTTACTGGGCGCATCTTGGTTACAATATTGGCAGTGAAGAGGGGAAACACAGGCCTGTTTTGGTAACGCGAACGTCTTTTAAATCGCCAATATGTACGATAATTCCATTAACAACGCAAAGGCTTAATGACGGATACTGGTATCATGTAGATTTGGAAAAAATGGATTCAACTGCGCTGGTTGAGCAAATGCGGATAATTGATAAACGAAGAATAGACCGCCCCAAGAGAAAAAACGGCAAGGTTCTAACCATATCTCAAAAGGATTGGACAAGCATAAATGCTCAAATAATCGCGGTATACGAACTTAAACCGCTAAAACAGTAGGGCGCAGAGTATCAAAGTTGACATCTTGACATACACTAAAGCAGATACTATACTGTGTTCACATTAGTATCCGCAGGTCTTCTGCGAGAACTTTCATTAGAGCAAAGAAGAGACTCATAAATGCCGAGTCTCTTTTTTCATTATGCTCAAGTTTTATCAATTGATTTTTGTATTTTTGTTAAATTTTTGGTATAATCATTCAGAAGTCTCGGAAAAAATCTTAGAGGGAAAACAGGAGACAAATAATGAGTGATATTCAAGAGAGAATCAAAGGTATTGATATAACAGAGGAGATGCAGAAGTCGTATCTGGACTATGCGATGAGCGTAATTGTAGCGCGGGCGTTGCCGGATGTGCGTGACGGACTGAAACCTGTTCACCGCCGCATTTTGTATGCGATGAGCGAGCTGAATCTTACGCCGTCCAGCGGGTACAAGAAGTCTGCGCGTATCGTGGGCGATACAATGGGTAAGTATCACCCGCACGGCGACTCTTCAATTTATGACGCGATGGTTCGCATGGCGCAGGATTGGTCTATGCGGTATGTATTGGTGGACGGGCACGGAAACTTCGGCTCTATGGACGGGGACGCGGCGGCGGCGCACCGTTATACCGAGGCGCGATTGTCGAAATTGTCCATGGAAATGCTAACGGATATTGAAAAAGAAACCGTGGACTTCGCGCCAAACTATGACGAGCAATTTATGGAGCCTACGGTTTTACCGGCGCGGTTCCCGAATTTGCTTGTAAACGGCGCGATGGGTATTGCGGTGGGAATGAGTACGAGTATTCCGCCGCACAATTTAACGGATGTTGTAAACGCCGTTTTGCACCGTATTGCGGATATGCGCGAGGGCGTGGAAACGGAAATCAGAACGCTTATTGATATTGTAAAAGCCCCCGACTATCCAACGGGCGGCGCGATTCTTGGTACGGAAAGCATCCGCGAAGCCTATCGCACAGGGCGCGGCAAGGTTATTTTGCGCGCCGACGCAACAATAGAGCCGCTTCCGGGGCAAAGCGGACGCGAGCAAATTCGCGTTACCGCCATTCCGTATCAGGTTAATAAGGCGAATTTGGTTATCAAAATGGCGGAGCTTGTTAAAGATAAAAAAATCGACGGCATCACAGATATCCGTGACGAATCCAACCGCAACGGCGTTCGCATTATAATCGAACTTCGCAAAGATGCCAACGCAAACGTGGTGCTAAACAAGCTGTACAAGCTGTCGCCGCTGCAAGAAAGCCACGGCATTATCATGCTCGCGCTGGTGAAAAACGAGCCGAAAATTTTAAATCTTGCGGAGATGATTAACTATTACATCGAGCATCAGCAAGAGGTAATCACGCGCCGCACGCAGTTCGATTTGGCGAAGGCAGAACGTCGTGCGCATATCGTTGAAGGCTTGCTGAAAGCCCTTGACCACGTAGACGAAATCATAAAAATCCTGCGCTCCCACAACGACGAAACCGATGTTGCGCCCATACTAATGGAAAAATTCGGGCTAACGGAAATTCAAGTAAAAGCCATTTTAGACTTGCGTTGGCGGGCATTGTTGCGCCTTGCCCGCGCAAAGCTGGAGGACGAGCATAAAGCCCTGATGGAACTTATTGCAGAACTGCGGAAAATTCTTGCAGACGGCAATTATTTGCTGGAAGTTCTAACCGAAGAACTCACGAAAATCCGCGACAAATTCGGGGACGCACGCCGTTCGCAAATAGTGTTCGACCCAAGCGAAATAAATATCGAAGACCTCATTGACGACGCGCAGAGCGTAATAACGCTGTCGCACCTCAATTATATCAAGCGCATTCCGCTGGATGCGTACCGCAACCAAGGGCGCGGCGGGCGCGGCATAATAGGCGCGCCAACCCGCGAAGAAGACTGGGTAACAGACCTCTTCGTGGCAAACACCCACGACAATGTTTTGTTCTTCACGTCCCTTGGGCGGGCGTTCAGCCTGCGGGCATTTGAAATCCCCGAGGCAGGGCGGCAAGCCAAAGGAATGCCGCTGGTAAACCTTCTAAATCTTTCCTCCACGGAAAAAATCGCTGCAATGATACCCGTCACTAAAAACGACTGGGACGGATTCCTTATAATGGTCACGAAAAAAGGTCTTGTAAAACGCACCGCGCTGGAACTCTATTCGCGCATACGCAAGGGCGGTCTAAACGCCATCACCTTCCGCGAAGACGATACGCTAATAGAAGTTCTGCGCTCAGACGGCGAACGCGAACTGTTCCTAGCAACCCAGCAGGGGCGCGGAATCCGCTTTGAAGAAGCCCAAGCCCGCGCCGTCGGACGCACCGCAATGGGCGTACGCGGCATGAAGCTACGCGAAAATGACGAAATAATCGGCGCAACCGTTGCGGACGGGCAAGTCCTTCTTGCCTCCACAAACGGTTACGGCAAAGTAACCCCCGTAGAATCTTTCCGCGGGCAAAATCGCGGCGGATACGGCACAATTGCTTACAAGCCCTCCCCAAAAACGGGCAACCTAATAGGCATCGAAGCCGTTTCCGAAAACGACGGCCTAATAATCATCAACTCCGACGGCGTAATAATTCGCATCCGTGTCGCAGATATTTCCGTCCAAGGCCGCTACGCTTCCGGCGTAAAACTCATCAACATGAACGAAGACACCACCATCGTCTCCATAGCCAAAATCCCCGACGGCGGCGAAGACGAAGCCGAGGAAATTGAAACAACAGAGACAACGGAACAAACGCAAGAATAAGACCTTGGGGCGTTGCCCCAAACCCCATGAACTTTTTGAAAAAAGTTCAACCAAAAACTTTAACTTAAAATCGCCGCTTTCGCGGCGATTTTAGGATTTCGACATAGTTTCCCGCTAGTCAAAATTTAAAGTTTTTGTTCAAACTTTTTTCAAAAAGTTTGCGGGGTTCGGGGCAGAGCCCCGAGAACTTCCATTGAAAAATATGTACCCGCTAGTCTACCCCGCAAGTTTAAGTCCGCATTCGGAGCAAAATTTGCAGTCGAAGGTATTGGCGGTGGAGCAGGTGGGGCAGATTCTTTCTGCGGACATTGGGGCACCGCAGTCTGTGCAAAATTTGCCAGGGCGGGTAAGGATGCCGCAGGCATTGCAAGAAATTTGGTCGTCGGCTGATTGCGGCAAAGGTGCGGGTGTTGCAGAGGTAAGTGGTTTTTCGGGGCGGGGTGCAGGTCTGCCCGCGCTTACGTTTGCGGCATTTTCTGCGGCAACGGCACGCATCTGGGCTTCTGTTGCTTTAAACATGACAGCCTTGGTGCTTACGGTTGGCGGAACTGAGCCGGCAAGCAAGCGGTGTCCTGTTTTAACCGTGCCGTACCCGTTGGGCAAATCAATCACAACGTGCCAATGTCCCACAGCCGTTGTTTGCAGTCGAATAGGTGAAGATTTCATTAGTCCGCCCATTGCGGCAAACGGTTGACCCTTTACGTACTTTACCATATTGGGGTGGTCTAATAAGTAAACATTTGCAGAGTTGCCTTGCAGTGTTACCTCAACGGTTCTGCCTTTGGCAAGTCCGCCCAAGTCATAATGCGTAAAGTTCATGGCGGTACATATCTCCCTTCCATTTATTCCCCCTCTTTATGTGTATGCGGAATTAAAAGCGCGGGTCGGGGTTGGCGTCATAAATTTCGCAAAGTTCGTGCTGTATTTCGGTAAAGGCCTTTAATATCACGGGGTCGAAATGCGAGGGCAAAGTGCGGCGGTCGCCCTTTGTGATAATTTTTATGGCTTGCTCGTGGGAAAAGCCGTCTTTGTATGGGCGCGGACTGCGCAACGCGTCATAGATATCCACAATGGTTATGATTCTTGCAGAAAGGGGGATTTGGTCGCCCTCAAGACCTTTTGGGTAGCCCGTGCCGTCATAGCGTTCGTGATGGCATTCTGAAATTTCGATAGCAATATGCAGTTGATTTTGCCCTGTTTCGCCTTTATCTTGCTTGTTAAGTTCGCTGGGTAAAAATTCGGATATTTGGCGCAAAAGTTTGCCGCCCTCGGTGGTGTGCCTTTGCATATGTTCAAATTCGGTAGCGGTTAATTTGCCTGCCTTTTTTAAAATGGCATCGGAAACGCCCACTTTGCCCAAATCGTGCAAGGGGGAATAAACCGTTATAAGTTCGGCATCTTCTTTGCTTAAAATGTGCGGGTGGGTTTCGGTAAGTTTGGTGGTGAGGGCGCGGGCAAGTTGCTCTATGCGGATAAGGTGCGCACCTGTTACGCGGTCACGGCTTTCCGCCAGCATGGACATACCCAAAATTACCGCACGGTGTGTAAGGAAAAGTTCGTTTTGCTTTGCCTCAAGCTCTTTTGTACGGGCGGCAACGGCTTTGGAAAGACCGTCGCGGTAGGTTTTAAGTTCTATATGGTTTCGTATTTTCGCGCTGATAATATTGGGTGAATACGGCTTTCTGATATAATCCACCGCGCCCAACCTCAGCCCCTTTTCTTCTTGATAGACATCATTTTCGCCCGTTACAAAAATAACGGGTATCATCGAGTAATTATCGTTTTGATAAATTTTCTCCAAAAGTTCAAAACCGTCCATGCCCGGCATGGAAAGGTCTAATAAGATTAAATCCGGTGCTGCGCCATTGGCAAGCTTGATAAGAGCATCTGCACCGCTTTCTGCCAAAATTACATCGTAGGTATCTTCAAGGATACCTTCCAGCATATCAAGATTGGTTTGTACATCGTCCACAGCCATTACAGTATGACGCATAAAATTCTCCCTCCCGCAACAGCTTAAAAGCTGGCGGCGTTAGTGTACGCATTTATTAAAAATTCGGAGTCGTCTCCCATGATAAAAATTCTGTAAAACGGAACTGCGGGGTAAACTTGCCCCGCATGGTCGGATGCATACTCAATCAAGTATACCATATCCATGCCGGTAATGAAAATAGGGTTTTCCATTGCTCGGTGGCGCATTCTTTGCATAAAGGTAATCAAAATCTCGTCAGGGGCAAAAATCATGCGCGATTCCGCAGAATGGCCTATCACTCGCCCAAATTGCAGCTCTACCCATTGTATGCCGTGCGCGGTAATTAAAAACTCGATTTCGTTTGAAAGAATGATTTGCCCGCGGTATTTTTGCCTGTAAACAACCTGAACACCGTCGCCGCCATATGCGTCCAGCACAATTTCGCGAACAAAGTCGGGGAAATGCGTTTCGATAAATTCATCCGATATTTTAACGGCGTCCGCCTGCGAAATTTGTTCATAGAAACTATTTCTACTTTCGCACAAACCAAGGCTGTTGTCAAAGAAAATAAATCCGTTAGATATTTCCAGCAAAGAATAATCCGTTTTGAATCTGTAATGCCGTTCTTCTGTTTCTTCTTGAATAACATTTTCCGCGCCGTAGAAAAAAATTTCAAGCAAGGCGGGAATGTCGTAATAAAACCCGGAAAGCTCTAAGTGCCGCATTGGCGCAAACCGCCGCATTGGCGCGGTGTACAAATTAATATTGTTCTCCGAAAGTACCGTGTGAATTGTACTAATCCTGTCGGTTGTAAGCGTGTAGCGGTTATGCTCCATAAAAAGCAAACCCGCCAGCCCAAGGTTTAACAAAATAAACGCGACTAAAATTATATTTTTTGCACGTTCCCATTCCATATTTTACTCCTCCAGCAATGCTGTTAATTCGATTGTGCCGTCGCTTTGTATGGGGAAGCCCAGCGTGAATGGTTCGGCGTGTTCGAGTTCGTAGTAGGGTTTCCACATTATGCCGTCGGCGTGGAATGTGTATACAATGCGGCGGTAACGGATTACGCGCCCTTGGTCTACTGTGATTTCGATTGGGGCAAACAGCGGGTCGTTGCAGCGGGGGTATGGGCGGGTGTGCCACGGTTGGGTTAGCACAAGCGGATGATTTTCGATTACATAATTAAAGCGGAAGATATGCGCCCTGCCGCGTGTGTCGTGATTTTTCAGATAGAACTCATTTTTTACGAATGGGTCGGCATTGACAAAGGCAAGCGCGGCAGAAAAATCTGTCATGAAATTTTCTTGCACGGCGCGTCCAATCGTGCGGTAGCTGGTGTATTCCAGCACCGCGTTCTCCAAGTACCGAACCATCGTGTTTCGGTTGGAAAATGTGTACACATTATCCACACTAACGCTTGGGAAAATAGATGCAGGGTTGTCGAAAAGATGTTCCACGCGGCTTCTTATATGGGAAAGCGTGAACATCCCCCTCGCATCGCGGAACGGATTTTCTACCGTAATGGCGGCATAGGAAAATCCTTCGCCCTGCACACGCGGCACGAATCCGTTTTCCGTTGCGATAAAATGAAGCTCTGTCGGGTCGGCGGCAGGGATGGGAAAATCAAACGGCGGCGGACTCATAATATCCAATCGCGCATACTCGTACTCAAAAGCCCCCAAAACCTGCGTACCGTTTACGAAAAACACGCGCAGGTGACGGTTTCGCATTGCATCGTTCCTGTCGAACGGATTAAAAAAAGTAGGTTGCACCACAATGCTTGTGAAATTTTCAATGCCCGCGTCGGTAATAATCGCGCTGTTTCTGTGTCCCATTGCCCGCGCAAAAGTTTTCGCGCACATATCAAAAGCGTATTCGTAAATTAGAACCCGTTGCGAAATTACATCCCCAAAATAAAAATCTTCGCCCGCTACAAATTCGCCGTTACGCAACGCCGCGTTAATCGCTTCTTCGCCAAACGCCCACTCCTCCGATGCCGCAATCCCGCCATATCGAATAACAAAAAGTCCGTCCCCCGCACCACTCACAATACGAAACGGTTGCGCAAACGCACTCTGCCCATCAGGCGCAGACGGCGGAAACCTAGCCTGCAAATACAGCCCAAAATTCCCATTGGTCAAATTAACCAGCCACAACTGCCCAACCTGATACACCGCAAGCACTGCCAGCGCAATAATCAAAAACGATTTTATTGTCGGGATTATTTTTTCTCTCATTCAAATCACGCACTTTCTAAGACCGCGGGGCTCTGCCCCGCACCCCGCAAACTTTTTGAAAAAAGTTTGAACAAAAACTTTAAATTTTGACTAGCGATAATCAAACTCGTATTTCCCGAATCGCGCGTATGCGCGATTCAAGTTAAAGTTTTGATGAAACTTTTTCAAAAGTTTCCGGGGTTCGGGGCAGAGCCCCGAGAACTTTTCTTTAAACCTCGTCGCCCATGCGGTTAAATCTCAGCACCATGGTTGTGCCTACGCCGGGTTGGCTTGAAACGCTTACCCTGCCGCCGTGTTCTTCCATTATTTCTTTTACGATGGCAAGGCCAAGACCTGTGCCGCCAAGGGCGCGGGCGCGGGCTTTGTCTACGCGGTAGAAGCGTTCAAAAATGCGGTTAAGGCTCTCGGGCGGGATGCCCATGCCATTATCCTTGATGTAAACGCGGTAGTATTTTTCGGTTAATTCCATGGTGATTTCTATGGTGGTGTTTTCGGAACTGTATTTTACGGAATTGGACAGGATGTTTGAAACGACTTGATTTATGCGGGCGGCGTTTGCTTCTATGAAACACACGGACGGCGGCGGCAGAAATTTGATTTTCTGATCCTTTTTGTCTGCAAGAATTTGTGCCTGCCGAATGGCAAGGCGAAGTAACGCCACAAGGTCTACAACGTCCATCTCAAGGGCGGCGTGTTTGGAGTCGATTCGGGAAAGTTCTAAGAGGTCGGAAACGAGAAGGGACATCCGCTCGGCTTCGTCGTTGATTACTTTCAGGAAGGAGCGAGCCGTTTCGGGGTCTTCCAACGCGCCGTCTAAGAGGGTTTCGGCATAGGTTTTTACGTTTGTAAGGGGTGTTCGTAATTCGTGGGAAACATTCGCAACAAATTCTTTGCGCATATTTTCCAGCTTGCTCTGCCGCGTGATATCTTGCAAAACGATTACGAAACCGTCAACGTCATCCGTTTCCGACGTGTAGGTTGTGATACAGGCGTACAGGTAGTAGTCCTCGTCCTCGTAAACGGACTCCAGCACCTCGCCCGGCCGAATTTGCAAAACGCGGTACGGTTCGAAGCCAAAAAATCTTAACGTGCGCTCCATGTCCACATTGTTTATGTCCATGCCCTGCAAAAGCTCGCTGCTTGCTATATTCGCGTGAAGCAACCGCCCGCCCACATCGTATGCAAGCACCCCGTGGGAAGTGTTTTGCATAAACGCTTCAACCTTATTTTTTTCGCTTACAATTCTGCCAAGTGTAGCACGAAGCTCTTTGGACATATTATCGAAATTTGCGGTTAGCTGACCAATTTCGTCTTTGCCAACCACTTTAAGTTTCCCCGAAAAATCGCCGTTTGCAATTGCTTTTGCGTGTTTGGTAAGGGCGACAATAGGCCGCGTTATTGTGTTGCCCAAGAATATCCAGAAAATAAATGTAACAACCAGCGCAACCAAAACCGTTACAACAAATGTGAGCGTTAGCCCCGCCAAGCGTTCGTTCATGAAGCGCGTATTAAGCCGCGTGAAGATAATAAAATCGTCACCGCCGTCGGAAACGGGCATGGCAAAAGTAAACCACCGCTGTTCCGCACCGTGAATATCCAGCCCCAAATTGCCCACGCTAAATGCTTCCGAACCCGTCATTGCTTCCGCAAGCGTGCTGTCGTTGAAAAGAGTGCCCGCGTGTACAAACTGCAACGGCGCAAGCGGTTGCCCAATGTCCGTCAAAAGAACGCCCTCGATTTCATATGCTCCAATAGAAATCCATGCGTGGGCGTCCAAAAAATCTGTCCTGTCATACCTTTGCACCACTTGCTCGTAAATCATCACCGCATGGATAAAAAGCGACTCCCGCGCTTGGTCAATTTCCAGCGTCCTAACCGTGAGCAACATAAACGTACCGCTAACAGTCATTACAACCAGAACCACTGCGGCATAAATCGCAATCAATTTGCTTTTTAAACTGTGCATAGGGAAAAACCCCTTAGAATCCGTCCCCAAATTCCTGTGTGAAGTGATAACCTACGCCGCGCTTTGTTAGGATGTAGGTAGGGTTGTCGGATGTGTGTTCAAGTTTTGTACGCAAGCGTCGGATTGTGACGTCTACGGTGCGCACGTCGCCAAAGTATTCGTAGCCCCATACTTTTTCAAGGAGGGCTTCGCGTGTGAAAACTTGCTTGTTTTGGGTCGCAAGAAATTTTACCAGTTCAAATTCGCGGCGAGTAAGGTCAATTACATCATTGCCGCGTTTCACCTCAAACATATCAAGGTCGATGCTTAATTCTCCGAAAATCATTTTGTTAGACCCGCCGGAGACGGGTTGCCCCATTCCGCGCCGCAAGTTAGCCATAACCCGCGCAAGCATTTCGCGTATGCCGAAGGGCTTTGTGATATAGTCGTCTGCGCCCAACTCGAAACTAAGCACCTTGTCCGATTCCTCCGCCTTAGCCGTAAGCATGATAACAGGCACTTGCGACACTTTGCGCAAGCGCGTGCAAACCTCATATCCGTCCAGCCCCGGCATCATGATATCCAAAATAACCAAGTCCGGATTCTCCGAAAGCGCGAGTTCCAGCCCCGTTTTGCCGTCATGCGCTTCAATAATCTGATACCCTTCCTTGCGCAAATTATATGCCAATATGTCAACAATCGGCTTTTCGTCATCAACTATCAAAATTTTTGCGGACATTAAAGTCCCTCCTATCGTATCTCCAGCGTGCCCGTGCCGGTTCCCATTTCTATGATATGGGTCTGCGGTTCTACAATGATTTCGGCTTCAAGGGTTTCGCGGTGACGTTCGGCACCGTTTTCGCGGATGATAAGTTCGCGTGTTTCCTGTAGCCCCGCCATGCCGTACTGAATCACATTGGAAACGTGACTTGGCCAGTCGTCGCGATATATGGTTTCGATGGGCATTGTGATTGGCTCTTCGGTGGGGATTTCGTCGTAAGTGCGCACGGTAAGAAGCGGGCGGCTTGTGTAGATATACAAAGTGTTTCCGGGGAAAATATTTGTGCTTGTAAGGCCGTTGTCGCGCATAATGCGGTTGATATCTGTGCCGAAGCGCACGGAAATAAGCCCCAGATTGTCGCCGCTTTGCACCGTGTACGGATACATTTGCATTCGTGTGCGGTCCAGACGCCTAAAGGCATCTACTGCGGTGTCGAACTCGGTTTCATCGGGGCAAACGTGAACTGTGATTTCCTCCCAGCCCTCTGCAAAGGTTGCGCGAACGGTGTATCCGTTCGGGTCGAACCATCTTTCCTGTAGCAAATCTTTTAGATGGTTAAGGTCGGACTGCGTTCGCATCAACGCTTCGGGATTGCCATGCACCAGAACTTGGGTGGCGGCAATCGTGTAATTGAACCGCCGCGTTAAAACGCCCACTACTTCGCCGCGAGTACCCCGCTGATTTCCGGGCACACGCGCAGGCGCGATAGTAACCGTTTGCGCAACATCAACCCTAACGCCGCCCCGCGTTGCCTGAAGGCTTAGCACCGCGTACTCATGAAAACTCTCCGAAGTAAGCGTATCGCTGTACGGGATATGCCCGATAAGTTCGCCGTCCAAATAAACGGCAAAGGCATTGTAAACAATCAAATTCATTATGAACCACGCGGCTATTCCAATTGTGGCAATGCCCGCCACGCACCAACTCGCGATATTCACATAATGCGGGTTAAGCCGAATGCCAAAGAAATTGCCGAACGGCTTGCGGCGCGGGCTTTTGCCCCTCGCATTGCGCGGGGGTGTGCCGCTGTGTTTTCCTTTTCTGCGCGGAATATCGCCCGGCCTAACCTGCGGCGGCGGGGGCGGCATCTTTGCGGCATAATCCCTTTGCGCCGCCCTAAACACTTCAAGCCCCTTGTCGTCAGGGGCTTTGCTTTCGCGCCCCGGCATCCCGATAGGCACATTATCAAACTCGGGCATTGTTGCCCGCTCTCTTAATCTTTTGGGCGGCTCGTACCCTTCCGGATGCTCCGGCGCATCCAATTTAACGGGCGTTGGCAGTGACGCATATTTTTTTTTGTTATCGTCCATTGCAATGCCCCTTTTCGTGGATTTTTTATTCCTTTACGGCAGAACCGTTATGGAACTTGCAGAGGTTGCGCCCGGGGAGGTTAGTACAACGTAAACATTCATGTTTGCGCGTAGGTTGTTGGCAGATATTGTTGCGCCGCCACGGGTAATGGTTGTATTTGCGGGAATTGTTAGGGTGTGGGTGCGGGCGGCGGCGGCGGTGCTTTCTGCCACTACGATAGAGCCGTCTGCGCGGATGGATTGTATGAAGCCCAAAACGATGGAAGGCTGGGTTTGCGCAAGGTTGCGTACCTGCAAGCTTGTTACCTCGCGGGAGTCCAGTGCTATGCGCAATTGCATACCAATGCGCAGGGTGTATACATCCGTAACGCCGGGACGGATTATAAATGTCGAAACCGCGCCGTTTTCCTGCGCTACCGTGATTTCTGTGTTGCGTTCGGTTATGCGGAGTTCGTTTAGTCTTCCGTCTACATTACTGCGTTCGCCTACGGCGTGTACGCGCACTATGCGGTCAAATTCTACCTCGGCGGTTAGCGTGTCGCCAATGCGAAGGTCGTCCCAGTTAAGGTCTGTGGATGTGCCGCGAGAAAATTCTGTTGCGGGTAGTGCGCGAAGTTCATACACGCGTCCTCCGTCCTCTTCCAGCGTGAGAATAAGCGGGTTGTTTGCTTCCGGCGGGCGAACTTCTGTTAAAGTTCCAACAAGGGTGCGCTCGCGTTCCATCAGTTCGATTGTGTGAATCGCGGTTTGACTGAAACCGAAAAACGCGATATCGCCAACTTGGATATTTTCAAAGTTTACAACCGTGCCGCCGCGAGTGATTACGGCATTCGGCGCGAAACTGAATACCCTTTCTTCATCTATAATTTGCCCTGTGATTCTAACGCGCTGTGTACGAATTGTAACGCTTTGCGCGGGTGCGGCAGTCACCGCCGTAACAAAACCTTCGTCGGCGTAAAGTGTGGGCGCGGGCGCGGCAGACGCGGCTTGCCCCGGCGTTTGTGTACGCGCAACAAGGCTTATTACCTGCCTTGACGGGTTCACAAGGGCGGTCGCGCTCATTCCGTTTTGCAAAGCGGTTACAATACTCTGTGTGTTATCTATCATAATTACGGCGTTGTTTGCAATGGAAAATGTTTCCGTGCCCGCCGTCGTGGTTATGCTAACGTATGTGTCGTGGTGTACGTTTGAAATTGTACCCGAAATTGTCGAAGGCGTACCCGCCGAAACAAGCGGAACTGCCGCAGGGGTTTCTGCTGTCGGCGTTGCGTCTTGGTTGAGTGCGTTGTGGAAAACCGTTGCCATTTCCGCACGGGTGAAATGCGCGACGGGGTTCATGTACCCGCCCGTGCCTTGGATAATGCCAAGCTCACGCGCATGATAAACGTAGCGGAGGAAACCCTCCGCTATTTGCGCATCGTCGCGGAAAGGCGTCGGGTGTGGAAGCGTTACCGCGCCCGCTTGCGCGGCTTGCCCAACCAAACGCACCATCCAAGCAACGGCTTGCTGACGCGTTAGAAGCGGGCGGGCTTCAACCGTTCCTTGCCGCGTTACAAAGCCCTGCACTTCCGCCATAGTAAGGATTCCGCGATAAAGCAAAAACGCAATTTCTCTGTCAACAGTTCTGTTCCAGCTTGAAAAGTCATTAGCCATTGTGTCCAAAAACGGCCGCCACTGCTCCATAGAACGCGCAAAAACCGCACGTTCTTCCTCGGGCAAACCATGCGTTACGTGCCTAAAGCCCGCCGCCATCGCATAAATTTGCGCCGCTTCAAATTTGTTTAAATGCCGTGCCGGGTGAAAATTATTCCCCGCATCACCCACCATAAACGCACCGTTTGCGGGGTTGGACACCCAGTTAATCGCCGAAAACGCAAAGTGCGTAGTGGGCACGTCCCCAAAAGTTTGTGTCTGCGCCATCACAGGCGTAACCAATAAAATTGCAATAAGTACAAACGAGCAAATTTTTAATTTCATTTTAATCAACCCTTTTTAATTTTTTGGCTTGCATAAAAAAGCCGTGTTCTGTTGTTTCATTATAGTGAACGCCTTTTGGGCGGAATCTTCGTTGCTGAAATAGGCGAAAACGGAAGAACCTGTACCTGTCATTTCTGCGTTTAACGCGCCAATGGATTTTAATTGCGAAATAAGTGCGTGAATTGCGGGATGAATTGCAGATGTAAAGGGCGTAAAAATATTATAGAACGATGTAGCTATTTGTTGCAAATCTTTTTTTAATATTGCGGAAAGAATTTGCGCGGTGGATTTCTCATCCCCGTCACCGAAAGCCCCCCCCAGCCGCGAAAAAATTTCTGCGGTGGAAATGTGGATATTGGGGTTGGCTATCACAATAAAACAGGGCGGGTGCGGCGTTAGCGGTGTGATTTTTTCGCCAATGCCTTCGGTTAGGGCGGTGCCGCCCGTAAGGCAAAAGGGTACATCTGCGCCAAGGGCTTTCCCGATTTCCAACAAGCGCGGGAGCGGAATGTTCAAGTTGCAAAGCCGGTTTATGCCGCGAAGGGTTGCGGCGCAATTGCTACTTCCCCCCGCAAGCCCCGCGCCAACGGGAATGCGTTTTGTTAATTCAATCTTGAAGCCGTGGGGGATATCAAACTCGCGGATTAAAACATTTGCCGCTTTCACAATCAGATTGCTGTCGTCCGTGGGAAGCCCCTGCGTATCGCAAAAAAGCTGTACTTCCCGCGTGTTTGGCGCAATGGTAATAGTCAAATCGTCGCATAAACTCACGGATTGCATTACGGAAACTATGTTGTGATACCCGTCCGTGCGTTTGCCCGTAACGTCCAAGAAAAGGTTAATTTTGGCAAAAGCCTGTACTTTTACAAAACCCCCGGCGGGTGGCCGGGGGTTTTCAAAGAAAGGGGTCGATTGATTAGCGTTTTGAGAACTGCGGCGCACGACGCGCACCTTTGAGTCCGTATTTTTTGCGCTCTTTCATGCGAGGGTCGCGTGTAAGGAAGCCCGCTTTTTTAAGCGGAGCGCGAAAATCGTCGTCTGCAGTAAGCAAAGCGCGTGATATACCGTGGCGAATCGCGCCGGCCTGACCGGTGTAACCGCCGCCCACAACATTTACTTTTACGTCAAATTTTGCTGTTGTGCCGGTAAGTTCAAGCGGTTGGCGCACAATTAATTTGAGGGTATCAAGCCCAAAGTAATCGTCTATGCCGCGCTTGTTGATGATAATGTTGCCCTTGCCGGGAAGAAGATACACACGCGCAACCGCGCTTTTTCTTCTGCCTGTGCCATAATAAGAAACCGCTGCCATATATATCTCCTTTAAATATCCAATTTAAGCACTTCGGGCTGTTGCGCCTGATGCTTATGTTCGCTGCCTGCGTAAACGTGGAACTTCTTGAACATTTCGCGCCCAAGATTGTTTTTTGGCAACATACCCTTAACGGAGTGCCAAAGGATAAATTCGGGTTTTTTAGCAAGCATATCTTTCATTTTTGTTTCTTTTCTGCGGCCGATATGACCCGAATGTCGTACATAAGTTTTTTGGTCTAATTTGCGGCCTGTTACCGCAACTTTTTCCGCATTAATAACAATCACATAGTCGCCTGTGTCTACAGAGGGGCTGAAAGTGGGTTTGTGCTTACCTCTTAAAATGTGGGCAATTTGTGATGAAATACGACCCAAGTTTTGACCATCCGCGTCAATAACAAACCATTTGCGCTGAACCTCTTGGGGTTTTGTAATGTGCGTTGAACGCATTGTAATTCCTCCAAAATTTTAATCGGGGCTAAAATTTCATCGTCATCTTAGAATAATTCTAAGAAAAAGTCAAGACAAATTTGCTTTTTTGTGTTTTAATAGGCGTGTACGTTTTTACTTAGAAAATTTCTTACAAGGAGGAAATGATAAAAAATGGCTAAGAAAAAAATTGGAGTTTTAACCGGCGGCGGAGATGCACCCGGTCTTAACGCTGTAATTCACTCGCTTGTGCGCGCTTGCCACAGCATGATGGATTGCGAATTGGTGGGCTACAAATTCGGATATCGCGGGCTTTACAATAACGATTTCATGCCGCTTACCCGCGACACAACAAGCGGAATTTTACACAGGGGCGGTTCAATTCTTTACAATTCAAACAAAGACAACCTTTTTAATTACGACGTGGTTGAAAACGGCAAAACCGTTAAAAAAGACGTTTCCGACGTCGCAATTGCAAACATGAAAAAGGAAGGCGTTGACACCCTCGTTGTGCTGGGCGGTGACGGAACACTCACCTCTGCGCGGGATTTCGCCCGCAAAGGCATTAACGTAGTTGGTGTGCCGAAAACAATAGACAACGACCTGCCCTCCACAGATGCAACCTACGGCTTCGACACGGCGGTGAATATCGTTACCGACAATCTCGGTCGTTTGCATACCACCGCAGAAAGCCATCACCGCGTTCTTGTGGTGGAAGTTATGGGGCGTTCCGCAGGTTGGATTTGTCTTCACGCAGGCATTGCAGGAAGCGCGGACGTTATCCTTATCCCCGAAATCCCCTACACAATGGACGGCATTGTGAAAAAAATAAAAGAGCGCGGTGCGGCAGGCCGTCCGTTCTCCATTGTTGCCGTAACAGAAGGCGCGATTGAAAAAGACGGCTCTGCCGTAATCGGCAAAGTTGTTGCAGACAGCCCCGACTCCGTTCGTTTCGGCGGAGTTGCCGCTCAAATTGCAAACAAACTTGAGCCCCTCATCGACTACGAAGTGCGTCACTGCGTACTCGGTCACATTCAGCGCGGCGGCGACACTTCCCCCGCAGACCGCATTCTCTCCGCCCGTTATGGCGTAAAAGCCGCAGAACTAATCAAAAACGGCGAGTTCGGAAACATGGTTTGCCTTCGCAACGGCAAAATGGAATCCATCGCCCTCGAGGACGTACTTGGTCGCGGAGCAATGGGCGAAACCTCCGCAGGCGGCGCGAAAACCGTTGACCCCAACGGCGAACTCGTAAGCGTTGCAAAAGCCATGGGCATATCTTTTGCGGATTAGTCGATAATATAAAGAGTAAGACCTTGGGGGAGAACCTTTTTAAGGGAAAGCTTCCCGCCTTCGGCGGGAACGGCTCTGCGAGCCGCCGGCATACGCCGGGCTATAAAAGGTTCTCCCCCAAACCCCCTCTCCAAAAAAACTTTAATTTTTTGGAGTTGTCGAAAGAAGGCGCGTGAATTTGCAGAAGAAGAAATTTGCGTGGGATGAAGTTAAACACGCCGCAAACAAGCGCAAACACAAGATTTCATTTGAAGAGGCCAGTTCCGTTTTTGATGATGATTTTGCCGTGTACTTTGATGACGAATCGCATTCTCAAGATGAAGATAGGTTTATTATTATTGGAATGAGCAGATTTGACAGGTTGCTTTTGGTGTGCCATTGTTACAGAGAGAATGATACGGTTATACGAATTATCTCTGCAAGAAAGGCGACACAAGCAGAGTCCGAATTGTATGGAGGCGAATAATGCAAAAACACGATGAAGATATAGACCTTAGCGATATTCCCGAAATCACAGACTTTTCAAGAGGGCGCAGAAACCCATTTGCCGGAATGTTTAGGGACGGATACACAGTCATAGCCGAACACCCAGACTATGATGAAATCATAACGGTAAAAAAAACAAGGTGCGATAAAAAAGTTGCTGTTTCGTAAGACGCTCGCCCGTGGAGGTTGTGTTTTGTGCAAAAGAAAAACATCTGGATAATTTTTGTTGCAACAACCGTTGTGCTTTTGGCGTTGGATTTGTGGCTGAAGGCGTGGGCGGTTGAAAATTTGCAGGGACAGGCGGCGAGGGTGCTTGTGCCGGGGGTTCTGGGGTTGACGTATCATGAAAACCCCGGGGCTTTTTTTGGTTTTTTGGGAGGGGTAGACGGCGCAAGATGGATTCTTGCGGTGCTGAAGATTGTGATTTTGGGCGGGCTGGTGTGGTACTATGGCCGCTTGCCGCTTGAGAAACGGTTTTGGTTTATGCGTGTGCCTATTCTTTTGATTTTTGCGGGCGGGTTGGGCAACTTGTTTGACCGAATCGCCTTTGGTTTTGTGCGCGATATGCTGGACTTCTTATTTATGAACTTCGCCATTTTCAACCTTGCCGACGTGTATGTAACAGCGGGCGTTTTCGCCCTAATGTTTGTGACTCTGTTTATTGTAAAGGATTTCCCATTCCCATGAAAATCATCGAATTAATAGTCCCCCCCGAAGCCGACGGCAAACGCATAGACACATTCCTTGCCGAATACTGCGAAGAAATATCTTCCCGCAGTGCGGCACAAAAAATGCTGTCCGATAATCGCGTGCAAATTTTAGGGGTCAAGGGGACAATGTCCCCTTGTGGGGGTATTGGGGGTGAAACCCCCAAGGTCTTAAAGAATTCTATTGTTCAAGAAAATCTTTTAATCACGGTAGAAATCCCCGCGCCTGTCCCGCTTGAAGCAATGGCGGAGGAAATTCCGCTTAACATTATTTATGAAGATAGCGATTTGCTTGTGGTGGACAAACCGCGCGGGCTTGTTGTACACCCTGCGGCGGGGCATCACAGCGGAACGCTGGTGAATGCGTTGTTGCATCACTGTAGCCTTTCCGAAATTGGCGGCGAACTGCGTCCGGGGATTGTGCATAGGTTGGATAAGGATACTTCGGGCTTGATGGTTGTTGCAAAAAATGACACGGCGCATATCGCGCTGGCGGCACAGCTTGAAAAACGAACCATGGGGCGTACTTACAACGCAGTTTGTTTGGGCAATGTAAAAAAGAATCTGCGCATTGATTTGCCTATCGGGCGGCACCCCCGCGACCGCAAAAAAATGGCGGTAATTCCGCCGCATACTCTTGAAAAAACGCGGGCGCGGAATGCCGTTACAAATATAGAAATACTGGAAAAATTCAAGGGCTTCACGCTAATTGCGGCGCGGCTGGAAACAGGGCGCACGCACCAAATACGTGTGCATATGGCGCATATCGGCAATCCGGTTCTTGGCGATACCGTGTATGGTACGGCGCGTCAACCGTTTGGGCTGGAGGGGCAAATTCTTCACGCGGTTGGCTTGCGGTTTTCGCACCCGTCAAGCGGCGCGGAAATGGAATTTACTTCGCCACTACCGGATTATTTTCAAAAAGCAATTTTAGCTATCGGGGGAAATTAATGGAGCAGACAGCATTTTTATCCGAAGGTCGCATTAATATTTTGCAAGACTCGAAAATAAGCGTAGTGGAGTGCGAAATTGCGGAAAAATACCGCGAACGCGCTCGCGAAATACGCCGCAAAAACGAGTGGAAAAACAGCGGCACAGGCGCGAAATTCATGGGCGGCTCTATGTCTATGTATGGTGGGTCGGAAGAAGCGTTCGACCAAACGTTAAAACTGCAAGTTGCGGGCGTTTCGCGCCACGAAAACAAGATGGTTTACTCGCTGAATTATCAGCAGGGCGGCGGAATGTATTTCTCGGAAACGGGCGCACCCGACACGCACGTTTTTGTCCACACGGGTATCGGATTTTACGAATTGGATGTAAATTCTGCGGGCATAATTGCGGTATCATGCGCACACGGTCATATGGAGCGGCATATCTCCCTGTTCGACATCTCCGAAAATAATTTTAACGGTCTAACCGACGGCGAGTGTTCCGATTGCAACCCGAAATGGTCGCGGAAAAACGAAAATATTTTATACTACGACAGCGCGGGAATAGGCTACGACAGCGGCGGATATTTCGGCGGCTTGGGGCCGAGAAGCATCTACCGACTTAACACAAAAACGGGCGAACTTGACGAAGTTTTAAGCGGCGGCGAGACGGAATATATCAGCCCGTTTGAAGACGAAAACGGCAATTTGTATTTCATACGACGCCCGTTTAAGCCGCCCACGCGGCGCGGAATTTCGATAATAGATTTTCTAACCGCGCCCTTTAAAATTTTACGCGCCATTGGCGGATGGTTAAGCTTTTTCACGCGCAGTTACACGGGCGAATCGCTAAACACGGCGGGCGCGAACCCCGCGAAGCTTGCCCAAAAATCCGCACAAGAAATTTTTGTTGACGGCAACTTAATTGAATCCGAAAAAAATCTGAAACTTAATATCGCCGCGGGCGACAAAAACGCGGGCTACGCACCGCGAAGCTGGGAGCTTGTGAAACGCTCATCAAGCGGCGAGGAGACAGTTCTGCACAAATCCGTGATAAGCTATTGCGTCACAAAAAACGGCGTGATTTACTCCAACGGAAAATATATCATATCCGAAAACGAAACGGTTAAAGCGCATTTTGCCGTAAAACTAACCTAAACGGGAGATTTTATCTATGAAAAACATAAGAAATTTTTGCATAATAGCACACATCGACCACGGAAAATCCACGCTGGCAGACAGGCTAATCGAACTCGCGGGGGTTTTAACCAAACGCGAAATGCAATCGCAAGTGCTGGATAATATGGACTTGGAGCGCGAGCGCGGGATAACCATAAAGGCGCAGTCTGTGCGGCTGGTGTATCACGCGCCAAGCGGCGAAGAATATGTTTTAAATTTGATAGACACCCCCGGCCATGTGGATTTTACGTATGAAGTTTCGCGGTCGCTTGCCGCTTGCGAAGGCGCGGTTTTAATCGTGGACGCGGCGCAGGGCATAGAAGCGCAAACCCTTGCAAATGTGTATCTGGCGCTGGACAACAACTTGGAAATCGTGCCTGTAATCAACAAAATAGACCTGCCATCCGCAGACCCCGACAAAGTAAAGGAAGACATAGAAAATGTAATCGGGCTGGACACAACAGACGCGCCGCTTATTTCCGCAAAAAATTCGCTTAACATACAGCACGTTTTCGACCGCGTGGTAAGCGCGATTCCCGCGCCCACGGGCGACCCTTCCGCGCCGCTTAAAGCCCTTATTTTCGACTCGTTGTACGACGCTTACAAGGGCGTAATAGTTTTCATTCGGGTAATCGACGGCGTTATTAAAAAAGGAACACAGGCGTATTTTATGGCAACAGATAAGCAATTTGAAATAGTGGAAACGGGCTATTTCGGCCCCGGCAAATTTATCGCAAGCGACAAACTTTCTGCGGGCGAAGTAGGATATATCACCGCAAGCATCAAAAACGTGCGCGACACAAGCATTGGCGACACCGTTACCGAAATAAGCCGAAAAACTCCCGAACCGTTCCCCGGATACAAGCAGGTAAACCCCATGGTTTACTGCGGAATTTTCCCGTCCGACGGCGCGAGATACACAGACCTCCGCGATTCGCTGGAGAAGCTTCGCTTAAATGACGCCGCTTTGCAATTTGAACCCGAAACGTCTGTTGCGTTGGGTTTCGGTTTCCGTTGCGGATTTCTGGGTTTGCTACACCTCGAAATTATCCAAGAGCGTCTGGAGCGCGAATATAATCTTGACCTAATCACCACCGCCCCCAGCGTAATTTACAAAGTTCACAAAACAAACAACGAGATACTGGAACTTTCCAACCCCGCAGATATGCCCGACCCGTCACGCATAAACTTCATGGAAGAACCCATTGTAAAGGCAGAAATAATGCTTCCCACAGAGTATATCGGCCCTGTAATGGAACTGTGCCAAGAGCGTCGCGGCGTTTACATCGGCATGGAATACATGGACGCAAACCGCGCAATCCTGCGCTACGAACTCCCCCTTAACGAAATTATTTATGACTTTTTCGACACGCTAAAATCCCGCTCTCGCGGATACGCTTCCTTCGATTACGAACTAATCGGCTATCAGCAATCCGACCTTGTTAAACTGGACATCTTAGTCCACCACGAACCCGTTGACGCGCTCTCCTTCATCGTCTACGCCAAAACCGCCGCCGAACGCGGCCGCCGTATGGCAGAAAAGTTGAAAAAAGAAATTCCGAAACACCAATTTGAAATCCCCATTCAAGCCGCAATCGGTAGTAAAATAGTTGCCCGCGAAACAATAGGCGCAATGCGCAAAGATGTTCTTTCAAAGTGTTACGGCGGCGACATCACCCGCAAGAAAAAGCTCCTAGAAAAACAAAAAGAGGGCAAAAAGCGTATGCGCAGTATAGGCTCTGTAGAAGTTCCCCAACAGGCTTTCATGAATGTGCTGAAGCTGGATGAGGATTGATAATTAAGTTTTCCGGCAAGCAACACACGTTGGAAAAATTTGTTGACATAGAGAATTAGGGTGCTAAAATTAATTTGGAATTTTTCTTAGAAAATTTTAGAAATCCAGTTTTTCGTACACGGCGTTTTTGTCGTCTTGTGACACGCCAAGATAGCGTTTTGTGACGGCGTATGAATTATGGTTGTAAATTTCCATAATGACAACGGGCGAAGTTCCGCTTGTCCAAGAATGGTAGCCGAAAGTTTTGCGCAGTGAGTGACAGCCAACTTTGTGGATAACGCCGATTGCGTTTGCGGCTTCACTTATTAGACGATATGCGTGTACACGGCTGATTGGTTTGTTTGTACTTAGGTTCAGAATAAGCGGCGCGTTTGACGCGGCTTGCGGGAAGTGGGCTTCCAGTGCGCGGATGATGTTTTTATGCAGTGCAATGATTTTGCTTTTGCCTGTTTTCCGCTCTGTTATAGTGATGGATGTACGGGCGCGGCGGTTTGCGAAGTCGTACACATCACAGGTGCGCAGGCGTAAGATATCCGAAATGCGCAAGGCCGTGTGTAGCGCAATGGTTACTAAAACTTGGTTGCGGGTTTGCCCAAGCTTGCGGTAGTACGCAAGAAATTCCCTTACTTGTTTTGGGTCGCGGATTGGTTCTGTGAGTGCCATGGTTTTTTCCTCCTACGGAATTGGATTTTTTAGATTAGTTTTTTTCATGTAACATAATATCCATTGTGTTACATGGGTTGAATTTGCCCGCATAAAATCGGGGTTGTAGCTGTACATAATTTGAACTTTTGCGAAGATGAAAACCGTCTTCGCTTTTTTAATGCCCATTTTTACTGCGTTTGCGCGAATGTAACACAATGGATATTCTGTTACATCACGCGCCGTGCTTGATAAAAAGCATAGCAAAAAATGGTGAAAAATCACTATGAACAATTCTAAGACTTTTGAAAAATTTTGCATGAAAAAACCGCCTGTGCTTTTCGCAAACATTGGCGGCAAAATTGGAGGGCGGGGTTTTAATTGTTTAACCAATTTTTCATACGGTTTAAACGCTATCCGACAAATAGCCCTTCCGTCTTCACTAAGCCTAGTAGCCCTCGTTGCCATAAATAATGCCCCCTATAACAGGATAAGGCTCCGGGTCGTAGTTTCTGCCCCAGTCATGACCATAACTTTTATCACCTATATCATCTTTGGGTATTTGCCGCATTTCACTTTCCTTGTCATAAGTGTAAGCTACGTAACCCTTGCTTTCTTCGCCGCCGTAGTTGATATCCTCTGTGTAAACAAATACAAAACGGCAGTTGTTATATTTTTCGCTTGCTTCGCCAAGTGTAATAATTTCCCTGTTTTCAATTTTTCTTACCATAATTTCCGCCTCCTGTAATGGTGTGGTGGTTTTGTACTAATATAAAACTTTTGTGTGAAGGTTGCAATATGTGGGCAGTGTCGGTTTTTGGGGTAACTCACGAGCCGTTAAATATAAAATACGGTAATTTTTTGCCGAAAAAATGAAGGGAGCAAGAAAATGTACAAGGGCTTTAAAAAAGTTTTGTGTGTACTTATGGCATTTGTAATGGTAGTTGGAGGGATGCCTGTTTCGGCAGAACCGACAGATTATTACCATCCGATTGCGGACGATAACTTTACAGGCTTTGCCGTTACCACGCCCTCGGCGGTAAATTTTGAGTGTATTGAAGTTGAAGCAATGAGCATTGCGGCACGCCCCGGTGAAATGCGTGACCCAAGAAACGCTCCTGTTTGGGGTGTAGACAGCTATACATTTAGAATTGACGCACAAGCATTGTCGAACTTGGTTGTTGACCACGGCACAATGGCAGTGCTGGACTTTACGATTGCAGGCGGCACGAGTGCGCATGAGGTTGGTTTTGCCGGGCCTATTGCGCCCGGTCTTGACCCTGATGCGGAATGGACTCAACGGTCTCCGTGGGGTGGAATTGAGACATTTAGGTTTACCCGCAATTCGGCAGTTACATTAACTTTTTCTGCCGGTCCGAACTTTCGCGTGGAAGGGGAATCGGGCAGTAGTGTTGCCATTTTCCTCTCTCAAATGAATAATCTTGCAAACAACCCAAATAATAGGGAATATTTGGACTATAACGCTCCCGGGCGAAATGGATGGAATTGGAGGGCAACCCCAAGTGACTGGGACTTTCCTATGGGATATCAACATCAAACATTTTGGCGGCAAATTCAGCTGGACTTGTTTGCCGGTGCGCAAACGTGGGCAGAACGTGCGGCAGCGTGGCCAAGCATAAATGGTTCTATCTCAGGTGAGTTCCCCGCACTTGAAGGCTGGATTGATGTAACCATTGGCGGAGTACGAGCAAGCCAATCTGATGCGGAAATGTCCATTGTTTTGCGGCAGGGCGGCGGGAGTATGCTCCCTACCAATACTGCATTGGTAGAAAACGCGCAAATGTTCCTAGGCTGGGGAAGCGGTGTGAATATACGAACGGAAAGTATTGTTCCCGTAGCCAGCACGGCACGGCTTTCAGGCATAAAAATTGAAGAAGCCGTTGTTGGAAGGTTTCTTTCCCCTGACCCTGTACACACAAACAACGGCTTTCATGTGCGGTTGGTTGCACCCCGAGGGTTTAACTGGGATATGCAAGATGTTTTTGCAACAGGTAATATAGCATTTGGTAATAACAATAGGCGCGAGTCTTTTAATGCCTTTGGGGGCATTGCGGTTGTAGACACTTCTTTCTGGCACGTTCCGGCAAACAGGCACTGGAATGCGCCAACATCCAACCCGTTTGCAAACTCGTTTACCGACAGAAATGAACTTATCCTTTACATTTCGATGCCCCCCAGAGGTACATCGTTTACCGCAAGAACAACCCCTGCGGAAGTTACCATCCACGGGTTATCGCTTATGCCCGCCGCACTTTCGCCCACTACGGGGGATATGGCAATTGATGTATATGTTGGTGCGGTTTCCGGCAACATGGCGTGGCAAGCCCCTCCCGGTCCGGATGCACATGGTAGCGGTACGCTGGGAGTTTTAGACCGCGACCCCGGCAGACAAGTGCGCATTTCACAGCCCGGCTCGTACTGGACAGAACGCACCAATGAAGCAAGCGAATGGCGCGAACGCGGGCTTGTGGTCGCGTCCCTTGATTTGGACAGCGGGTTGGCAGTTTCCGGCCCTGTCGCGCTTCAAACAATACGCTCCGGCGGTTGGTCTGTTGCCGTAAATGATTTGCCCATGGAATATTGGAGCTCAGGGTTAGATTTTTCAGACAGTAACCGCTGGCTAAACGGCGCGGAACACACCATCCGTATTTCCGAACAGGTTGCGGGGACTATGTTCAGTTCTACAGATAATTTCCGCATTGTACCCGCCGAGGGTGTGCGCATTGTTAACGCAAGGGCAAGAGCCGGGCGTGAGGGTGCAAACACCGATATTTTCGGCTGGGGTGGTATGTATTGGCGCAATGACTTTTTTGTTCCCGCTATGTACGAATTTAACAATGACGGCTCGCTTTCCTTTGCAACGCGCCCACTTAATCCGGACGCACAATTCCGTTTGCGCAGACTGGATATAGGCGTACTTTTAAGTGTTGAAGCGGGATTTGAAGCACGTTTCGGAAATGAAATTGCAATGCGGGTATACCGCAACAATGAGTATGTGGGTACGGCAATCGTAGCAAATGCAACCGACCCTATAATCATACAAAGCAATCCCGTTGAAATCACCCGCGAAACGCTAACCACACTTTCCGTTACACCTGTGGGCAGTTTCAGCGTAACAGAAGCGTCTCCGCACACCTTCAACTTCAACGATGAAATCAGATTCAGACTGCAAGCCACACGAAACGGTGTTCCCGTAAACTATGGCGCGATATCCGGTATGAGTTTGTACTTGGGAGAACCCACGGTAAATACATCCGAAAGCTTTTTGACAATTGCGCCGCTGACAGCCGCAGGCGCAACAGGCTTTAGAATCACAGCCCCATCTTACAGGGTTGCGGGAGAAATTTCATTCGACAATGCGCGTGTTATGGGGCCAACCCTTCCGGGCATTGAATGGCAGGTTGTTGTGTATGGCCCGGGAATTTCCGCAAACAGTCATCATATCATGGGAAGCACGGATTTTATCGGCGGTGACACCCGCATAAACCTACCCGAAGAATACTGGCTTTCCGATTACGCATTACGCGGAAGGTTTTACGGAATGCCCTACAGTGCGGAAATTCTTATTGTTTCGTATCCCGTAAATGAAAACATCCCCGTGATAACAAATGCAAATGCACCAAGCGGCGCGGTAAACACAGATTACAGCTTCCGTTTTGCCGCAACGGGCAACCCCGCCCCCTCATGGTCGTACACGGGAGATTTGCCGACGGGGCTGACGCTTAACGCACAGGGGTTGTTATCAGGTACGCCAACACAAAGCGGAAATTTCACCTTCACGGTTAGAGCATACAATGTTGAGGGTTATGAAGAAAGGCAAATTACCGTTGAAATTTCACAAGCTCCCGCGCCGCCCGTTGACCTAACCGCGCCTGCTCTCACCATCTCTACGAC
Organism: Defluviitaleaceae bacterium; assembly: GCA_009788055.1. Taxonomy (GTDB): domain Bacteria; phylum Bacillota; class Clostridia; order Lachnospirales; family WQUN01; genus WQVC01. Next base: position 17,924 of record WQSG01000007.1, on the reverse strand, counting down.
GTTTGCAGACCAGGGTGACGAGGTGGAAGTTCATGTTCGCATTTCTAACAATCCCGGTTTTGCATCCATGTTTATGCGTTTGGATTTCCCTGCGGAACTTACCTTAACGGGCTACGCTTTATCCCACCACAGCCTGTACGAAAACTTTGAAACTCCGGAAGATTTATCCACTGTGGGCAATTATGTATACATGGGCTGGGCAGGGCGCACGGCAAACATCACCCACAACGGCACATTGCTAACCTTAACATTTTCCGTTTGTGATGATATGGAAACCAACCGCAGATTGCCAATAACCGTCACTTTTGAAAACGCGCTTACAGGTGAGGAATACCCCCGAAACACAGATTACGAAGAACTGCAAATTTCCACCATAAACGGCGAAGTGCGCGTTCAGCCCGCAAGAATCGGCGATACAGGCGGAAGCGGGCGCGTAACTTCCGCAAGCGCGACGCTCCTTGCGCGGTATTTGGTGGGGCAGTATGTAACCTTCGACCGCCGCGCCGCAGATATAAACTGCGACGGCGTTGTGAATACGCTCGACCTTATCCGTCTTGCACGGGCGTTGGCGGGTCACTTCCCAACACTCTGCCCGCACGACGTCTGCGACCGTTGCCGTTAATGCCACGCTCCCTCTAAGAACCTGTGTTCAATACCGCCCAAGTTTCTTTACCGCAATCAAAGCCGTGCATTTTGCGCGGTTTTTACTTTTTCCCCTCTTGTAAACTATCGGCATAAGTGTTACAATTCATGCCATATAAGGGCGTGTTTCCCTTCAAAGCACAGGAGGTAGTAGGAAATGAGTAATGTGAAAAAATATTCGGCAGAGTGCTTGGGTACATTTGTGCTTACGTTTATGGGCTGCGGAAGTGCTGTTTTTCTTGGCGCGGCAGCGGGCGGCGGGCATTTGGCTGTGGCGTTTGCGTTTGGTCTTTCGATTGTGGCAATGGCGTATGCTATCGGCAGTGTTTCCGGTTGCCATATTAACCCTGCGGTTTCGTTTGCGATGTTGCTTGACAAGCGGCTTTCCGTAGTGGATTTTGCAGGATATGTGATAGCGCAGGTTATTGGTGCGCTTGTTGCCGCGGCATTGCTCGCGCTTTTTGTTTCTTTCGGAATTGAAGACATGACGGGTGCGTTAGGCTCTAACGGCGTGGCAAACGCGGGCGGCATTACGGGCGGCATTATAATTGAAGTAGTGCTTACGTTTATCTTTCTTCTCACAATTTTATGTGTTACGGCGAATGAAAAAATGGCAAGCGTTGCAGGTATTGTAATCGGTCTTACGCTTACATTTGTGCATATTGTGGGTATTCCGCTTACGGGAACTTCCGTGAACCCTGCAAGAAGTATCGGGCCTGCGCTTTTGGCGGGCGGTGCGCCACTTGCAGACGTTTGGGTTTTCATCTTAGGGCCGTTAATCGGTGCGGCGTTGGCGGTTCTGGTATACCGCTTCATTATTAAAAAATAGGAAGTTGGTTTACCAATGAAATTCGTTAAAATTCTTGTGGTTGCGGCGTTGTTGCTTGTTGCGCCAACGGCTGTGTTTGCAAGTGACTCAATTATAATGAACGCGGCAACCGTGCTGGTTAACGGCGAACCCGTTGTTTTTCAAGACCAAGAGCCGATTTTTGTAAGCGGCAGAACCCTTGTGCCTGTGCGCGGGGTTTTTGAAGCAATGGGCTTTACCGTTACATGGGACGCGGTTGCGCGGTCGGTAACACTAACCCGCTATGACGCAACGGTTGTGGTAACACAAGACAGCGGTGACTTTAGTGTAAACGGCGCGGTTTATGCATTGGAAGTTCCCGCGCAAAACTTTAACGGCAGAATAATGATTCCTCTTCGTGCCGTGGTTGAAGGCGTTGGCCACGAAATAGACTGGGATGCCGCAACGCGCACCGTTATGGTGACGCGCCCAAGCAATGTGTACGCGGTCGGAACAATCGCGGGCATGGGCATACCGGGATACGCAGACGGTTTTCACGCGCAGTTTAATCTGCCTAGCGGCATTTTCGGCAATGAAAACAGTGTTCGTTTGTATATTGCAGATACGTACAATAATTTAATCCGCGTGATTCAGCCCACGGGAGAAGTCACGACCCTTGCGGGGACGGTTCTTCCCGATGATGATTACGGTTTTCCATACGGCGCACACGCCGACGGCGCAGTTGCAGACGCACTGTTCAACCGCCCCACCGACGGCGCGATTGACAGCGAAGGTCGCATTTTTATCACCGACAGCGGCAACGACGTAATTCGTGTAATAACGGACGGAAATGTTTTCACATTTGCGCAAGGCTTTAACAAACCCACGGCGATTGTGTACGCGCCTTGCGGAAATCTTTTTGTTGCGGATACGCTAAACCATGCAATTCGTGCGGTTTCGCCCACGGGCGAAGTTACAACAATTGCAGGGCAATTGGGCGAGTACGGTTTTTATGACGGTGCGTCAGATGCGGCGTTATTTAACGCGCCAATGGGTATCACCGTTTGCCCCGACGGCAGAATCTTCGTGGCAGACACGGGCAACCATTTAATTCGCGTAATAGAAAACGGTGAGGTTCGCACAATCGGCGGGCAAGTTCTTCTTCCCTCCCAAGTTGAGTGGTACGAAACATACGACTTCGACGAAGTGCCGATAGGCTGGTTCGCAGAAAGCTTCTTGCCGTACAGCTACAGCGCGGCGTTCAGCATACCCGTTGGGTTATCCCTTTTCGGCGATACCCTCATCATTGCAGACAGCGGTAACAATCTTATCCGCACACTAACAATTGACGGCGTTTCCACAACCCTCGCGGGTACTCACTACGCCGACCACACAGACGGTACTCTCGCACAATCCGAATTTCATCTGCCACGCGGCGTTTTAGTTCGCGGCATGAATTTATATATCGCAGACACAGGCAACAATGTAATTCGTATTATTCGGCTTTAGCGGTTAAGTTCTCGGGGGGGTCTCCCCCGAACCCCCACCCGCTTTTTGAAAAAAGCGGGGCAAAAACTTTAACTTGGAATTGCGACACAGCTTAATTCCTAGTCCATTTTAAAGTTTTTGTTCAAACTTTTTTCAAAAAGTTTGTGGGGTGCGGGGCAAAGCCCCGCGGTCTTAAAACTTATAAATAGATGGGGGAAAAGAAAATGAAAAAAGTTGTGGCATGGATTATGGTGGCGTGTATGGTGCTGGGTCTTACAGCGAATGTGTACGCGTCGGAAAATTCTGCAAGGGTGATTACCGTTCACCGCGTGGAGGGCGACAATGTTACCGTGGCAAGGGGCAACGGCAGAAGCGCGACGCCGCGTGTCGGGCAACGGTTGAGTAGGGGAAATACGATTACAACGGGGCGGGATTCGTATCTGTATTTGCAGATGGATGCCATCTCTGTTTTGAAAATGGACCAGAATAGTAGAGTTGCGGTAAGTGCTACGCGCCGCAGATTGCAACTGTCTGTGCAAAGCGGAAGCGCGCTTGTGAAGGCAGATACGCAAGACCAAGGCACTACGCTGGAAACACGCGTTGGCAATGTCGGGCTTACGGTACGCGGTACGCTGTATACCATGAGCGCGGCGGGCGCAGGCAATGTGGAAATCGTAATGCTTTCAGGCGCGGGCGAAGTGAACGGGCAACCGCTTCCTGCGGGTTCGCAGATGAGCGTAAGCGCGAGCGGCGCGGCACCTGCGGTTGGCGCGATTGATGTTGGCGCGTTAAATTTGTTCACGCTGGTTGCGATTCAAGATAACATGGCATATTTGATGGACGCGGGCGTTTTGGAGACGGCAGTGGTTGAAGCACTGCCCGCGCTGATTGAAGCGCGTACCACCGAAGCGCAAGCGCAACGCCAAGTGGCAGACGCGGCAATCGCGGCGGTGCAAGCCCAAGTGGCGGCGGCGGTTGTTCCAATGCCGGGCACACCTGCGGCGGCACCGTCCGCACCCTCTGCGCCTTCAGCACCTGCGGGTGGCGGTGGAAGCCGAGGCGGCGGAAGCGGTTTCACAGGCCCAAGACCTACGCCATCCCCAACACCGCCTCCTACTGATGAATGTGACGACTGCACCTGCGACAACGACGAAATAGCCCCGCCCTCAGGTTACGGCACGGGAACGGAAGAAGACCCGTTCGTGCTTTTGACGCAAGAGTGCATTAACTGGATGGCGGCATATATGTACTGCGCAGAAAGGCATTTCGTGTTGGGCGCGGATATCGAAATCGAGGGCGTTCCTGCGACAAGCCTCGGCGAACTCGGCGGCGTGTTCGACGGCGCGGATTACACTATCACGGTGGATTTTTCCATGACAGCATCTGCACCATACTGCCCTTACGAGTGGGAAGTAACAGGCCCGGGGGCAGGTGCGGGGTTGTTCGGTCATATTGGCATTGACGCGGTTGTACGCGACCTTAACGTTGACGGAAACATTACGGTGTATCCCTATCTGGAATTATTTGCAAGTTTTCCCGAATGGTATCAAGAACTCCGCAGTGACTATGTTCATTATAGGTATTTCGCGTTCAGCATAGACGCGGGCGGGTTGACTGCATTTAATATGGGACTGATTGAAAATGTTACGTCCTTGGTAAATGTGACCCAAGCAGAACTGTATTTTTATGGATATTATATGCGCACAGGAGGTAAATACGCCGGTGCAGTGGGCGGAATTGCAGGGATAAACGCAGGGATAATTAAAGACAGTTACGCCGGCGGCGATATAAACGGCATGGTTTTTGTCGGTGGTATCGCGGGTGTAAACAGCGGATTCTACGCTTTTGATGACGAATATGAAGCATACAAATTCCGTCGTGCAACGGTTAGCAACAGCGCAACATCGTCATATGTAATCGGCGACCAATCCGTTGGCGGACTGGTTGGAGAAAATCGTTTCGGTGTTATTGCAGACAGTTCTGCAAGCGGCAACGTATTCGGAATGGGCGTTCGTAGCCAAGTTGGCGGTTTGGTTGGAAATAACTGTTTTGGCGGAGAAATCGTAAACAGCTTTGCAACAGGCAATGTAACAACAGGCGCAAGCAACGGCGTGGGCGGCATTGCCGGCGAAAACAGCGGTAAAATAGAAGCAAGCCACGCAACAGGAAACATTAGCGGAAACGGAAGCGTAGGCGGTTTGGTAGGTGCAAACAGCCTAGGCGTTATCGTAAACAGCTTTGCAACAGGCAACGTACTGGGCACAGGCTCTCGCGTTGGCGGGCTTGTTGGCGCAAACCTTGGCGGTGCAATATCTTCAAGCTTTGCCACGGGTCACGTAACAGGCAGTGCGGCAGTTGGCGGGTTGATAGGCTTCAGCGACGGCGCGCAAGTACCGTACGACGACACCTACACAACGCAATACGCAACAATCACCAACACCTACGCAACAGGCACGGTTACGCGTTACGCAATCAACCTAACCGAAGGTGGTTTGGGCGGCTTGGTCGGTTTCAACGGCGCGGGTTCTGCAATAAGCTACAGCTTTGCAAGCGGCGCAGCATTTGCAACCGTTGGTGCGACAGGCGGCATTGCAGGTCTTAACACGGGCGAAATTCGCCACAGCGTTGCGTTAAACCCGATTCTTTCAGGCGCGACCGTTTCAAGAATTGTTGGCATGAACGTAGGACTTTCAGGCGGGTTTGGCATAGGCACACTAATCAACAACCACGCCCGCGCTGATATGGAATTCCCTGCATCATTGTTGCCCTTCGTTCCCTCACTCGATGACGATTACGATAACGGAAGCCCCGTACCGCCCGCAGATAACGGCGACGGAACAGACGACTCCGATGATACCGACGACACAGACGACAACGGCGGCGATTACACCCTCGGATATGACAGCACAAACGGCATATGCTTCCATATAGGAGATCTGCGCTACATCCTCGAATACCTTGGTTGGAGCGCGGAATACTGGGACATCACAGGCGAAATGCCAATCCTCGTACAAATCTATGCACCGCAATCCCCCTCCGTCCCGAACGCACCCGCTTCACCCGCGCCATACCTCGTGACGTTCGCCATTCACATCGGTGAAATCCCGGAGGTTTTGTGTGAATATGCAGAGGAGTAAAATCTAAACGCTATAGTGAAATCAAAAACCGCGCAAATGCGCGGTTTTTATTTTGGGGGTCAAGGGGGGCAATGTCCCCCTTGTGGGGGTTCGGGGGCAACGCCCCCGAGGTTTTCTACGCCATCAACTCGGCTCTGCGGCAAGTTTTGTAACGCTACCTATGACTTTCGACATGACTTTTTCTACCAGTTCTGTTTTTACTTTTTCGCCCGCGTATTCGTCCATGGTGATGGGTTCGCCGTAGTGGACATGGACTTTGGAGAAAAGTTTGTAACTTGCGCGTATGCCTGTTGGGATTATTGGTGCGCCGCTTTTTAGTGCGAATACGGCAACGCCGCTTTTGGCGTTATCAAAGTCTTTCATGCGTGTGCCTTGGGAGAAGATGATAAGACCGTCGCCGCTTTTTAGTATGTCCATGGTTGTGCGGAAAGCGGTCATGTCTGCGGCGGCTTGGCGGTCTATGGGGTACGCGCCGTAATTGCGGAAAAACCAGTTGGACAGCCGCGTTTTGAAGAGTTCTTTCTTCGCCATAAATCGCGGTATGCGCTTGGTGAAAATCCCCAGAACAATTGGGTCGAAGGCGTGGATATGGTTTGCGCATATCAGAAACGCGCCGTCTTTTGGTATGTTTTCGCGCCCCGTTACTTCAAACCGATATATTATGTGACCTATAATCCATGCGATTACCCTGCACGTTTTGTAAAACATCCTCTAATACCCTCTCTCTTCGTAGATATTTACGATATCCCGTGCGGTGTCCTTGGGCGACTCGTTTTGTGCGGTGCTTAGATATACCGCGTCCTCGGCTTGAATAAGCGGGTTGTGCTTGCGGCTTCTGTCGCGTTTGTCGCGAGCCACTATGCCCGCGTAAATGTGTTTGTAGTCTTCGGGTTGGCCTTTTTCTTCAAGTTCCAGAACGCGGCGTTGGGCGCGAATTTCGGGCGGTGCGTCTAAGTAGATTTTTATTTGCGCCCACGGCAAAACGTGCGTACCTATGTCGCGTCCGTCCATCACAACGCGCCCCGCCGCCGCCATTTGCTTTTGCTGTGCAACCAATTTTTCCCGCACACGCAAATTAGCCGCCACCACAGATGCCCCTTCCGAAACCTCCTGCGTGCGAATCAAATCCGTAACGTCGCGCCCGTTAAGCAATATTTTTTGCACACCGCCGTCATTTACAATCTCCAGCGCGATATCCTTCAACGACCGTTCCAGCTTTTCGTCATTATACATATTAATCCCGTTTTCAATCTGGTACAGCGCGACCGCCCTGTACATCGCGCCCGTGTCGATATACGCCATGCCCAATTCCTGCGCAACAAGCCGCGCCGCCGTGCTTTTTCCAACGCCGCCCGGCCCGTCAATTGCAATTGCGAATCCTTTTTTCATAATTAATTCACTCCTTTTTAAGACCTCGGGGGCGTTGCCCCCGAACCCCTACGAACTTTTTTGAAAAAAAGTTCGACAAAAAACTTTGACCTGAAAACCGCGTACGCGGTTTTCGAGATAGGGTCAAGGGACGAAGTCCCTTGCGGGGGTGTGGGGGCGGAGCCCCCACGGTCTTATCTTTCTAAAAATTCGATTGCCGACAGCCCTGCAAGTCGCCCTGTAGAAAACGCGATTTGCAGATTGTAGCCGCCTGTTTTTGCGTCTGTATCTATGAGTTCGCCGGCGAAAAAAAGGCCGGGTTGAAGTTTGGACATTAGGGTTGAGGGGTTTATTTCGCGGGTGGAGACGCCGCCGCGAGTTATAACGGCTTCGCGGAAACCTGCGGTAGCGGTGGGTGTGAGGGGTAGGGATTTTAGTAGCGTGATTAGGGTTTGGCGTTGTGCGCGGGTGATGGTGTGTACTTTTGTGAAGGGCGAAATTTCCGAGAGCGAGATTATGGTTTCGATTAGCCGTTTTGGGAGAAGCTTGTCCAGCGAGTTTGCGAAGTTACGGTTTTTTGTTTCGGAAAAATCGCGGAGAATGCGGGCGTCAAGTTGCTCGTGGGAGAGGGCGGGTTTTAGGTCTATGAGGAGTTTCGCGCCTGCAAGCGCGTTGCATAAGTACGAACTTGCCCGCAGAACAAGCGGCCCCGTTACGCCCTTCGCGGTGAAAAGCATTTCGCCTGTTTCTTCGTATAGGGTTTCAGAATTTTTTGCGGTTAGGCAAACATTTTTCAGGCTAAGACCTTCCAGCGAAGAAACCCATTTTTCTGCCGTGATAAGGGGAACAAGGGCGGGTGCGGTTTCGATAATGGTATGCCCGAATTTTTTTGCAAAGGCGTATCCGTCGCCCGTAGAGCCTGTTGACGGGTAGCTTAGCCCGCCCGTGGCGATGATTACCGCATCGGCTGTGTATATTTTATCCGCCGTGGTTATGGTGAAAGAATCGTTTTCATGTAAAATTTTTTGCACCTCGGTTTTAAGCCGAACGGTTGCGCCAACTTCGCCCAACCATTTTGCAAGGGCTTGATTTACGTCGTCTGCCTTGTCGCTTTGCGGAAAGACACGCCCGCCGCGTTCCGTTTTAAACGGCACATCCGCAAATGCAGGAAACGACATAAGTGCGTGGCTGTCGAACGTGTAAAACGCGCTGTTTAAAAACCGCGAATTTGTTACAACGTGGTCAAGCAAGCCGCGAACGTCTGTATCGTTTGTGATATTGCAACGCCCTTTGCCCGTGATGTGCAGTTTCTTTCCCAGTTTTTCGTTCTTCTCCAGCAGCGTGACCTTCGCGCCGCCCTCTGCGGCTGTTCCCGCCGCAAGCATTCCCGCCGGCCCGCCGCCGATTACAATTACGCTAAGCACACTGTAGCCCCGTTTTCAATGAGCGATTGCCCAGTTTTTCTGTCAGAACTTCAAACGGCAAATCGCCGTAAATGTATGAGTGCATTGTTTCGATTAGCTCCGCGCCTTCTTCCACTGCGGCACTGTAACGCTCCATAAAGCTGTCTGTGTATTTTTCTTCTTCCGAAGACCATGGTGCTTGCCACTCGGTTTTTTTCAGGTTCAGATAATCGTCCTCGTCGGGGACTTCCTGCATATGAATGATGCACGACGCCATTGCTTCGCCCGCAACCAAGTTTTCCGCAATCTCCATAAAACGCTTGCGCCGCCCGTTTTTAGACTGCAAAAGCCGCGTTGCGTTTATGGTAAATTGCAGTGCCCGCCGTGTCACTTTGGGCGGTACGTTCCTGTTATAAATTGCACAAATGCCGTGGCTTAACGCTTCTGCCGCAATGCAAAGCCCGCTTTTCGGTGCGTTAATAAGCTCCCACTGGTTAATGCCCGCAGGTTTTTTTCCGCTCACCAACTTTAACAGAGAAACATCTATTGCCGTTTCAAATTTCCTGTGCAACGCACTGTTTTTTATTTTCGGCGCGTCCTTAACAAACGCCCGCGCATACACATACGGGTGCGCATGACAATCCACCGTGTAGTGCATCAAAAATCCCGCCGTGTATGCAAAAATCGTGTCTTGCTCCTGCGGCGGCGCAAGCTTCGCCAACTTTGCCATGTACGCCAAAAACAGCCCAAGCCCACACCCGTGCATCTCTTGCGCTATCCCCCGCGAACGCTTCCGCACCTGCCCCGGCAGATAATAGAAAAAAATATCCGGCCCCTGCGTTCCCAAATTATATAGCCGCTCTTCGGCTGTAATCTTCTCGCGAATCTCCGCAGAAACCGCCTGTAATGCCGCCTTTCCGGCTATGCAATGCGTTAAAAAACCGGGCATATGTCAGCCTCTTTCGGAAAGTATTGTAATATAACTGTAACACAGTGTATAATATACACAACAACAAAGCAAGCAATAGGGAGGTTACGACAATGCAATCAAAAATCAAGACGGAGAACGGAACGATTGGGATTGAGAATGAAGTTATTTCGCGGATAGCGGGTTTGGCGGCGATGGAATGTTGCGGCGTGGTTGGAATGGCGGCGAAGAGTATCCGTGACGGGTTGGTGAACCTGTTGAAGATTGAAAGCCTTAACAAAGGCGTGGTGCTTAAAACGCTGGAGAACGGCGAGCTGGTAATACAGCTTCATATAATAGTGGACTACGGAACAAACCTTGTGGCGATAGCGGACACTTTGCAAAGCAATGTGCGGTACAAAGTGGAAGAGAGTGTTGGCATGAAGGTGCGCGAAGTGAATATATATATAGAAAGCGTGCGCGCAGAGCAGGGGGTATAAAACCGTGGGATTGATTAGCATAGACGGCAGAGTATTAAAAAATATGTTTGTTGCCGGCGCGAATGAGATTACGGAAAACACGCCGTCGCTTAACGCGCTTAACGTGTTCCCCGTGCCGGACGGCGATACGGGAACCAATATGGGGCATACGGTGAGAGCGGCGGCGAAGGAAGCAATGGCGCAAGCAACGCCCAATATTGCGGACGTGGCAAAAGCCGCGTCTAACGGTGCGTTACGTGGAGCGCGGGGCAACTCGGGTGTGATTTTGTCGCAGCTTTTTCGCGGTTTTGCGAAAGGGCTGGAGGGCAAAACGGTTGCGAATTCCGAAGACCTTGCGGTTGCGTTGGCAAAGTCGGCGGAAATGGCATACAAAGCGGTAATGAAACCCAAGGAAGGCACAATGCTTACGATTGGACGAGCCGCCGCCGAAGCCGCCCACGAAATCGCTTTCGATGAAAAAGATATACACGAGTGCCTAAAATTCGTAGTGGAAAAATCCGACCAAATGCTGGCGCGTACACCCTCGATGCTTCCCGCGCTGAAACAAGCGGGCGTTGTGGATTCGGGCGGAATGGGCATTGTATGTTTTTTCAAAGGTGCGCTGAAGTCTCTTTCTATTCACGAGGACATTGAACTTCTGGAAGCACCTTCGGAATCGGCGGAAGGTACGACTGCGGGCACGATAAACCCCGATGATATCAAGTTTGCATACTGCACGGAATTTCTTGTTGAACTTTCGCAAACCCACCCGACAGGACATTCTCATAACGCGGAAGAAGTCTTGCGTGATTATCTGCCTACCATTGGCGATTCCGTTGTTGTAATTGAAGATATGGGGCTGGTTAAAGTTCATGTTCACACAAATAACCCCGGCAAGGCGATGGAAAAGGCATTGAAATTCGGAATGCTTATTAACATAAAAATCGACAACATGAAGGCTCAAAACGCCGAACTTACAACGGACTTTTCTACCAGCAACGAACCGCCGAAACCGCTCGGTATTGTGGCTGTAGTTTCGGGCAAGGGAATGGCAGAGCTTTTTAAAGGCCTTGGCGCAGACATTGTAATAGAGGGCGGTCAAAGCATGAACCCCAGCGCGGAAGATATCGCCCGCGCCGCAGAGCGCGTAAACGCCGACTATGTAATAATTTTGCCAAATAACAAAAACATTACCCTAACGGCGTCACAGGCGGGCAAGCTTGTTAAGGGCAAAAAAACAGGCGTTGCCGCCACAAAAAATATTCCGCAGGGCGTTGCCTGTCTTGTCGCGTTCGACAATACCGCAAGCCCCGAGGAAAATCTTGAAGCCATGAACGAAGCCATGGAAGTCGCCCACTGCGGCCAAATTACCCAAGCCGTTCGCGACACCGTTCTGGACGACAAAAAAATAAAAGAGGGCGATTTCCTGTGCATTTACGACGGCGATATCGCTTTGGTAAAACGCAATCTGAAAACTGCCGCCCGCGCCTTGGTTGACCATATGCTTAAAAACGGCGGGGACATTGTTTCCATTTTCCACGGCGAAGGCGCGACAGCCAAAGACGCCGAAGAACTTGGCGAATACGTTACAAAAAAATATCCGCAAGTAGAACTGGAACTTTACGACGGCGGCCAACCGATTTACAGTTTCATTTTGTCTGTGGAGTAAATATGTTTATAACAGAACTTTCAGGCGTGGGCGCGAAACGTGCCCACGCTTTGCAATCTGCGGGGATATTTACCGTTGCAGATTTGCTGGAACATTTCCCCCGTGATTACGACGACCGCAGTAATGTAAAAACCATTGCGGAGCTTATTCCCGATGCCGTGAATACAATTCGCGGCATTGTTGCGTTTGAGCCGGAGTGTGTCACGCTAAAGCGTTTCACCGTAACCAAGCTGAAAATAAAAGACCACACAGGCACTTTAGAAATAATCTGGTTCAACCAACCATATCTCAAAAAAAATTTCAAGAAGGGCGGCGAATACCTTTTTACGGGGAAGATTCGCGAACAAGGAACAATCCTGCAAATGCAATCGCCCGACTACGAGGCCGCAGGCGAAACCGAACTTTCCGGCGGGAGAATAGTACCCGTTTACACCGTTCCCAAGCTGTATTCGCAGAAAACTTTTCGTGCATTGATTTATGAAGCACTAAAGTTCTCGGGGACTTTGTCCCCGAACCCCAACGAACTTTTTGAAAAAAGTTCGACAAAAACTTTAACAGGGGGATTGTTCGAGGAGAACATTTCGCGGGAGTTAAGGGAAAAATATGATTTGTGCGATAGGGAGATGGCAATTCGCAATATTCATTTTCCGGAGACGGATGAGATGTTTCACCATGCGCGGCGCAGATTGGTTTTTGAGGAATTATTTTTCATGCAGGTCGCGCTTTTGCAGATAAAGGAGGTTGTGAAGGCGCAGAAGGGGATTGTGTTTTCGTGTGCGGATTACGCGCCTTTTTTGGAGTGGCTGGAGTTCGCGCCGACAGGGGCGCAAGCGCGTGTTCTTGCGGAGATTGCGAAAGATATTTCCTGCGGAATACGCATGAACAGGTTGGTGCAGGGAGACGTGGGAAGCGGGAAAACGGCGGTTGCGTTTGCGGCGGCGTATCTTGCGGCGCAAAGCGGATATCAGACGGCGTTGATGGCACCCACAGATGTTCTTGCGACCCAGCATTTTGTACAATGCGAAAAACTTTTCGCGCCGCGAGGTATTGGGGCGGTTCTTCTTACGGGGAGTCTTACGGCAAAAGCAAAGCGCGAAGCGTTGGCAAAGATAAAAGACGGTAGCGCGAAAATAATAATCGGCACACACGCGCTTATCCAAGACGGCGTGGAATACGCTTGTCTTGGCCTGTGCATCACCGACGAACAGCACCGTTTCGGCGTAAACCAGCGGTTGGCGTTGACGCAAAAAGGTTCGCCCGACGAATATGCGCCGCACGTTTTGGTTATGACGGCAACGCCCATTCCGCGCACGTTGGGGCTGATTCTCTATGGTGATTTGGATATTTCCGTCATCGACGAATATCCGCCGGGGCGGCAAGCGATAAAAACATATTGCGTCAATTCTTCATACCGCGAAAGAATCAACAACTTCATATTAAAAGAGACATCACAAAACCGACAAGCCTATGTAATTTGCCCCGCAATACAAGAAAATCAAGACACTGCGCCCACCAAAACCGAATTGCAAAACGTAACCGCGTACACAAACGAACTGCGCGAAGCCCTGCCCTCCTTGCAAATAGCATATCTGCACGGGCGCATGAAACCCGCCGAAAAACAGCAGACCATGGACGACTTCAAAGCCGGAAAAACAGACGTAATCATCTCCACCACCGTAATCGAAGTTGGCGTACACGTACCCAACGCGACACTAATCGTAATAGAAAACGCAGAGCGTTTCGGACTGTCGCAACTGCATCAGCTTCGCGGGCGCGTTGGGCGCGGCACTGCCCAATCCCACTGCGTTCTCATAACCAATTCCAAAAACGAACAAACCACTTCCCGCATGAACGCCATGACCCAAACCACCGACGGTTTTCGCCTTGCCGAACTAGACCTGGAACAGCGCGGCGCAGGCGATTTCTTCGGCACGCGCCAGCACGGTCTCCCCGAATTCAAAATAGCCAACCTCTACCGCGACTTGGACATTCTAAAAATCGCACAAGAGGAGGCTATTGCGAATAAAGATATCGTGGGGGCGTTGCCCCCACACCCCCACGAACTTTTTTGAAAAAAAGTTCGACAAAAAACTTTAACCTGAAAACCGCATACGCGGTTTTCAAAGATAGGGTCAAGGGATGAAATCCCTTGTGGGGGTTCGGGTGTGAAACCCCCGAGGTCTTTCTTTTAATAATACCCCCGTACGTGTTTCCGCCGTGCGGCGAAGGAGTAGTATGTGTCGCCGGCGGCTATTATGTGGTCGAGGACGTCTATGTTTACGGAGGCGAGGCTGTCGATTATTTGGCGGGTTGCGGAGATGTCGGGGTTGGATGGTTTGGCTGTGCCGCCGGGGTGGTTGTGTGTGAGGATTACTGCGGTGGCGTTGTTTTTTAGGGCGGCAGACATTATTTCGCGCAGGTAAACGGCGGCTTCGTCAACGGTGCCTTCGGAGATGAGAACGGTGTTGATTAGTTGATATTGTTTGCCAAGACAGAGGACGTAAAATTTTTCGTCTATTTCGCCAAGGAATAGGTTTAGGGCGTATTCGCCTGCGATGGTTTCATTTTCGATTAGCGTTTTTTTCGCCCACTTGCTTTTGCCGTAACGGTTTGCAAGCGCGGGTATGAAGTTTAGAAGAACGGCTATGTTCTCGGTGCATTTTAGGGTGCTCATGAGGGTTTCAACATCGGTTTCAAATAAGTTGTGCAACGAGCCGAATTCTTTTAGCATTCTGTGCGCGTGAGTGTTTGTGTTGCACTGCGGGTAGCAATAAAACAGCAAAAGCTCCAGCACTTCGTGGTCGGCAAAGCCGTCCAGTCCTTCACTGCGGTAGCGGTTGCGCATTCTTTCGCGATGTCCTTTGTGAGGGTTGTCCGCCATTTTATCGCCTCCTTTTTTCTGAATGATACAAATATAGCACATTTTTACATAGCTTGTAACACAAACGAACACCCCGCCATAGTATGTAACTAGGAACAAGCACTGTTCCTTTGCCATAGATTAGTCGCCGGTAGAAATTGGGGGCAAGAACGTAAACGCCCCTTCCGGCGGCAACTGCGGCAGTATGTACTATCATCGAAAAAAAAGGAGGATTAACCATGAGTGGATGTTTAATCGAAAGCATGGCTCGCTATATCGGCCAAACAGTAACAATTTTTACAAAATCCGGCGGCCTTTCCGGTAACGGCTTCACAGGCGTACTTGCAGGAATCTGCGATGGTTGCGTTAAACTTATCACAGATATCGGTGTTTGCGATTTGTAGCCGCGTCCGTATACAAGCTGTTGCAAGGTTGAGCCTCTTTAAGACGATAAATCCCGCATATTTTCCCTATAATTTACGAAAATTTTCGGTACTCCCATCTGAAACCGGCGGCACATTTTCCCTGTGTTCCTTCTTTCAAATTTGGGTCATCTTTGCGCTTGTGAATATCGGCTAGAAATCCGTCAAACGATTTTTCTTCGTCATACTCATTTATAAAGATGTATTCGTGTTTGTTCTTTTCGTACCACAGCTTCAAAGTTTCCATAGAGTCAAAATGCTCCGAGGCTTGCATAAGAGGTTTCCATCCTGTGCAGTTCGCCTAATTCTCCGTCCGGCGTTAATTGTCTGATAAATTTTTCTATTTCCGTAATCGTGTACTTTTTGACATTGTGCAGATAATTCCATTGGTCGGCATATGGGTTAAAATTATCATCTACAAATACGCTATTGCCATGCTTGCGCGGATATTTTTGCAATGGCAGGGCAATTAAATTGCCAAAGCCGCCTTTTGGTAGACTATCTTGGGTTGGAATGAGGCGGTCATATGTTTTGAATGGCAGTTCATGGTGCTTGTTCATGGCGTAGGTTATAATACCACTTCCAAATTTACGTGCAATATTTACAGGGGTATTTTCCGCAAAGAAAATCCAAAAATGAATGCCTTTGCCGGAACGAGAGCGTTCTACTGCCATACAAATATCCAATTCGGCGCACACCTCGCGAATAGCGGAAACGTCGCGGCGCAGTTCCGCAGGGGCATATACCTTCGCATCGAAGTCGAAGGCAAGGAAGCGGCACGTTTCATCGGGGAACATGGGGTATACGCCGATGGTCAGTTCCCCTTTCAAGTGCTTCTCGACCGCTTGAGCATCGAAGGGAACAAACCGTTGCTCGGTGCATTCGCCACATTTTACTTTTTCTTCGTGTGTTTCGCTATGAGTGGTAACATTTGCGGCTTCGTATTCGTTGCCTTCAAAGTGAATATATTTTCCAAGTTTGGTTGTCACGGTAAAAAACATCTCCTGCCAATAAAAACATTTCAACTGGTAAATTATAACATATTTATGGATGCTTGATACAAAAATGCCCCACATACAGCTTATTTACAAGCATATGTGGGGCAGATTGTCCATAACTGCTGATGTTAAGCGTAAGCTAAAGGCTCTTCATACTCAAACATTTTCAACTCATCTTCTGTCAATTCCATTTTTGAGATATTTTTTTCAGCACAGTATTTAGTCATAGCCCTGTAATCATACTCAATCACAAGCGGACGTTTAGGCGTTGCCAAATACCCTCCGGCGCGTTCAGCGGCATCATCTACTGCATCCCATCCACGTTTTTCAGCTTCATTCAACACAAGACACACCTTCATTATCGCACAGGAGTTAAATGGGGTCACTATCGCCCTCGGCACTCAATCGTTTTTCTATATATTCCTCAACAGCAGAAAATAAAACACGCGCAGATTCAATGTTGCTTTTGACATCTTCCGGTATTATAGTGTAGAAATCATTGTAATCGCTGTCATTTCGAGCCTTCGAAGCCCAAACCACAGCACTGCCTAAAGAGCGGTCTAAAATGTTTGTATGAATATAATTTTTATTAAAGTACCCCAAAACACTGCTGTGGGATTTGAAGTCAACGCCATCCAAGGCTAATATCGCACGAATCGAGTGGAATATAGCGTAATACACACGGTTGTTTACCGCTTTATATCGTTTATTTTTGTAATTCTCTTCTGCAGTAAGCAAATCTTCTTTGGCGTGGTCAATGCGTACTTGCGCCAAAGCTATGCGGTTATCGGTGAGCATAAACGCTTCCCCTCGTTTTCTACATTCCTATACAGGGGATAGTCTTTCTTCATGCGTTCAAAGTGTGTATATGGCGTAACAATAACAGATAAAAGGAGATTTGCTTGATAAATTAAATCCATAAGATTTTCCGTTATTTGTTTGTCCATTTGTTTGCATTCCATGTCATTGGCATCGGCAAGCACCATGATGTCCATATCTGACCAGTCCTTATAATCACCTCTGGCATACGAGCCGTACAAGATGACGTCGCGCAATTTATCTCCACAAATCTGCTGTGCTGTATTTACAACACTTTGAGAAATAAAATTGACTTGTTCTTCTGTAAATGTATTTGATGAGTCAGATGTCATAAGAGTCATTAGTGTCACCTCCGCTTCCTATTATATATGCATTCTTTATAATCCGCAAACCTTATATGCGAGGATTTTTCAATTGTATCAATTAAGAATTTCAACATAAGCGGCTTTGCCAGCCCCGTCAAGTTTATCAAAATCCAAGCCTCTGTCATAGTTGTAAACCCATTTTCCGTCTTTATATATCGCCAGCTTGGAAACCTTGCCCCCGTCTATGCCGTAATGCGAACCCTCGCCATAGTGCTTAACTTCGTATTTGTAACCGTTAATTTCGCCTTTGCTCCACATAATATCCATCCCCCTTTCGCTATTTTGCANGGCATGTTCCCCCTTGCAGGAACATGATANCTCTGTCGAATCNCTTAATCCACTGGATTGTTGCCCCATTATATAATGCAAAACACGCACCAACGGCAAAGAGACTCACTGCGGAATCCCCTGCGTGTCGCGCCACGTTGCCCCGTGTTGCTTCAGTTTAATCGAAGGCAAGCAAGCCTCCCCATGTCGCATGACTCGCTTATTTTGCCCCGTTATCGAAATATCCAATCATTGACATCATTACATTTTCGCATTGTGGCAGCATATGGATGCTATAAAATTATTCTGCATA
>WQSG01000006.1 GCA_009788055.1 Defluviitaleaceae bacterium | reverse complement strand
CCAAGGTTGCGGTAGTACGCAAGAAATGCCCTTACTTGTTTTGGGTCGCGGATTGGTTCTGTGAGTGCCATAATTTTTTCCTCCTACGGAATTGGATTTTTTCATGTAACATAATATCCATTGTGTTACGTGAACTGGATTTGCCCCCGAAAAATCGGGGTTGTAGCTGTACATAATTTGAACTTTTGCGAAGATGAAAACCGTCTTCGCTTTTTTAATGCCGATTTTTACTACATTTGCGCCCATGTAACACAATGGATATTGTGTTACATCCTACGCCTTGCTTGATGAAAATCATAACAAACTTTACGGAAAAGTCACTGGGAACGTTTCTAAGACTTTTACAAATTTTCGGCATAAAAAAACCGCCAGTGTTTTAAAAATAGGTTTTACAAAAACTCACTGCGCGTTTTTATATTTCGCGTTGGTGGTTTTAAATAAAAAATGCGCAGTGCGCAATGGAAGGGATAAGGGTATGTACAAAAATTTCAAATGCATCAAAAAAAGCAACGGATTTGTTATTGCAATCATGGTTATTTCAACCATAATGCTTGCGGCTTGCGGGGGACGCAACAACGATTATCAACCCGCAGAAGAATTACCGATTCAAACCAATTTTGCAATGGACGCGACTCCAACGCCAAGCCCTGCAACGGTTCAAATTCAAGAAGAGGAATATGAGCCGGAAGAACCCGAAGAAGTTGTAATTTTCTATACACTACTTTCCGCAGAGGATTTTAGTGACGGGATTGCATGGGTAGAAGTTACACCCAATGTTGACGACGCACACGAAACCCCAATAAGCTGGGCAGCAATAAACACAGAAGGTGAAATCCTGTTCTTCGTTGATAGCAGACCAAGAAATCCTTTTGTTAATGGATTGTCTAGTCTTCCCGATGGAACTGTAATAGATAGAACGGGAAATGTTGTTGCAAACAATGACGACCCTCGGTTTGATAGAATTTCCCGCGTTGCGGGTGGGTATATCTGGGTTCAGCGACAAATTGAAACCATAGACAGAAGCGAAACATACTACGGGCTACTGAATAATGCAGGTGAATGGGTACAGGAATTAAGCACCGATTGGAGATTGCGACCTTCCGCCCGTCCAACCTTACCCGGCAGCAACATTTTCGGCAACTTGATGGTAGTAAGCCGCCATGAAATTTCCGGTCGGACGATTATCAACGGTGAGGTTTTGGTGTTGAACATATACACGATGGAAGAAGTCTTTAGGGCTGACCATGTTACCCCGGCGCGCATGGAAGTTGGCAATGATTCGCTACTCTTAGTGCTGACCTGTCTTAACCGTAATAGTAGAAATGATTTATCCCTTGGGACACACATAATTTCATCCGATGGAACATCTCACCGTGTAAATTTTGATTGGGGCGTGTTTATTACGGAAATATTGGACAGCCGCGGTACTTGGGGAAATCAGAGGGATGCGGCCCTCATTGGTTTCATTAATAACTTGACGTTCTCCGGCAATAACTTTGATTTAGTCACGGGAAATCATTTCCTCAGTGTTTATGACATTCACGATAATAAATTCCGCGATATCCCATTATTGCAATCAACTTCTGCCGATATTCGTAGAATTGACATTCCTGTTTTTGATGGAGACTATGCTTTTTTATCACTTCTCAATGAAGGCGGAGTACGGTTTGTTACGATTATAGACAGGGAAGGCAACCCGCAATTTGAGCCGTTTAGGGCAGATGTGTCTGCGTCTCCCGGTGCGATAGATAGAACCAGACTTTCAGAGGGGAGGGCATGGATACGTGGAGATGATAATACTTTCATAAGCATTAACACGCAAGGCGAACACATGATAACCATACAAGCTAATAGCGTGAGGGATTTTCAAGAGGGATTTGCCATTATTCGGGCAGAGGGAAGACCTCACTTCATTGACATGGACGGAAACAAACTGGCTATTCAGCACCGCAAATAAATTTAATCCATGGTTCAGAAAGGAGCCAAAGTTATGCAAAGAAAAAGATTTGGGCGTTTTATCGCCTACGTACTGGCATTTGTAATGCTTGTGGGTGTTTTACCTGTGACGGCGCAATCCTACAGTGATTACGAAAGTGAGCCGGTCGTTGGC
Organism: Defluviitaleaceae bacterium; assembly: GCA_009788055.1. Lineage (GTDB taxonomy): Bacteria > Bacillota > Clostridia > Lachnospirales > WQUN01 > WQVC01. The sequence goes on along the minus strand of WQSG01000006.1, from coordinate 71,815 downwards.
GGGGGCGTATCTGCAATTACGACAAGCCCTGCCGCGATTTCAACCAAACCTGTCGGGAATAATGATTATGCCGTGCCTACTCGCTGGGGTAATTTAAGCGGCAACATATTAAACGGCGGATTTGTGGCGCGGTATAATGGCGAAGATTTTGTTATCAAAAGCGACCACGGAAATAACATTTTCAGAAACAGCATACCGGCGGTGCGGCGTTAGGGTTTCATCCCATAACCATAACCCCAACTGCGCGGGATGCCACAGGAAATGAGATTGAAATCGAGCCGCTTAATGTGTATGTGATGGTGGTTGGCGAAACCATTACAGCAACGGGAGACATAAACGGCGACGGACGAGTAACCTCCGCAGACGCTACATTTCTTGCGCGATATATTGTTGGGCAAGACGTATACCTTCTCTGCCGCTATGCCGCAGACCTAAACGGCGACGGTAATGTATGTATTGCCGACTTGATTCTTCTTTCTCGCTGGCTTGCCGGACATAATGTAACTGTCGTAAGGCGCGAGGTCAATTAAACCCATTTCGCAATCAAAAAAACGCTATCCGCTAACAATGCCGATAGCGTTTTTCTTTTTCCTCCTGTCCCCAAATTATGTTACAATTATCTAAGAAAATGGGAAGGGGAAATAAAATGCGATACATTAAGGAACTGCGTGAAAACGAGCGGATTATAGAACATTACTTATGCAAGAAAAAAGAGAGCAAGGAGTCGCGGGCGGGGAAGACGTTTTTGTCACTGCGTCTGCAAGACAAAACGGGTTCGATAGACGCGAAGGTGTGGGAGATTACAAAAGACATCGGGCAGTTTGAAGAGGGGGACGTTGTTAAAATTGACGGAACCGTTGGGTCTTACATGAACGAGCCGCAATTGAAGGTAGTAAAATTGCGCCGCAGTACGGAGGGCGAATATATCCACGAAGATTTTATCCCAACCACGGAAAAAGATGTTGGCGAAATGTTTGGCAAGGTTTCGGCATTAATTAAGGGCGCGAAAAACACGTATATAAAAGCATTGCTTGAAAATATTTTCATTAAGAATGAAGAACTTGCAGAGATTTTTAAAAGCCATTCGGCGGCAATGCATATGCACCACAGTTATATGGGCGGCTTGCTGGAGCATACACTTTCTGTTGCAGAAACGTGTATGTTCCTTGGCGGGCGGTATAAATATGTAAACATGGATTTGCTTTTGGCGGGCGCGTTGTTGCATGATATCGGCAAAATTTATGAGCTTTCGCCAATGCCGCAGAACGAATACACGGATGACGGGCAAATGCTGGGGCATATCGTTTTGGGGCTGGAAATGGTTAGCGCGGAAATTGCGAAAATCGACGGCTTCCCCCACGAATTGGCGTCGCTGATTAAGCACTGCATTGTGGCGCATCACGGCGAATTTGAATTTGGTTCGCCAAAAATCCCCGCCATTCCCGAGGCGATGATTCTGCATTTTGCGGATAACATTGACGCAAAACTTACAACTTTCGGCGAAATTTACGAAAAAGATACCGCCCCCGGTTTATGGACAACGTATCAAAAATCCCTCGGAAGATATATAAGAAAGCCGGTGAATGTCTGATGCTTCCGCTGAAAAATTCACAGCACGAAATTGAAATAAAAGACGTTACCGCAAAGGGTTTTGGAATCGGATACATTGGCGAATTTGTAGTATTCATTGACGGCGGCCTCACGGGTGACGTAATCGAAACCCATATTGTAAAAGTAAAAAAGCGGTACGGTTACGGGAAAATAGCACGTATTTTAACGCCCTCGCCGTTTCGCAAAGAAAGCCCCTGCGCAGTTTCTGAAACTTGCGGCGGATGCCAGTGGCAACACTGCGAGTATTCCGCGCAATTGAAATTCAAAAAGCAAATTGTAAAAAGCGCGCTTGAAAAAATCGGCGGGCTGGTTGACCCGCCTGTTTCGGACGTAATCGGGATGGATAACCCCGAGCGTTACCGCAACAAGGCGGTTTTTCCCGTTGTTCCCGAAAAAAACGAGGACGGCTTTGCCATAGGAATGTACGCGCCGCGAAGCCACCGCCTAATAGAAGTTGCAGACTGCGGCATTCAGCATATCGCCCACGTTGGCGTGCTGTCCGTTGTAAAAAAATATATGCGCCTGCACAAAATCGCGGCGTATGACGAAACCACACACAGAGGCACAATGCGACACATAGTTGTGCGCACCAGCCTGCACACGGGTGAGATTATGGTAGTGCTTGTGGCAAAAGACAAGAAAAAACGCGGCTTGCCCGCCGCCGCCGAATTGGTTGCAGAACTAACCGCCCTCGGCGTTACCACGGTACTGCTTAACTGCAATAATTTCCGCGGGAATACCATTTTCGGCAATGATTTTGAAATCCTAAGCGGCGAAGGTTTTATCCGCGAAAAAATTGGCGAGGTAGAATATCAGCTTTCCGCGCCGTCATTTTTTCAGGTGAACCCCGTGCAAACACGAATCTTATACGAAGCGGCAATTTCGCAAGCGCAACTTGACGGCACACAAACCGTCATAGATGCACACGCGGGAACGGGCGGAGTCGCGCTTTTTGCGGCAAAACACGCAAAGCACGTACTTGGCGTGGACATTGTAGAATCCGCCGTCCAAGACGCACAAAAAAATGCCGAGCTAAACGGCATCACCAATACAGAATTCATTTGCGGCGCGGCAGAAGATGTCATCCCCGAAATCGTCCAACGCGACGGCGCAGGCGTCGTTTTCCTTGACCCGCCCCGCAAGGGCTGTGACCCCATTTTGCTTGACGCGCTAATTTCCGCCACCGTCCCGCGAATCGTTTACATCTCCTGCGACCCCGCAACCCTCGCCCGCGATGTAAAGCACCTAACAAGCGGCGGCTTCACCCTAACCGCCGCACAACCCGTCGATATGTTCCCGTTTACGGGCAAGGTGGAAACGAGTGTTTTACTGCAACGGAAAGATTCTTAGAAATCCCTACAGCATAAAAAAAGTGCCTATCCTCCTACGGATAGGCACTTTGCATTTCACGCATTGGATTACAGCTTAAAGAATGCAACAAGCTGTTGCAGTACCTCGGCTTGAGAATTTAGTTCTTGTGAGGCGGCGGCGGTTTGTTCCGACACTGCGGAGTTATTCTGTGTTACTCTGGATATTTGCTCAAGGCCGTCGCTTACATCTGCGATTGATTCTGCCTGTTCTTTTGAAGCGGCAGAAATTTTGCCCATTACTTCCAGTACCTTCGACGCACTATCCACGATGGAGTCAAGGGATTCCGTAGTGGACGCGGCAATGCTTGAGCCGGATTCTACTCTGGTTATTGATTCCTGTATCAAGGTCGTGGTTTGGGTGGCGGCTTCTTGACTGCGCCCCGCAAGGGTACGCACTTCGTCGGCAACTACGGCAAAACCTTTGCCGTGTTCGCCCGCTCTGGCGGCTTCTACGCTGGCGTTTAGTGCCAAGAGGTTGGTTTGGAACGCGATATCTTGGATGGTTTTTACTATCTTGGATATATCGCTTGATGACTCTTTTATTTGGTTCATAGCGTCTACCATGTGCATTACCGCTTCGTTGCCCTCGTTGGCGGTAACGGTAGATTTGCCCGACAACTCGTTTGCAATGTCTGCATTAGCCGCGTTTTCATTGGTTTGCTGGCTAATCATGCCAATGGTTGCGGTCAACTCTTGTACAGAGCTTGCTTGGTTTTGCGCGCCGTTTGACAGGTCTGATGCACTGCTTGATATCTGGCTTGCCCCCTGTAGTACTTGGTCGGCGGCAGAAGATATCTCAGACATCGTTTTGTGAAGGGTGGTTGCGATATCATTTACAGAGGTCTTGATTAAATCAAACGAGCCTACATAGCTTCTTGTGATATTACTGCGCATATCACCTTCCGCCATTTTTGCCAGCACGGTTTTTATTTCGTTGATATAGGAATCCACGCTTCCTATGCTGGTTTCAAATGTCGTTAGTATTTCCCCGAACATACCGTTGTAGCGGCTTGCGTCTGCATCCAGCCCCTTCGCAGAAATCTTTTTGTCGATATCCACCAAGTTAAAGTTGCCCTCTTTCAGTTCACGCACTGCGATATCAATAACCCTAAGCGGTTCGTCTACGGCTTTGGTTATGTCGTTCAGCCCTGCCATAATTTTGTGCCATTCGCCCTTGTATTTGTGCGTGTCTATCCGGTTGGACAACTCGCCGTTTACTACGGATTTGATTGTCACGCCAAGTTCGTTGTTCAGGTCGTTAAGGCTTTGCGCAACTTCGCGTATGGTTTTTGGTAACACCATGCGTTTGCCCGGCATATCTTCAACTTGCACGTCAAAATCACCATGGCTTATTTTGCTTAACGCGTCAAGCGAAACGGAGATGTTTTCTATCAAATCCACCATTATTTTGTTTACGTCTGCCATCATGTCGCGGTATGTGTTTTGATATTTTCTTTCGTCTATCCTGTAGTCGGTGTCGCCAACCACGGCATACTGATTGTACAACTCCGAAACATCGTCAGACATACCCTTTATTACCTCAACAACCCCGTAAACATCGTTTGCCAAAGAGCCTATTTCGTCTTGCGAAAGGTTTGCCCTGTTGATATTGATGTCTAAGTTGCCGTTTGCAACATACGTTAAATCGCGGGAAAGCTTCTTTACGGGGGCAACAATCATTCTGCTGTTAAGCCTGCCGCTTACAAGCAACGCAACCGCCGCAATTACCACAGCGGCAACGATTGCCGTCATCATCATTGCCATTTCGGCGGCTCTAACCTCGGAGAGATTGCGCCCCAAAAATAATACGCCAACGATAACGCCGTCTGCCGTCATTATCGGTTCGTAATAGGCAAGGAAAGACTCGCCTTGAATTGTCTTTTCCATTATCACAAACTCGCGATGCGCGATAGCCCTGTAACCGGGCAAGTTTTCAATCTGCGAACCAACGGCATAAGAGCCGGAAATCGTGGTTGCAATGCTTGTGTCGTGCAAGAACACCGTGATTTCAGAACCCGTTGTGTCCCGCAAAAGGTTTACAAAACTTTGAGACGCAATATCGTATCCAACAACAACCGAGCCAAGGATACTGCCGCCAAAACCGATAATGGGCGCGGCGGAAACAATGCTAAGCGGTGTTTCGCCGTGGAAGTCGATATCTGATGTGGAAACCTCATTCAGCGCGAAAGCAACCGCAGGGCGTTGAGAAACAAAATCGCCCGAAACACCACCCAACGAACGCGCAACAACGCGCCCGTAATTATCTGTCACCACCACAAAATAAGAGCCCGAAGTTACCTGCTGAGCCATTGCGGTGCTAACCTGCCCAAGTATAGCGGCGGCGTTATCCGTTTGCACACCTGTGGCAATTGCCGAGTTATTTGCGAACTGCGATGCCATCATCCCTGTGCTTTCTTTAATTTGCGCAATTGCCGAATGCACGGTACTCACAGACAAATCCATATGCTGGCGGCTTAACTGGCGACTAATTTGCCGCGAGCCGTTAAGCATGAGGATGATAAAGGCAACAGACATCAAAACAATACTCACCAAGGAAACCAAAAACAACTTTGTACCAATTGTACGAAAATTCATGTGATGATTCCCCCCTAGTTAGTGTATCTTGCGGCAACAGAAAGCAAGGTTGCACCGCCCGGTATTTGCGCAAACTCGTCATAAACAACCTGCATTGCGGCTCTAAATCCGCGCATTGCGTCGGCACTCAGGTAATTTACATTCATGCCCGCGTCGTACAGATACGCCAGTTGTTCCACTTCGGCTTCCGCAATAAGATTCCACTGGATGGGATTAACTTCTCTAAACACCTCATGCAAAATAAGGCGCAAATCTTCAGGCAATTGGTTGTAAGATTCTGCCGCCATAATAACGGGGTATGCGGCAAATCCGTGATTACTTATCGTAAGATAGTTTTGTACATTATGAAGCCCTGCGGCGATAATGGTAGTAAGCGGGTTTTCCTGCCCGTCTGCCAAACCTTCTGCCAAAGCGGCGGGAAGTTCTCCCCACGGAATGGAAATACCACCCGCGTTTATAGCCTGAAACTGTGCAACAAGAAAGTGACTTTGGCTAACGCGCATCCGCAAGCCGTCCATATCCTGCACAGACGTAATAGGCCGAACATTGTTTGTAAGATGTTTAAACCCTGCCGTTTGGAAGCCAAGTAACACAAGCCCCTCATCGGCCAAAATACCACCAATATGGTCGCCCAAAGTACCGCTTAAAGCGGCTTGTGCTTGCTCCATATCAAAGAAAAGATATGGCAAGTCAAACACAGAAAGCGCAGGCGTAATAAATGACAAATTGGGAGAAATTATCGAGGTAATATCTATATGCCCTTGAAGAACTTGGTTTGCTACTTCAGCATCACTGCCAAGTTGCGCATATGGAAACGTGTTCACAACAAGACGTCCGCCGGAGCGTTCAGCTATCCGTTGCGCAAATACTTCTGTTGCGTATCCACGCGGGTGTGTCGTGTTCATGTTATGTGCAAAAGAAAGCGTAAAAACTTCGCCTTCGGGTACATCAGCGGTAACTGCGTCTCCCGTTGCGGCAGCGGCGGCAACAGGCGCACCCTGTGCAGGCGTCGCAACAGCAGGCGGTACAGGGCGCGGCGGCGGCGGCGGAATCTGCCCAACCGTTATATCACTACCTACACACGCGGAAAGCCCCAAAAGAACCACGGTGAAAACCAGCAAAGCCTTGATTGTCTTTTTCATTTAAAAAACTCCCTCAAATTTTTGCTCAAGTCTAACACACAGTTTCATATGTTGCAAACAAAAAAAGCCCGATTGAATAAATCAACCGAGCCTTGTATTTCATGCAAAAACATTTAATGTAATCCGTCACATTCGGAAAGTCAAAAGCATATTTTCGATAATCATTCGCCACCCGCCGGACAGTATGAAAACCATAATTTTAAACGGCATGGAAATCATCGCGGGCGGAAGCATCATCATACCCATACTCATCAAAACACTGGCAACAACCATGTCAATTACGATGAACGGCAGATAAATGATAAAGCCCATCAAAAACCCAATGGTAATCTCGTTCAAAATAAACGCGGGGATAAGTACACTTGGCGGGATTTCATTGATGTCGTCAATCATCAAATCCCCTAAATCCATAAACAATGCAACAGCGCGTTCCCCCGTGTCATTGTCCAGCTGCGTAAACATGAAATCGCGTATCGGTTCCCACGCGGCTTCAATCGCCTGCGCAGTGTCAATATCACCCGCCCCCAGCGGAACAATTGCATTTTCGTTTATGGCGGCAAATTGCGGAGCCATAATAAAAAGCGTCAAGAAAACAGCTATCCCAACAAGCACCTGATTAGGCGGCATCTGTTGCGTAGCCATCGCCTGACGCGTAAACGAAAGCACAATAACAATGCGTGTAAACGATGTCAGAAGCACAAGAAGCGACGGCGCAATGGCGATAATACTGAATAAAAACAGCACCTGCAATGTTGCAACAACACTGTCAGGGTCGTCCGTCGCACCAACCTCAACGCTAATCCCCGGAAAAAAAGACGTATCCGGATTAAGAAGCCCCGCCGCATTAACCGTCTGAACTCCACCAAAAAGACCCAAGAAAAAGAGAGCCAAAAAAACAAGCTGGAATTTTTTGAGCCTACTCATACTTATTCCTCATCTCCGGGTTCATCTTTTGGTTGAACAAAACGGGACAAAACTTTGCCAAAGGGCGTATTCACGTTGCTAAACTCAACAACTTGATGTTCGATAATCTGTTCCTTGTCTATTTCGGCAAGCAAACTAACGCGCTCACGGGTAACGCCAACAAGCAAATACTTGTCCCCTGCTTTAATAAGCCGAACAGCCGCCTGCCCGCCAAGCCCGATAGACTCCACCACAGACAAATTACACGTCTCCCGCGAAGCCCCTCGCGCACCTGCCATTTTCTTGGTAACAAACCACGCAAGCAAGGCAACAAAAAGCGTAGCCCCGAAAAAACGAAGCATACCCAATACCTGCCCTACCCTATCCGAAACAGGCGTTTCCATCGCTCCCGGCGACCCTGCGAAATGAAACATACTAAAAAACTGGTCTGCCGACAACGTAGACCAGCTTTCGCTAATGCCATTAAAAAAAAGCATCATATTTTCCATAGCAAGGTTAGCCGATAACTTTCTTTACAGCCTCAATAACCCTATCCGCTTGGAAAGGCTTAACTATAAAGTCTCTAGCCCCTGCCTGAATAGACTCGATAACCATTGCCTGTTGTCCCATCGCGGAACACATGATAATCAAGGCACCGCTATCCACGCCTTTAATTCCTTTTGCGGCTTGGATTCCATCCATCTCGGGCATGGTAATATCCAAAATGCACAAGTTAGGCTTTAACTCCTTAAATTTCTCGATAGCCTTTGCACCATTCTCGGCTTCACCAACAACAGTGTATCCGTTTTTGGTTAAAATATCCTTCAGCATCATGCGCATGAACGCAGCATCATCAACCAGAAGAATTGTTTTGTCAGACATAATCATTCCACTCCTTAGCTTTCTACGCAGTATAGTTGCGGTTTAACAAAACCGTTAAATCCTTTTGTCCGCGCTAATAATTTCTGTAATACGGATACCAAAGTTTTCATCTATAACAACAACATCACCTTTGGCAACAAACTTGCCGTTTACGATAATATCAATCGGTTCACCGGCAATCTTATTAAGCTCAAGAACTGTTCCGGGAGAGAATTCCAAAATTTCGGAAATCTTCTTGTAAGTGCGACCAAGTTCCACACTTATATCCAATGGAACGTCCATAATGATGCCCATGTTTTCTTTTTGCTGATACACTTCCTGTGCATCAAACGGTACAAATTGCGCCGCCTGTACGTTTGGTGGCGGAAGCGCGGGCTGCGCGTACTGCGGCTGCGGCGCATATTGCGGTTGCGGCGCGTACATTTGCTGCGGCGGGGCTTCCATCATTGGGGGCGGCGCCATCATAGGCGGTGGTGCGGCTGCCATTGGCGGCGGCGGTGCCATCGCGGGCGCAGGTGCGGCAGGCGGCGGCGCGGCGGCTTCCGGCGGTGCGGTTTCGCCCATTAAATGACCTTTTAATGTAGAAACAAGTTGCTTCGCAAATTCCATCGGATAAATTTGCATGATTTCACTGTCAATTAAATCTCCGATTTCCATGCGGAACGCGATACTACATATCATCTCTTCAGGCATAAACCCGGTGTTTTCAACACCAAGTCCTCCACCTTCCGAAAAGTTAAGCATAAAAGGTTGCGGTGTGTCAATATCAACCTTTTCATGTATCATCGACGACAGTGACGTTGATGCAGAACCAACCATCTGGTTCATCGCTTCGCCTATGGCACTCATGTCCAAATCGTTAAGCTCAACCTCTTCCGGAACTTCTCCCGAACCACCCATCATCAAATCCGCAATGATTTTAACATCACGGTCTTTTAAAATCAATACATTTGAACCTTTAAGTCCCACTTTATATCCTACGCGGATACCAACCGCAGGTCTGTCGTAGCCCCCGGACAACTCTTCCCATGTTAAAACCCGTACATGGGGCGTTGTGATAAGCACTTTTTGCGACAACAATGTAAACAAAGTTGTTGCGGCAGTGCCCATGTTGATATTACCAACTTCACCAAGTACATCTTGGTCTTCAGCTGAAAGTGTGCTTCCACCACCGGCAGAACTATCGCCTTCATCGGCTAAAACATTGCCCAGTAAGGCATCAAGCTCGGCTTGGGACAGCATATCACCCATTTTCAGGTTCCTCCCTTTCAATCAAATCCGTGATTTGAACCGCAAACTTACCTCGGCTTGTACCCGGCTTTGCGTGGAATTTGTGCATATTTCCTACCAGAACATCTACATCGGAACTTACATATGAATCAAGCGGGAGAATATCCCCTACTTGCAAGTTGATAAACTCACTTACCATAATCTTAGACTTGCCAACCTGTACAGAAACAGGCACTTGTACCCGTTCAAGCTCATCCTCAAGCCGTTCGCGGTACAATTCTTTATTTTCTTCTTCTTTTTGCCCGTACCAGAAACGAGTATACAACCTGTCTACGATAGGTTCAAGAACCCTGTGCGGTAAACAGAAGGAGATATTCCCTTCCGAGCTTCCTATTTTCAAGGTAAGAACAACGAGCGCGACCTTATCCGTTGGCGCGATAATTTGCGCAAATTGTGTATTGGTTTCTATTTTTTCAAGCCGTGGACGCAGGGGCAAAATACTCTCCCACGGTTCCGGCAAGAAACTCAAAATTTGTAGCATTACACGTTCCAGCAAAATCTTTTCGATTTCGGAAAAGTCTCGCATTTTGCTAATCCCGAAACCGGGACCTCCCAAGATTCTGTCTATTATTGCGTACCCCACATTGCTGGACATATCCGCGATTACCGTACCCTTTAGCGGGGCAAGTTCTATCATGGAAAGTATAACGGGGTTTGCCAAGGCAACATTGAAGTCGCGGTACATGATTTCTTCGGAACTGGAAACCTCCAAATGTGCCGCAGTCCGCAGATAACCCGTGAGGAAAGACGATGTGCTTCTTGCAAAGTTGTCAAAGATGTTTTCCAAGGTGCGCAATTGCTCCCTGTTAAACTTTGTCGGGTTTGCGAAGTCGTATGGGCTTTCTGCCTTCTTGTTTTTTACCATGGGTGGCGGGGCATCTGCAACGCCGTCGCCGCCTGATATCATTGAATTCAGCAGAGCATCTATCTCGGATTGTGAAAGTATATCACCCAATTATATCACCTGCCTCCTCTAACTGCGTGCCATTCGGGGAAGTGTACTGATATTATTAAATTAGAGCCAAAGGCTTCTTGCAAGCGATATTTCATTATTTCTGCCGTTTCCTGCCTGCCTTCATATGTGCGTATTTCGTCATATGTGCGGGTAACAAGTACATTAAGTACTTCCGAGCGGGCGATTGGTATGCTTCTGTTAAATACTCCGTAAAATTGTTCAAGTTCACTTGCATCAACGGATTCGTGAGCATTTATGCCAACTTCCACTTCAAGCACCAAGTTGTCAGACCTGTTGTTTGGCCCAAGTGCCAAATTTGCAGTCATGCTACCCAAAGAAACTGTACGCATATGCTCCGGCATTACGGGCCCTTGCACCACAGGCCCTTGAGGTTCACCAAAGTTGGCGGTGTCGCCCCCCGATACGCTTATCAAGTAAAATCCTACCCCAACAACCGTGCCAAGCAACAATACCAAGAGTGCGATTATTATAGCCATCATCATCTTGCTCTTGTCCATACAGTCCTCCTAGTTACATTCATGCAAATTTTTTTATACCGTGCCGGGAATGAACCAGCCACCTATGGGGCCGCCCGTTGTTGCATCTTGCGTGAAAACTTTTATCTCAACTCTGCGATTTTCTGCACGGCCATCGGCGGTGTTGTTATCACCTATCGGGAAGTACTCCCCTCTGCCCAGCCCCGCAATCATGTGAACATCTATGCCTGCGTTGTTTACGAGATGCTCAACCACAGACGACGCGCGCGCACCTGAAAGTGTCCAGTTGCTTGGAAACGCGGGCGTATTTATCGGTTGGTTATCGGTATGACCTTCAACAACAATGCCGTGTCCGTTTTCCGCAAAATTTGAAAGCACAGGCCCCAAGTAATTTAACGCGGCAACCGCATATGGCGTAAGCCTTGCTTGACCGGAGTTAAAAAGCACTCCTTCGCCGACTATTTCATTAATGTTTATACGGATGTAATTTTCACCCTGAACAACAGCGATACTGGGATGAGGAGCCGGGTCACCCGGGTCTACTACTGGGTCAATCGGGTCTATGGGCTGATGGTTCGGAAGGTACATCATAAACGTATTCATCATTTCGCCAACGGTATCGCCTCGGGCATCCAAGCCAGGGTCTTGGTGTTCAGGGTCGCCGGCTATGCCGTCCGGTTCGGGCGGGATAACCTCCGGCAAAATGCCCTCCCCTGTATTCGCAAGAATATCGCCGCTGGCACCCGTAATAGGAGTCAGTACGGCAGGTCTGCCTTGGAAGCTTGCGAGAAACCGCTCAAACAATTCCTCATCTATCTGCGACATTGCATACAGCAAGATAAAGAAAACCATCATAACCGTAAACATATCCGCATAGCTTGCCATCCAACCGGGCAAAACCATTTTCGCACCTTCGGGTGCTTTTTTTTGCTTTTTCATGTTTACTCATCTCCTCCGGCTGCGGCTGCACCGCCGCCGCCCCCACCTACACCGCTACGCAAAGCGGGTGCAAGGAATGATTTAAGTTTTTCTTCTATTATACGAGGGTTTTCGCCTGCCTGAATGGAAAGCATACCCTCAACCATAACCGTTCTGAAAAGTATTTCTTCTTTACTGATATCCTTTAGCTTTGACGCTATCGGGTTACATAAGTAGTTAGCGATAATACAACCGTAGAAAGTTGTAATAAGCGCAACCGCCATCATCGGCCCCAAGTTATCGGGGTCGTTGAGGTCACCCAACATAAGTACAAGACCAATCATGGTACCCATCATGCCCCAAGAAGGTGCATATGTTGCAAGGTTTTCGTAGAACGCGGCGATACCGCCGTGGCGTTCTTCCGTGTAGCTTAGTTCTGTTTCCATAATTCCTTTAACCAGTTCAGGGTCGGTACCGTCCACGATAAGCATTACGCCTTTTTTAAGGAAAGCGTCATCCATGCTTGCGGCGGATTCTTCCAAAGCGAGAACGCCCTCTTTACGTGCGGTGTTTGCAAGTTGAACAATTTTGTCAATCGCGGCGGCAGGGTCAAGCGAAGGCGGCTTGAAAGTAACGCCTACAGCCTTAAACGCCCCTAAAAAGTTTTTAAGCTTTACACCAATCATACCGGACGCAAGCGTTCCGCCGATAACAATCATCGCGGAGGGTGCATCCAAGAAATCCATTACCCCGCCGTCACCGCCTGCCGCGGTTATTATGATAGAAACTACAATGAGTATAGCTCCTACAATCATCCCAACCAGTGTTCCAAGTTCCACTTTGTACATCCCCTCCCGAGGGTTTATTTCGGTACTAATTTGTTGAAGTTGCTACCTTGCTTATGCGCCCCTTGTACGCCACAACTTTGTCCAAAACCTCTTCCACTGTTTCCCGCACTAATATTTTTTTGCCTGTTGTTGTGGTGAGTGTAGTGTCGGGGGTGGATTCAATCAATTCGATTAAATCACAGTTTACAATTATATCCCTGTCGTTAATTTTCGTCACTGCTATCATAATCCGACAACTCCTCTTTCTTCTACTCAACGCATAGCATATCACAGGGAAGGGTCAGATACAATGTTTTTCTTAGAATTTTTCCTGTTAAAAAAAACACGCGGGTTGGGTTGGAATTACCCAACCCGCGCTTTTAAACGGTTTAACGTCTTAAATTAACAAGTTCTTGCAGCATTTCGTCGGAGACTGTGATTGTGCGCGAAGCGGCTTGGAAACCGCGTTGCGTTGTAATCATGTCGGTAAATTCGTTGGCGAGGTCTACGTTAGAGCCTTCAAGCGCGCCGCCAATCATTGCGCCGATTTGACCCGCACCATCAAACGGGCCGGAGTTTGCCGTCTCACGCCAGAAGCTTGCGCCTGCGCGGTCTAAACCTGCAGGGTTCGTGAAGAACGCCAAGGGAATTTGACCCAAAATACGGTCGCGCCCGTTGGAGTAACGCCCCATGATTGTACCGTCCTGCCCCACGTTGATATCCATAAGAGTACCGGGGCCGCCGCCGTCCCATGTGAGGGCGGTGATGCTTGTATTTGCTTGCCCGCGTTGGCCAAGCTCTGTAAAGTTTATGGTGAGTGCGCCGATAGCAATTTGAACAGTATCATCGGGCATATAGCTTGATGTGCCTGTGGTTTCACCAAACGTAGCGGAAGGAGCAACGCCGCGCACGGGTATGATGCTCATATTGAAATTACGCCCGCCCCACCAAGAACTATCTCTGTCACCTTGAAGGAACGCCGTAGGTTCAGGCCATTGCCCGGGGATATAATCATCGGCAACGTGTCCGATACCGATAACATCACCCACGGAGTTAAACGCAATTGTAGCAGACGCGTGTGCATCGGAAGCAAAGTCCATAATGGGTGTGTTTCCTGTTGCGCCGCCCCTATCAGGCCCCATGAAGCAAATGGAGATAAGAGAAGGGTCTTCGCGGCGGCGGTCGTCGTCGCGGAAAGCGTGAACAAGCCTTACCGCACCCGTATCACCCGCACTTGCTTCTTCCCATTCGCCTGCGGCGTTTTGGGTATAATATCCGCCCATGGCTTCCATAGTCCAGTAACCGTGCGGAGAACCTGCCGCGCCGGAAGTATGGGGATGATAGGTGAATCGAATATTCATTGTGTAGCGATTGCCCAAGCTGTCGTAAATGGTTTTGGGTGTGATTGTGTACCGCATATCCACAGTGGTTGCACCGGGGGGGTCGAACGGAGCCCCTGCCGGGCGTTGCGTCACAGACAACTGTGAACGGTTCAAGTTACCTGTAAAGTTTATTCTGGTGGTGGGTTCGGAGGGCATATTTTGCTTTTCGCCCGAAAGTGAAAGCGGTTGCAAAAGTCCGCGGTCAACTGCCCAGCCGCCGGGTGTTTCTTGGCACGGGATTGTACTCCAGCCCATAAGCGAGTTTCCGCTGATGTGAAGGTTCCAGTGCGCGTCGCGCTCTATTCTGCCCGTGCGGGTGAAGAGGTTTGCGCCGCCCCTGTCGCGTGTAATAAAGAAGCCGCCGCCTTCGATTGCAACGTCCAGCGCGTTGTCTGTACGTCTTGCAATGCCTTGGTGCATGAGGTTATCAATTGAAGCAAGGCTTAACCCCAAACCCACTTGTTGCGGGTTTCGACCTGCGCGCCCAAATGTTGGGTCGGGGCCGGTTGCGCCTTGTAGGTTTTGATAGAACGCGTCTTGGAATGTTGCCCGTGACGCCTTAAAACCGTCTGTGTTTACGTTAGCAATGTTATTTGCAATTACGTCCATACGTGTTTGGTGTACTCTAAGCGAAGATACACCGGAGAACATGGAACGCATCATAGTAAATACCCCCTTAAAGGTAAGTGCAGCAATTTCGTCCTTCCGTCTGTCGTTCGGGAAAGTGAAGCCCCCCGTGAGGGTCCGGCTTATACTATCACTGCACCATCAATGTTGCTGAAAATGTTGTCTTGCGCTTGCGTTTGCGGAACTGCGGTTATTACGGTGCGGCTTTTCACGTTTACCACAAGGGCTACGTTATCCACAAGCACCAAAGAATCGCGGATTCCTTTTTCGTTTGCTTTGCCAATTCCGTCTGCAACGCGGTTAATTTGCTCGCCCGTGAGGTTTATGTTGCGGTCGTTTAGGCGAAGTGCCGCGTGTTTTGAAAATTGGACAGGCGTGTCCGTTTTACTCCCGATATTTCCGAGAATATCGCGGAAGCTTGTTGTAGGTTGCGCAGGTACGGATTCTTGCTTGCGCAAGGTGCTTTCGGTTACGCCGCCTACTTTTGCCAAATGCATATTCGGAATCATCATGCATCACCATCCACATCAGGGTCGTCGTTGTCGGTATCGTCTGTGCCGTCGTCCGTGTTGTTATCGTTGCCGTTTGACGGCGGGGTTGTTGACGGCGGTGTTGCAGGTGGTGCAGTTGTAGAATGGTTAGGAACTTCCGAACCGCCGCGTGCCGCAAGATATGCCAAGAAGTCTATTTGACGCATTACATATGGCATTTCGGTATCGTTGGGGTCGGGATTGTACACACGAACATTCAGGAACGGTATTCCGCCTGTCATTGTGATGGATTGTACTATTCCGTCAACAACTATTCCGTGCGTGATTTTTTCGCCAACATAGGTTAGCGCGCTTGTTACGTGGTTGAAATGCTGTGCGTGAATCCTTCTTGTGATGGGTTGGTCATTTGCGTCCAGTCCACCATCAAAGATAAGATACAGGCGACTTCCGGCGGGTGCGCGTACAACGTCTATCCCTACAAGTTCACCATGGGTGAAACGGTGGCTTGCTCCTTCGGGATAATCGACGATAAGGCGTCTTTCATCGGAAGCGGATACCACATCACGCGGGAAAAGAAGTTCGCGGTTGCCGATATGCAAAATCGCAATATTGCCCTGCATGGATACGGAATCTACTCTGCCCTCTACAAATTCGAGGTCGTCGCCCATTACGGCAAAACCGACTACATATTTGCCTACCAAATCTGCGGCGCGTTGCCCTTGAATTTGGCTGAAAATTTCGTTCAACTGATGTGACAGGAAGAAATCTTCGGAAACACTGGTAACGGCATCAAACGGCACATCAATAAGACGTCTGTTTCCGTTGTCGTCCGGTTCGCCCTGAACCACAAGGTACACGCTTTGACCTGAACGATTAACGGCAGTTACCAACGCGCCTTCCAGTTCAATCCTCTCTTCCGAGGTTTGGCAGAAGAACGATGCGTCAATTACCTTACCAATCATACCAAACGCCTGTGTGCGCTCAAATGTGGAATTAAGGTTCATCATTTGTTCCAATGCAGAGAACTGCGCCATCTGCGCGATAAAGTCCCTGTCATCCATTGGATTAAGAGGGTCTTGGTGGCGCAACTGCGTTATAAGAAGGTTCAAAAACGCGGTGCGGTCAAGGTCTTGATTGGGTTCGCGTGTGGTTGTTGCCCAGTTAATTTGATTCTCGGGCACTGTTATGATATTTCCCCAGTTTGACATTTCAGTTCTCCTTCCTAGGCGGTGACATCAATCACGCCGTTGTGGTATGAAACTTGCTCCGCTTCTTCAGAAACGTCTTCCACGCTTTCAGCGCGATTGCGGCTGTTTTGGCGGGCGCGTTCAAATTGGTTGGCGCGTTCGTTTGCGTCTTGACGCACAGATACCGAAAGTTCCGAGAATTTTAGCCCTTGTTCTTCCAGCGCGTTGCGCAACGAGTTGAAATCCGATTCAAGTGCTTCTTTCACGCGTTGGTTTTCGGCTTCAAACTGCGCCATTATGATTCCGTTGTGCGTGATTACCCGCAGAACGATATCGCCAAGGGTTTCGGGTTTAAGCGTCATTCGGATTTCGCTGAACTGGCCGCCGCTTGATACAAGCTTCACTTGATTCATGATTTGGTCAATCACGTCTTGCGGGTTGACGGGTTGCTGTGGCGCGTTTTGTTTTACCGCAGTTTGCTCTGCTTTTGCCGCAATGGTTTCCACGTTGAACGCGGGGCTCAGGGCTTGTGATTCATTGAAAACTGCTTCGTCTGCCGTGAGGGGCTTCGCGTTTGTTACGTCAACGGGTTGCTCGTTTGCGGGGGCGGCTTCCTGCGGAATTTCCTCCTGCGTTTCGGCTGATTGCTGTCTTAGACTGCCTTCTGCGTTTTCGTCTGTGTCGCGTGCTTCTACAACGATTTCTCCGTCTTCAACGGTTGCTTCAACTTCCGCAAGGGTTTCTACCGCTTCTTTGCTAACCAAAACGGTTTCGCCTTTGGTTGCTTTTGCCGCTACTTCCGCCATTGCTTCATTCACTGCCTTGTACATCTCCGGAAATTTCGGGTCTGTTAGTAGTTCGGCTGTGTTTTCGGCATCAAGCGCGGTTTGCAACATCTTTGCCACGGCTTGCGCGTCTGTTAGGTCTGCCGCTTCCATCCCCAGTTCTTCAAGTAATTCAATCACTTCTTCTTTGGGAACTTTCATGGCTTCCGCCACTTTGGTTACGGCTTCTTCCTCGTTGACAGCGACGTTTTCATCCGAGACATTTGCTTCGCAGGCAAGATTTTGTTGTTGCTCTTGCACTACTGCCGCGCCCGCGGGATTTGTCATGTCGTCGTGGCGAGGTTCTTCGCGGCGGCGGGTGGGTTGGTCGTCCCGTCTTGTTTCGTTTGTGCGGTTTCTGCCGCGATTGTCGTCACGGTTTCGTGTTTCCGCAGACGGGTCGAATGACTGGCGGCGTTCCGCTTCCGTAAACAGCATATCAAAAGCCGCGTTGGATTGCGCTTGCGCGTTGCCTTTTGGGCTTTTTGCTACTGCTTCGGGCAGCTTGGAGTTTAGTGGTTCAAAGATTTTCATGGTTTTCCTCCTTTCATAGCCCGACGTATGTCGGCGGCTCGAAGAGCCGTTCCCGCCTTTGGCGGGAAGCTTACATTATATATAAACGCATATTTAATGCGGTTATACCAAGATTATTCTTCCTCAGGTTCGGTGGGTTCAGGCTCGGTTTCTGTGACAGGTTCGGCGGGGGGTTCGGGGTCGGGTACTTCATCTTCCGTCGGGATTTCATCATCCCAGTCGCCGTTTTCATCGTCGAAATAGTATTCGTCTTCGTCAAATTCGTCATCATCGAACATCGGAATTTCAAACGGCGGAACTTCCGGCGCGATAAACTCCGGCAGGTACGGGGGCGGTACAAGCGGTGCGAAGGTAGGCGGCTCTGTGGAAAGCAAAATTGCAAACCGCGAAGAGTCCACATATTCCATTTCATCGAAAAGTTCCGCCCTGCGAGTGTTGCCCATCGCCCTAAGTATGCGAACGGCAAGGGTTTGGTTTGTTACCAAAAGGCGAACCATATCTTCTGCGGCGCGTCCTGCTTCCATATTATTGTACGTGCTTACAAGCATACGTAATTCTTCGTCATATGCGGCAATTGCGCGGGCTTGCGCCCATGCCACAGCCAAAATTTCCTGCGGCACCAAGTCGTGATTTACGATATCCTCAAAAAATTCTACAAAGTTGAGCGGGTCGTTGTGCGCAAGAATTTGCGTGAACCTCGCGCTTGCAATGCGGTATTGTTGCCAGTTTCTTTCAAAACGTTCCAGATGTTCCACTCTTGCGTTTAGGGTTGCAATTTCAACATCTCTTTCATGTACGGTTGCGCGAAGTGCCGCGATTTGGTCGCGGTACACATGAAGCTGTAAGCGCATTTCTTCTTCCGTCATTTCGTCCTCTTCCTCGTATTCATCTGCGGGGAAGTACGAACCGATTAACGGCGCGTTGCGAACAAAACCCATTATATGTTGCGAACGAACATTGCCAATATCCAACGCAATAACCAAAACAACCGCAATCACCAGAATAAAAATGATTGCGAAAATGATTATGCCTGCTTTGCTTTTTTTCTCGCCTGCACTATTATCGGGGGGCATATGCCGTCCTCCTTGGGTGGTTATTTACGTTTTGCGGCGTCCGCATATTTGAAGCTTACCAATTCGTCAACTACTTTTTGTTCCGCAAGATTGGCCTCCAACTGGAATTCCTCGCGGGCGTTTTCTTTTACCGTCTCAAGTGCTTTGCGCTCTTTCATTGCTTGCACCAGCTCTTGCCGCTTTTGCTCTGCGAAGGCTTCGGCGGCTTTAACGCGCTCTTCCTGCGCTACTATTTGGTGCTTCAAGCGTTCGATATTATTGTTGTACCGCCGTATTTCAAATGGCGAAATCGCCTTTGTAACCAAAACACGAAGTTCCTCAACTGCGGCATCTTTTCTTTGGCGGAACTCCACAAGCTTTTGCTTTTCTTCCTCTACCAGTTGAATGGCTCTGCCGTATTCAAGCTCTTTTTGGCTTTCAATCTGCTCTTTAACGCCCAAATATTGCTGTAGGCGAAACTGGAAACGCGGCATCAGTCAACTATCTCCTTGAGCCTGTTAATTGAATCTGTTATGTCAACCTTTTCATCAACATCTTGCGTTAGGAAATCATTTACCGCGCTGTGTTTTGCTATGGCATCGTCAATTTCTTCGCTTGAGCCTTTTACATACGCACCGATATTTATTAAGTCCTCGGAGTTTGCGTAAACAGCCATAGATTTTTTAAACTTGTTTGCGGCAACTTTATGTTCTTTTTCAACAACGTCCGACATACAACGCGAGACGCTTGCAAGCACGTCTATCGCGGGGTAGTGATTGCGGTTTGCAATTTTTCTGGAAAGGACAATGTGACCGTCCAAAACGCTTCGTGCGGTATCGGTGACGGGTTCGGTGAGGTCGTCACCGTCTACAAGAACGGTGTACAGTCCTGTGATTGAACCCTTGTCCGAATGCCCTGCACGTTCCAGCAAACGCGGTATTGTTGCGAAAACCGAAGGGGTATACCCTCTTGATACAGGCGGCTCGCCTATGGCAAGCCCTACTTCCCGTTGCGCCATTGCGTAGCGCGTCAACGAGTCCATTAACAGCATGACATCTCTGCCTTGGTCGCGGAAATATTCCGCAATGCTTGTGGCAACTTCCGCCGCCTTCAAACGAACCAGCGCGGGCGTATCCGACGTTGCGATTACCAAAACCGAACGCGCAAGCCCCTCTTCACCCAAGTCCTTTTCAATAAACTCACGAACTTCGCGCCCGCGTTCGCCAACAAGGGCGATTACGTTAATGTCGGCCTTGGTGTTTCTGGCAATCATGCCCATCAGCGTACTTTTTCCAACGCCACTGCCCGCAAAAATTCCTACGCGTTGCCCCTTGCCAATTGTTAAAAGCCCGTCAAGTGCCTTTACGCCAAGCATAAGCGGCTCTTCAATCCTGTTACGTTTAAGCGGGTCGGGTGCGGGGTTTGTTACATTATACAAATCGCCATCATCTATGGCGGGTTTGCCGTCCATTGGTTGCCCCAATCCGTCTAACACGCGCCCCAAAAGTGAATCGGAAACGCTTACGGTTATGGGATGTTCTTGCGCTTCAACCCGATTACCGGGGCCAACGCCTTGCATATTTCCCAAGGGCATAAGTAAAATATTGTTATTTTTGAAACCTACAACTTCTGCGAGAACCTTGTCGTTCCCCGCCTTTATAAGACAGGTTTGCCCGATATTTACATCAGGCCCTACAGATTCTATTGTTAAGCCCACAACCTGTGAGACTTTACCCAGCTTGCGAATGTAATTCTTTTCCAGCACGGGTTTGTATTTGGCTAAAATACTCAAATTTGCGGCCTCACTTAATTATTCAGAATGTAGGCAAGGTTTGTGCGGATTGATTCAAATTGCTGATTAAGACTGCAATCTATATCACCGAAGGGCGTTTCAATTATGCAATCCATTGCGGAAAGGCTAAGGTCTTTGACAATTTCCAGATTAACAGAACCTTCCGTCATGGTCATAAGTTCGTCTTTGTTTGCCACAACTTCGTCGTAATCGTCGGCAGATACATACACTTTAACCTCGCCGGAAATTGTCGCCGCCGCAAACCCTTGCTTAACCAAATTTACTATAACAGCGGGGTTTACCTCTGTCATTTTGCCCAAAAGTTTTTCCGTGATTGAAATAATCATGTTCACAACTTCGGGTTCAAGGTTTGCTTGCATAACGGCGCATTCGGCTTTTGCGTCTTCCAAAACCTGCCGCGCCTCGGCCTTTATTTGCTCGCCCTCGGCAGTTGCAGACTGTATGCCTTCGTTGTAGCCCTGTTCGCGGGCTTCGCCAATCATTGTGGCGGCATCAATCTCTGCTTTTTTTTGCATGGCGGCTTTTTTGCTTTCGGCATCAAGGACTGCGGCACTTATTATGTCTTCCGCTTGACGCTCTGCCTTCTTTATTATGCTTGCGGCAGATTTTCTTGCGTCACTTTCACGCTTGTTGGGGTCTTCTTCCTGCACGGTTGACATATCCGGTTCGGGATTACCATTGTCGATGATGATTTTGTTTTCGATATCCAGATTAACCATTGTGGATTTATAAACTCGACTAGAGGACAACATCATCTCCACCACCACGGGCTACTATAATTTCGCCGGATTCTTGCAACCTACGCACAATGTTTACAATTTTTTGCTGTGACTCTTCCATGTCGGAACGGCGGATTGGGCCCATATAGTCCATGTCTTCCTGTATCATTGAAGCGAGACGTTTTGACAAGTTGGAGAAAATATGCGATTTGAGTTCCTCCGAGCAACCTTTGAGGGCAATACCAAGTTCTTTTTGGTCTACCTCTTTTAGTACCTGTTGCACGTCGCGGTTTGAGAGCATAAGGATATCCTCGAAAACGAACATACGGCGGCGGATTTCTTCGGCAAGTTCGATATCTTCCACTTCCAGCGTCTCGATGATGTGCTTCTCTGTTGAACGGTCTACGGCGTTTAGGATTTCTACGATTGCATCCACGCCGCCTGCTTGTGTATAGTCTTCCGTCATGAGTGCTGACAGTTTCTTCTCGAAAACTTTTTCAACTTCTTTTATAACGTCGGGTGAGGTACCTTCCATCAAGGCTATGCGGCGCGCAACTTCTGCCTGTTTATCAGGCACAAGGCTTCCGATAACCTCTGCGGCCTGTTTTGGCCGCAAGTATGACAAAATAAGAGCGATTGTTTGCGGATGCTCGTTTGCAAGGAAGTTTGTGATTTGTGCGGCATCTGTTTTTCGGATAAAGTCGAACGGACGAACCTGCAATGAAACCGTAAGCTTGCTGAGAATCTCGAACGCTTTGTTTTCGCCAAGGGCTTTTTCCAGAATGTTTTTTGCGTATGCGATACCACCCTCGGTGATGTATTGTTGTGCAACACATATTTGGTAAAATTCGTCAAGAACACCGTCCCGCACTTCGGGCAAAACGGTTTGCGTATTGGCGATTTCCAAGGTTAGCGACTCAATTTCAGCTTCTTTGAGGTGCTTAAATATCTGTGCAGACCTCTCAGGCCCAAGCGTAATCAACAAGATGGCGGCCTTCTCGCGCCCGGTCATATCTGCAACTGTTGACTGTGCGGTTACAGGCATTGCCTACCACTCCTCGACATTTATCCAGTTGCGTAACAACGCGGCAACTGATTCCGGCTTTTCATTAACAAATTTTTCAATTTGTTTTTTAACTTCATTTTCCTTGTAGTAGTCAATTTCTTCAAGCTGTGCGGCTTCTTCTTCACGCGCCTCTTCAAGCTGTGTAGACACAAGCAAGTCTTCCACAGCAAGTTGCGGCTCAAGGCTTTCTTCATCTTCGTCTGCGGCTTTTTGTCTGCGCAACAAGCCAAACAGCAACATTGCAAGAAGAAGGAGGAGAACTGCTACCATTAAAATAGTTGGGATATCCCAAACTCTAACATCCGTGTCATGAGTGATTACTCTTTCCCTTATGGAAAAAATTACATTTTCCACAGGGATACCAAGCGCAGATGCGGCAAGGTAATGCATAGTTTCAAAATCGTAAAACTCACCGTTTATGGGGCGAGGTGTTGTGTTTGCCAATTTAAAACGTTCCCAATCTTCTACGGTGCGGTGGTCTTCGCCCTCGGGAACGTCGGACATCCACAGGGCTTGCTGTTCGTGGCGTTCCACAACTGCCATAACGCTCGCTCTGGAGCGCACAGGGTCTACCCAACCGGGACCGGTTTGGGTTACTGTTGTAGTTGTATCCAAGCTAAACTCTCTGTGCCATTCATTATTGGACGCACTCATTTCGCCGCCGCCGGGCAGAACATACCCCGGTATCAGTGCCGCATTTGGTGCAAGTCCGGGCTCTATACCGCCGGTGCCGCCCTCAACGGTAGCGCGAACGCCTGTATCTAAGTGCATCATACCCGTTCCGTCCATACCTTCGGAGGGGGTAAACATTGTTCTAACTTCTTCTGTTAATAGTCTATCATCAAAGACGGGTTGAAATACCACATCTATTTCATCAAAAACAAGCGAAAACATTTGACGCAAACCCATCATTGCTTGGTTGCGGTATTGGTCTCGCATTTGTTGTGCAGAACTAACAGTGTCGGTTATCATGTCTTCCGCGCCATTCCAAATAGAACGCGCAAATTGGTCCATGATGATGATATTGTCCGGCTCAAGCCGTGCCACGTTTCTTGCCACAAGCATAGCAAGGTCGCGCCCCTGCATTGCGGAAAAATCTTGCGAAATGGTAAGCGCGACAGATGCCGTAGGTTGCGGCGCGTTTCTGTCGAAGGGGCGGCTGGTGGGTACGGAAAGGCTTACAATCGCGCCGTTTATGCCTTGCATTTGCATAAGCTGGCGTTCAATCGCACCCTCCATGCCCAAAATATCTCTGCGTCTGCGCTCATCGTCTGTTGTACCAAGCCCTGTGTCCAGCGCATTTGTCCACGTAAAGTGTTCGCTGTTGGGCGCGGCACCTTCCACGTTAATTATGCTCACGGCTTCCTGTGCGTGGCGTGCGTCCACCTGCAACCCCGAACCATGATTTATGGTACGATTAGCAATCCCCGCATTATCCAAGACTATGCGCATGGGATTTATCACCTGCATATCCTGCCCGCTAACAATGGTTTCCCACTGTGTGCGGAACGCAAAATAGGCGGTTAGGATAAGGGCAAGCAAAACCACAGCGATAACTCCAAGTAGCTTGTACCGCTGTGGGGGCGTGAGCACATCCCAACGTGCTTTCATAGGGTCTGTATACTTTTTAACTTGTTCCGGCATTACTCCCCACCTCTAATCCACAGCAGTTTACTGCGGGCTTTGAGTTGCATGAAAATCAATTGCGCTTGCTGAATGTTTTAAATTTGCATACGCATAATTTCGCGGTAAGACTCGATTATGCGGTTTGTCACTTGCGATGTAAAGGTAACTGCGTTGGACGCTCTGTCCATTGCCAGTTGAACGGAAAGGATATCATCTATGCGGCCTGTTGCAAAATCCAATTGCATTTGCTCGGCATTTGCAACCATGGTATTTGTGTCGTTTATCGTGCCCAACGCCGCGTTAAAGAACGACGAAAACGGGCTTTCGCTTCTTTCTTCATCCATCCGAATAAATTGCAAATTCGGAGAAAAAGGCTGTAGTGCTATCATTTCAGGAGTTGTATCAACCAAAGCTGTAATAGCAGACATAATCTAACTACCTCCCCTGCCCTATTTCAAGGGTACGTTGTGTCATTGTACGAGCAACGCCCATTGCGGTAATGTTTGCTTCATAAGAGCGGCTTGCGGCTATCATGTTCACCATTTCTGTAACTATGTTCACGTTTGGCAGACGCACATATCCCAGCTCATCTGCGTCCGGGTGGGTTGGCTCAAACCGTAAAAGCCCGGGAGAATCGTCTTCCCAAATTCCCGCAACACGTACGCCCATACCTTGGGGCGCAGGAACACTTCCGCCGTTACCAAATATATTGGTAAAGACGAGAGAGAACGGGTCGTTGTCACGTATTTCTTCAAAAACAACGGTTTTGCGCTGATAAGGCCCCCCGTCTGCGGTGCGGGTCGTGTTTACGTTGGCGATGTTTTCGGCAATAGTATCCATACGAACGCGCTGTGCGGTTAGACCGGACGCCGAAATGTTCATTGTGTTGAAGAAGCTCATCTAATTACCTCCCCTGCATAACGGTGTTTAACAGGCGCGAATTGTGCAACACGCTGTTTACCATTACATCATATCTTACGGACTCCGAGAAAAGAGCGACCATTTCACGCTCAATGTCAACATTATTACCGTCCAAGCGATAACGCGTGCCGAAATCCTGAAAGCTTACTGTTGGCCGCGCTGCCCTTGTTAAATCCAAATTGCCCGTGTTTCTCCATTCGGAAATAGCATCGCTTAGGGCAGACTCAAATTCTACCCTTTTTGCGGTAAAACGGGGCGTTTCCGCATTTGCAATATTGTTTTGAATTGAATCAATGCGCAGTGCTTGCCCACGCAATGCCGTGCCGAGTACCGCATTTTGCTGATGTATAGATTGACTAAGCATAGCTATGCCCACCCCCTTATATTAACGTTACCAGCATAACAAAATAAAATGCGCAGGTCAATGTAAAATATTATAAGAACTTGTTGAGTTTCATTTTTTTCTTTCCTTAAATCCTACATATTTCGACAGTGCAAAAATTATATTACAAATCTTAAACGCTTGCAATATGTTTTGCCCTGTTTTGTAAAATTTATTTAAACTGTAACAAAAAACCGCGCTCCCCAAAATTTGGAGAAACGCGGTTTTTTTATTGCATTTGTAAGCTGTTTAGTTGCTGGCTATTCGGCTGCCAACGTTGTGACCTGCAAGCCATCTTGCAAGTAATACCAAGTCTTCACTTGTTACGTCGCCGTCACCGTTGATGTCCATGGTGAGAATCATGCGCTCTCTGGTCCATCCGGGCGGTGTCAGTATAGACTCGGGGGTACCGGTAATCCAACGCGCCATGCGTGTTGCGTCGGCAGAAGAGGTGCGAGAGTCGTTGTCAACGTCACCCAAACGGAAGCCTGTGATGGATACCCATCTTGCGGTAACGTTCATGTTGCCTGTTATTGGGTCGCCGTCGCGTAGTCTGTTTTGCGGCTGGAATACTCCGTCGATATACCAACCGGCAAATCTCAGGTCGTTTCCTCCCGGATGGTTCATGCCTACCATACGCGGCAAGCCTGAAACATCGTCACCCGGTGCAACCGCAACAATCGGGCTTACTCCCGGTGCAAATGTTACATTATCCCAAATCTGACCCGGGGTAAGATTTATCCTGTGGTCGCCGGATTCTTCCCAGTGTCCCGTTACGGTCACAGGGTTGTTCGGCATTGTGAATGTGTTGCCCGAAAGCTGTGTGCTGAACGGTTCAACATCATCCATATCAATTGCGGGCGGAGTTGTTGTAGAGAATCCGAAATCAAAGGCGGAGGGGGTTGTCGTGGAGAACATAGATTCAACATCGAAGGTTGTAGTGCCTACTGTATTCGCCAGCGTCCAGTACGTGAAGTTGTAGCCCGGATTGCTGCCGGGTACAAGGGTTACTGTAGCACCCGCCGCGGCGGTCGTTACGGTTACACCGCCTACGAGTATTTGATACCCGATACCGCCGTTTACAACGGTTATTGCATGGCCTGCAGGTACCCATGATGCGGTAAGCACAACGTCTGATGCGGGCATTACAAAGGTCGGTGAAGATGAACCTTGCTGGGCACCCAGAACGTTTACGGGAATTGTTGTCCAGCCGTTGAATTCATAGCCGGAACGAACACCTGCAAAGACAACAACCATGTCATCTTGCGCCACGTTTTCAAGCATAGTGCGTACTATCGGTGGAATCGTGCCTGACGGATTTACGCTTGCGCCGTCGCCGACGTTTGCAAGTGTAACGGTAAACAGTTGCTCACCGCCGGGCCATTCGCCGTCACCGCTGTAACGCGGACGGTACGTTGGAATTTGGTCGATGGGGATTGTGCCGAACGCAATTTCTTCAAAGTCTGCGCGGTTATCGCGTGTGTTTTGAAGGATGTTGCCGTTCCACACTCTGCGTGTTGCCGAATTGCGAGAGATGCGTTGTGCGGGAAGTTCACCCAAGAAGTTGTGAACTCTGTCGCGGCGCGTTTCGGCGATGCAGTCGTTGCTTACACCAACCAAGTCGATAACATTTATCATGCTTGCGGGCGTTAGTACTGCGGGAAGCGGTGTGCTACCCTGTACAATTGCCACGCTCATGTTACGGTTGTTAAATTCTACGCCCATCCATTCACGGTCGTAGTTTGTTATTGTTACACGCGGCACGTGTCCCGCAGGCTGTTGCCATGTTGGGCGGCTTACAATCAAGTAAGATGTGCGCGGCGGCAACATATTGCCTGTTAGCGTGGTGCTTCCGCCAAGGGGCAACGCCAGCCATTGCGTGGGTACTGCCGCACCCGCCGAGTTCCTAAAGTCCGGATGCGTCGGGTCTGAATGGTTCACGTTTGTTCCGCGCTCACGTCCGTCGTACGGGTTCATTTGAATTTGCAAGGACAAGTTAGCCAAGTTAATCGGTTCGTTTGTCGGGTTATACAATTCAATGAAGCCGTGGGAGAAGGCGTTAGCACCTTGCGTACCTTGGCCGTGAATTTGGTTAATTACCAGACCGGGTGCAGTCATGTTAAACGGTGCAAAACTTGCCGTCACCGTAACATTTGATTCCGGCATCGTGAAGGATGCTACACGGCTGTGTGCGTCCGGAATTGTTACAATTGCGGGTGATATAGTCCATCCTGTGAACATTTGACCTGCGGGCGGTGTACCTGCGTTGATGATAATTTGCTCACCTGCGGGTGCGGTGAGACGGCTGGAACCTGAACCCGTGCCAATGCTGCTTACATAGATGGTGTACCAGTCGGCGGGCCATGCACCGTCGTGGCTGCTGCGCGGACGCATTGCAGCAACGTCAACATCCGCAGCGGTGAACTGGATACTGGAGAAGTCCGAGTGGTTGTCACGAGTATCAGTGAACCCATCCCTGCGTACAGAGCGTGAACGAGAGATACCATTGTTACCGCGTGCCCGTTCCAAGTAGTTATCTACTCTGTCACGTGCGCCGCCTGAGTTATACGCGCCAACCAAGTCTTGCACCCGTATCCATTCGGCTTCCGTAATGAACGGTGAAAGCGGTGCCGGACCGTGAACAAGGGCAACCGTCATACTGCGGTTGCTTAGGGCAACAGGCCAAATTCTGTCTGCCGAACCGGGGCCGCTTGCGGGAATCGTGTATACATGGTTGGCATTTGCACCCGTACCCGTTGCGGACGCACCTACTATCAAGTAAGAGTGTTGCGGTTGCAACAATCCGCCGGGCAAGCTTGTGTCTGCAAGACTGAACATTTGCCAATGCCACGGAATCGGAGGCCCGGCGGGAACATCCGGGGCGGTTTGAACTTGTATGGAGAAGCCCCTGATATCAATCGGCTCGCTTGTTGGGTTATACAGTTCGATAAAGCTGTGGGAAATTGCGTTTGTTCCGTTAGTATCACCATGCCCGTAGATTTGGTGAATTTGCAAACCAATTTCAGGCATTATGCGTATTTCTTCCCTTGGCCATGCGCCGTATGCCCTGTTGCGCGGCATTAATGCATTTGTGGACGGAAGACCGGGGATAAGCGTGGTAAATTGAATGCTTGAGAAGTTTGCGCGGTTGTTACGTGTATTTACAAAGTCATCCCTGCGGATAGAGCGGCTTCTTGAAATACCGTTATCATATCTTCCGCGAACAAGATAGTTAAACAACCAGTCGCGGCGTGGGATGTTGTCGTCTGTGGTTCCGGGCTCATCGTTTGCCGCACCAACCAAGTCATAAACGCGACTCCACTCACCCGGGGTTATACGCCCTGAAAGCGGTAGCGTACCATCCACAAGAGCAACGCTCATGTTGCGGTTGCTTAGGCGGATACCACCGGGTAAAGCCCAGATAATATCTGCGTCGGGTACGGTGTGCCTGTGGCTTGTTGCGGTTGCGGGGGTGGTTGTTCCTTCGTTCACAATGAGGAAGGAGTGGTTCGGTTGAAGCGGTAATTGGCCTGCAAGCGAAAGCACG
Source organism: Defluviitaleaceae bacterium (assembly GCA_009788055.1). Taxonomy (GTDB): domain Bacteria; phylum Bacillota; class Clostridia; order Lachnospirales; family WQUN01; genus WQVC01. The sequence goes on along the minus strand of WQSG01000006.1, from coordinate 42,654 downwards.
TGCCACGTTGGCGGAACTGCGGCCGTGTAGCGGTTCGGCTCTAAGCTACCGTCAAGCATATTCATTTGAACTTGTACGGAAAGGTTCGCAAGCGGAATTGCCGCATTGGTTGGGTTGTACAGTTCAATGAAGCTGTGGTTAAACGCATTGTCGCCGTGGTCGCCTTGACCGTAGATATGGTGGATTTGCAAACCAACAGGCGGCATATCAACCGTTGCAAAACTTGCCGTTACCGTGATAGCGGCGGCGGGCATTACAAACCACGCACCTGTTAAACTGCTTGCATTGCGTATTTGGATAACACCGGGGGCAGATGCAACCCAGCCTTGGAACATTGTGCCTTCCGGCGGTGCGGCGGTGCTAAGGTTTACAATTTGCGTACCGAAGGCTGTTTGCATAACCTCCGAGTCGCCGTACAACACACCGTCATACATTCTGTTAACGGTTACGTCACGCAGTATACCCCAGCTTGCATCTGTGCTGGAACGTGGACGGTATTGCTCCAGTTCGTATTGGTTTATTCCTGTGTCGCTTACTTCCGGTGTGCGGTAGTCGATACGGTTAAAGTTGTTGCCGTTACGCCTGTCATCGCGGAAGTCCAGACGGCGGCGCATTGCAAACTGCCGTGACATACCTTGCGCAGGTGCGTGGAAGAAGTGACCAACCGTTTCGGGGTCGCCGTTGTTTTCCATAATTCCCACAAGGTCTTGGATTACAGACCAATCGGAAATTCTGCTTGGAAGGTCGATATTGTTTGTGACCAACGCGACAACCATGTTGTTATTGTGGAACTCTACATCCCAGAATTGGTCGGGTCTGCCGGGGGCGGTTGCGCCCAGAGGCAGTACATGACGCGGTACACCGTTTACAACATTGGTGTTATACCACGCATTGCTTGCTACCAGCCAAGAACCGCGGGCAGGTATCGTGCCTGTAAGGGCAAGACGTTCCCATTCTTCGGAAATGCCGCTGCCGTTTTGCACTTGCAATGACATTCCAACAAGGCTTACAGGTTGGTCGGACGGGTTGAACAGTTCGATGAAGCCATGTGAAACGGAGTTTGTTCCCACGTTATTTACACGGTTATCAGAACCTTGACCGTATACTTGGTGAATCATAACGCCTGTTTCCGGCAGTTCCGCTTCTGTAAAGTGTGCGTTAAGGGTAACTGCACCGGCGGGCATGATGAATGTTGTGGTTGACGCATTGCTGTCTGCAAGGGCTACAGTGGTGCTACCCGTTGCGAGTGTCCAGTTGGTGAAGCGGCTTCCGCTTAACGGCGTACCCGGGGGTGTACCTGTAAGCGGTGCAACACCTGCGTGGATTGTTACAGGCGTTCCCGCAGATGCAAATGACGGAGACGCGGAGTAGAACCTGCCTTCGCTGTAAATGGTAACAGGGAACGCTTGACCGCAGTTGGTTGAACGCGGACGGTATCTGTCCAGTTCGGAATCGGTTATTCCGCTATCCCTTGTGCTAAAGTCCACACGGCTAAAGTCTGCCCTGTTGTCAAAGGTATTTGCGAAATTAACGCGGCGAACAGATGCATGGCGGGAAATATTACCCGCAGAGCCGCTACCGAGGAAGTTGTACGTGTGCATGGCGTTACCGCTGGAGTGCGCACCAACCAAGTCTACAACTCTTGCCCAGTCGTCGCCGACTACAACAGGCGAAAGCGCGGTTGTACCGTGAACCAGTGCAACAGACATATGGTCTAAGCTGAACTGTAACGACCATGCTCTGTCGTGGCGCAGTGCGGGAATTTCGTGGCGGGGAACACCTGCGGGTGCTTGCCACGCATTACTTACAATAAGGAATGAAGTGTTTGCAGGGACTACCGCCGGGCGGCTGTTCGGGTTTTGCCCTGCCGCAGGAGTGCCAAGGTTAAGCACTGTCCAACCGGGAGAACCTGCATTCCTTACTTGCAAGGAGTAACCGGTCAAGTCTACATCGTAACTTGTGGGGTTAAACAACTCAATGAAACCGTGTGAAACTGTCGGGTCGTCGCGAGACGGCCCTTGCGCATACACTTGGTTAATCATTATTGGGGTGCTGTGCATTGTTGCAAAGTTAGCCGTCACGGAAACAGGGCCGTCAGGCATTGTAAAGTTGGCGGTGGTTACGCTACCCGGGTTTCTTATCTCCATGGGTGTCGAACCTATGTCAACTGTCCAGCCTGTGAAAATTTGACCTGCTGTAGGCGCGTTTGGCGTGAGGATAACAAAATCACCTGCGCGTGCTTGGGTTACGTTTCCTGTTCCGGGGTTAACCCTTGCCGTTCCGTTTGTTACGTTAACGTTGTGAGGTATCTGGGGTTGGGTGTCAATCGGACCCCATACGGTTGCCGTTACTTGCGTAAAGCCGCCGGGTTGTGATGATGAGCGAATTGTTGTGTTGCCCGGGAATGTTACCGAACCCGCAGGGAAGTTTGCGGAAGGCGCAAACGACCATGTTACAAAGTACGGCGCAACTACCCGCGTGCTGTCGAGATATACATGAGGAAGCAAATGGTTTGTGACTGCGGCGTGGGGGTTTGAGTTTACGACAACAGGGGTTGAGTGTGCTGTTACATTCACAACATTACCTGTTTGTGACGCATCATTTGCGAAAGTTACAGGACGAAGAACGTTAAACGGAACGATGTCCATTTCACCTGCAACAACAGGCTCGTCGTAATCAAAGGTTACTACATCGCTTGCACCCAGAACCGCAGTGCCTCTTGCTACTACCCAGTTTTGCAGAACCGAAGGTGCTGCATTACCTGCGGGCGAGTTGCTGGCGGCAATTATTCGGATAGCGGTAACGGAGTTTGCAAGGTCTGCCGCTGTTAGCGTGTGGGTAAGCGTACCCGTTCCACCTGCAGGGATTGAAAGGGCTGTTCCAATTTCAGAACCTGCCGTAGTGTTTCCTGTTACCGTGTGGAATCTAACGGATTTAGCCGCCGAGTTTGGATTTTGTATTGTAGCGGTCAAGATATTTCCGGCTTGGAAGGTCATCCGTAGTTTTGCACCGTGCGTACGTGATGTGCCGGTTCTGTCAACCCTAACGTGTAAGGGATTTGCACCTACGCCGGACTGTACCGTTAAAATTGCGGTATCGTTAGAACCGCCAAAGACAACGGTGGCATTATTGTTGATGGGGAAGGAATGCCCGGGTGGGAAAGCCCCGCCGCCGGGTCCTTGCGTTGCAAGGAAGTTTTGAAGTTGGAATCTGTATGGGCTTGGGGCTGTAACCGTTACGGAAGCCGTGCCCGAAACAGCCGGATTTAGTGCAGAGGTTGCCGTGATTGTAACCGGAACACCGCTTGCAGAATGCGCGGTTACAACGCCTGTAGCGGAAACAGATGCCACGGAAGGGTTGCTGGATATCCAGTTAACCGCGTTGGATGCGGTTGCGGGTACAATGGTTATACCCATGGAGAGCGTATCGCCCACCTCCAAGGTAGAGGTTGCGGGGGCAAGTGTTATAGCTGTTGGGGCGGGAGCAACATAATTCGCGCCCGGTTCACGGTAAATATGAAGATAGTTGATTTGCATATTCGCGCCAAACCCTACGCCACCGGCGTTATCTGTGGTAAGGCGGATATGCGACCAGTTGGTAAGGGGGTGCGGATACACACCCGTATTACCTATGCTGAATTCCATACGGAAATTGCCTGTTCTGCCATTCGGCGCAACAACCGATGCACCAACAGGTGCGCTGAACGCATTGGTGGCGTTGACGGTGTTACCGCCGGGGCCGCGTCCGTCCACTTGGAAGTTCGCACCCGCACCACCTGTAAGCATACCGTAGATAACGAAACGGTATTGGTTTACGGCTTGGTTCAGAACAACCGCTTCGCCGCCTTGAACGCCAAGGTCTTGAAGCCATAGGAAGAAACCATCTCCGCTACCGACTCTGTTGTTATTGGTTAGTGTGCCGTTAAGCAAGTTGTCGCCCGCTTGTGCAGAACCGCCCGCACGGGAAACCGGGTCGGGAGCTCTTGGTGTTCTTCCGTTACCTTCGCCCGGAGTTCCGGAAGCGTGGCCGGCAAGAGACGGCGTAATATTCGGCGCGGCTGCCAATGTCCAAATAGGCTCGGCAGGACCCGGGCTAAACTCGATACTGAAGTTTGCCGTGCCGTGTATTACTTGTTCATCCCAGTTGGCAAGCAACACAACCGCAGGTGCGCCCGCAGGCATACGGAAACTGGTTCTTGCCATATTGGTGTTAAAACCGTACAAGGTCATTCCCGCAGGTTCTAAAACTGTCCAGTTTACGAAAGTTTCACCCGGAGTTGTACCTGCATTAACGTGAACCCATGTTTCTGCGGCAACATTATGGCTTGGTTCTGCCCAAGAGCTTATCAAGCCGCCGCCTACTATGCTGACAGTACCTGTGGCACGAATGTCACCGCTGTAGCGTGGGCGTACTCTTTCAAGCATATCGCTGCTTATGGTGCTGAAATTGTGACTTGTGAAATCGTATTGGTTGTCGCGGGTGTTTCTTGCGCCTGCGTGGCGGCGAACACTTCCTTGCCTCCACATACGGGACGCAGGCCCGTCGCCCAAGTAATTGGACATTTCGGGGGCACCCGTGTTGACTGCGCCAACCAAGTCGTGGACTATAGACCATTCGTTTGCGTCTATCGTCGGCGAAAGCGGGAATGGACCTTCAACTATTGCCACACTCATAGAGTTATTGCTGAAGCGTAGATTCCATTCCAAATCCCAACGTTCGTAAGGGATTATATAACGCGGTGTATGACCGCGTGCGGCAACAGGTACAGGTGCGGCACCACTGCCATCGTTAAACCATTCCGTACTTACGATTAGGTAATACGAACCCGGTGTCATTACAACATTGGGGAAGTTTAACACGTTCCAAATGCCGCTGTCGTCATTCATTACCTGAAGGGATTTACCTGCCAAAGACACAGGCGAGTTTGTTGGGTTGTGCAACTCTATAAACCCGTGAGAAATCGCGTTATGACCCGGCGTACCTTGGCCGTGTACTTGGTGAATTATAACGGAAGACGCGGGCATTGGAATTTCAGTCCACACCGCAGTTACCGTTACGGGAACTGCCGGCGTCGGCATCATAAACCATGCGTCTGTGCGGCAGTATGGGTTGTTGATTGTGATGGCAGGGTTGTTTGTAATCCAGTGGCTAAATACCCTGTGACCCAACTCGGGGAGTTGCTCGATAACACCTGCTTGGAAGCCTACAACCCTGCCTGCGTGGGCAGCTTCAGGGAACACGTTGCTTCCGTAACCTGCGTTTGCAAGCGTTACCGCAGAACCTACACCTGTGAAGGGTACAAGCCACGGCAATTGGCTGCTTGAACGCGGGCGGTAATGGAAAACCCTACCCATGTTCCAGTCGCCGTATCTTATTTGCATGAAGTCCAGCAAGTTGTCTCTTGTGTTTACGGGGTTACCGGGCGCGGGTGAAACGCTGTGCGTTTGCGCACGGTCATACAAACGGCGAACCGCATTTGCACGTGAAATGCTGTTGGCAGGTTGTGAACCCCAGAGATTGTGAACAAGGTCGCGTGGTATGGGGTCGTTTCTTGCGCCAACCATTTCATATACACGGGTGCTTGTTCCCGCACCCACTGCGGGCAACGGCTCGGGGCCGTCTACGATAGCCGCTGTGAAGTTGCGGTTGCTCAAAAAGATATTCATTTGCGTATCGTAGGGTGTGATAATGGGTTGCGGCCCGTATGGCAACGCAACATTATTAACGGTAGGAGGCAGAGTGTTGCTGAAAATAAGGCGCGGCACATGACTAAATGTGGGGTCAACATTGCTGTTGTGCCATGTGTTTGAACCTTGGCTTACAACAAGGAAGGAACGCCCTGCGGGTATGGTTGTTCCGGGCTCAAATTGGTGTACCTGCCATGGAGATGCAACCAAATTACAGTTTGCGGGAACACAGGCGGTTATACCTGCGGGCGGCGCAAGTGGTGGTATCTGCAAGGTTGCTTCGCAGAATGCACACCTGCCGTTGGGGATGCTTTGGATTTGAAGTGTACGGTTTACTACGGGGGTTGCGCCTACGGCAGAGCGAAGGGTAACAGCCTCCGTGTGTGGGTTGTAAAGCTCGATGAAGCCGTGAGAAACAGGAACGCCGTCTTCACTTGTACCCAAGCCTTGCATTTGCAGGATGATGGGTGCGCGTTCATGGGGCAGTTCCGCACGGAAGTGAGCGGTTACGGTGATGTTGGGGTTTGGCCACGTTGTGCCTACTTGAACAGGCTGCGGGTTTAACCAAATGGAAGGCTCGCCGTTTAGCATATCAAGGGTGATGTTACTAAGTTGGGCGGCGGTGAACGGAGTCCATGCCGGCCATATACGGTCGGTACATTGTATGGTGTTTGCCGAGTCTGTGAAAACGGAAATACCTACTCTGTCGCCGTACGTGTTTACCGCAGGAGCGACAGCGGCAGCACCTGCCGTGGAGGTAACGGTGAAGTGTGTGAACACAAAACCGGGTTGTGCATTTGCTGTTATGGGAATTGGCATATTACGAACATATCTTGCACTGAATGCGCCGATTGCAAATGCGGGCGCCCCTGCAACCGAACGGCCGAAGAAACTTTGACCGCTTACGTTTGTATGCAGGGTGTAAAGGTCGGGGCGAATGTATGCGCCGGCAATGTTAAACCAGCCGATATCGCCGCGTGCTTGGGGGGTGGTTGGTGCAGTAGCAACTGCTGCACCGCCCGGGCCTGCAATTGTAAAGTTAACGCGGGCATAGTCGCCTCTGCCGCCGACTGTGTAGCCAAGGCCTTGGTGTTCGCGGCCATATTGTAAAAATGTGTGAGCGGCACCGGGGCGCGGGTTTGTTCCCGAAGTACCAAGACCACGGGAGAAATATGCGCGCATATGCTCTATAGAGTTTTGGTGCGCTTCAAAACCGTAACCCGTTGGGTTTGTGTGTGCATGGAAAGTATTTGGAATACCGCCCGGATGGGTGGTTGGGTTGCTGAAAGTATGCGTAGCACCTGCGGGCAATGCGCGAAGGATTAACGCCGCTGTTTGGCTTCTGAACAGTAAGCGTCCCCATTCTTCGTGCGGAGGAGGATTGCCTGTTCCCGTAAACAACGGCGGCATAGGTCTGTGCAGTGCACCGTCTGTGCCCAATGTTACACTTGCGTTCCAGCCCATGCGTGTGTGGTTAAATTCGGGCGGGCCTGCCAGTGTGTGAATGGCGGCTCTGCCACCGTCAAAGTTGGTGAACCCGGGCGGGAAAGCCCCTTCACCGTCCCAGTCACCTGTTGAACCGGGCCAGCCGCCGCGCCAGTTACCTGCGCGCATGGCAGTGGTAAAGCCTTGGATGTTTGACCCTCGCATCCACGGGACAAGTATCGGGCCCCATGTAGCATTCGGCCACATTCCGCTTGCGCCTGCCGTCAGGCCGGGGGCAAAAGTTAAACCTGCGGTGTCATACAGCCTTGCGTGTTCGGCAATGCCCCAGCGTTCAAGGTGTCTGCCGATATAGGGGGTACGGGTGTTATCAATTTCACGTACCAAGTTTTCCATACGTGCAGGGTGGAACGCCGTTCCCGTGTATGTGGAATAACGGGCGGCAAAGTATGCACGGAAGTATTGGTTTTGCAAAAGTACACGAATAAATCTTGTTGCTACTTCGGGTCTTCTTTCGGCGGGGCTGTCCATGAAAAAGTCTATGGGAGCCATTCTGCCGATAGGTTCGCCAAAGCAAGCCGGCACTGTACGGGGGGCGGGAATTTCCGGCGAACAGTCGTGCGGACAAGTTCCCGTACCAATACAGGTTGGGCTAACCATTGCGGTAAAGTATGTCATGAAGTCGTTTGCGCCGTGGAAAATGGCGTTGTCGAAGTCTTGGATGATAAAACGCCAGCGTCCGTCTGCACCGTGTACACCGGGTGCTACCCGTGGCACGGGACGCCAGTAGTCATCACCGCTTGCGTTTGTTGCACCTGTTGCGTAACCTGTTCTCCACATTTCTACGTTATTACTGATGGAGTCCCAGTTTTCCAAGTGAACGTACATTATGAACCAGTCGATGAAATCGTCTATACATACTGCGGTGTTAAGGTAGTCGAACCACTCACGTGTAAGGTGGCTTCGCCCTGCCCATTCCTCGGGAACTGCTTGCCCTGCGAGCGGGTGGTTGTGGGGGAAGTAGTGGGGTACGCGGCGGGCATAGCCGTTGTAGTCCGCAGTTGTTTGCGGCATTGAGCCCGGTGTTGTATGCCCCATTTGTGTGCGGTTTAACACCGCTTGCGCGTTTGCGCCCGCGCCTGTTCCAAGTGCGGTTCTTCTTGTGCCGGGAGTAACGTCTACACTGCGCACAAGCGGTGCGGTGTTAAGCGCGGGACGACCTGTGCGGCCTTCTCCGCCTATGTTTGCCGGCGGGTGGATGATATAGAAGTTGGCAACTTCTTCAATTAAGATATCGCCTTCGATTTGAACATGAGCTTGCGGGATAGCATACATTTCGCCAATCAATGCGGCATGGCGGTGAACTTGCATATTTTGCATTCCCCAAAACTCGCCGTTAATAAACACCGCACCCCATGTACCGTGCTGTGTTATCGGGCGAAGAGGGTGCGCAACCCACATGGAAAGAAGGTCACGAACGTCTGTACTTTCGGGGTTTTCCAAGCGCAGGTTCATGTGACGGAACCTGTCGATATAAACGCCGGGTGCGTTGTATGCACGACGCGCACCGGGGAAGATATCCAAACCGCGAACATCGCCGCTTCTGCCTGTAAGCTGACCGCAACAAGAACAGGGAAGATGACCTTGGTTAAAGTTTAGGCGAATGGAACGCAACGGGAAGAAACGTGTCCAGTTACCAAAAACCCATGCGTTTGCAAGTTGGTTGAAAATAAGGTTAGTGCTTGTTGCGCCAACATCAAAAAGCTCTACGTTTGCGCGTTGACGAAGTTCTTGAGATGATGTTGTCGCGCTTGTGTTAATGCCTTGGATTACGGCGTTACCTGCGTTAGTGTTTGACACAGGACCTGTACGACGAACGGGTATGCCGTAACCGCCGGGTACATAACCGCCTGCGCGTCCGCTTTCGATAGCCGCGTTTCTTTCGGCAACAGACATTTGTGTGCCGTCGGGGTTGCGCCACATTTCTGGCACTACGTTACCCTGCCCGTCAAAACCGTCCCACAAACCTGCACGAATTTGACCCTGCCAGTTGTACGAGTAGCGGTCTTGCGCGGCGGGACGGCGGAAAGGCTCCGGCCAGAACAGCGGCCAAGTGTAAACGCCGCCCCATGTGGGGTTAGGAGGATGAGTACCTGTGACGGCGGGGTTTGCAACGCGGGGATACATATGACCCCAGCTACCTGCGGCTTGCGGACCGCGTGTTGGCCATCCGTCCCCTACCCAGTGAGGAGAGCGTGATGTGCCGCCTGCACCTGTGAACTCTCTTGCGTTAAAGCCCCTGTCCCAGTTACGGTAGATACCCATGACGGGATGAGCAAAATGTTCGGGGGGCATTACTATGGAAACGATACGCATATTTTGCCAATTTGAAACAGAACCTACAGTGTCTGTGTTGTTTACGATGAAGGTTTGCGTGTTTGTATCACCGCCGATACCCGCGCCGGTGAATGCCCTTGCGCGGACAGCCATACCCGTGAACATGGGTTGCGGACGGTAATAACCTTGTGCCGCTCTAATGTAAGTTGGGCGGCGTTGGAATTGTGCGTGGGCATCCGTACCTGCGGCGAATACAAAACCGCCGGGGGCTGTAGCTTGTGCGTTCCACGGCGACATATATGCACTGTCTTCAAGATATTCGTTGTATGACCAAGGCACGTTCCACGGGCCGGGGTTGCCGCGGCCAACGCCATGGTTTGTCATCATGGCTACATGGTCGCCGGGTGCGTTTATGAAACCGCCCCAGCCGGGCGCACCGGGTGCGTGGTTGCCTGTTACGCCTGTGCTTTCAACAGGAATTTCCACACCTGCGGGCAAAACCCATGCACAGCCGCAAGCCGGCATATGCCATTGCCATGTGTGCAAATCCGATGCGGGGTTGAAAATCAAATGCGATTGATACGCCGCACCGCCTGCGGTCATGTGACCCACCGCAAAACCATGTTCGCGAACCTGCGCAATATACTCGGCGCAAACGCGGGGAACACTACCATCAAATGTTACACGAATTGTAGTGTCTGCCCAGCCGGGCGCAGGTGTAACGGCAACGGTGCCATTCCTGTGCCAAATTGCGCCCTCAAGAGTACGGGTAGAGGTGGAGGGAAACACACCGCCCTGCCGTGAAAAAACGGGTGCAGGTGGTGCGCCTACGTTGAGAGGAGTAACCATATCCTCTGCGTCTTCCTCAAAAATGGAGTCGTGTTCTGTGTCACGAACTCTGGCACGGAAACCGCCGATACCTGCGGGAACAAACCCTCTGCCTGTGTCCGCAGATACGGTGCTTTCGTACGCGATTTCTTCCACTGCGGCAGGGGCTTCGCCCTCATATTCGGGGACTTCCTCCGCGACGGAAGCATCTTCCGCGTATGGCTCTTCCGCTTCATTATAATCTGCGGAAGGCGCATCGAAAGTGATTTCTTCCGAGTCCATGAACGGTTCTTCGCCAAATACAGGCGACACGGTGATTGTGGATAACGTCATAATAAACGCAAGCACAAACGCCAAGCAACGACATAGTCGCTCTCTCATGGTAATACCACCCTTCTTTCTCCCTTTTATTTGTGTAGTTTTTACACTGTTTTTACACACACGGTGTATGTTTGTGAAAATTTGTACACTTTTCCCCCAATACACCCTGCTATTTTGGTTATTATTCATATATTACAGTACGGTTACATTTTACGCAAGTGTTTTTTATTGCGTATTTGCAAAAAAACAACCCCTTGTCACGTGGGACAAGGGGTTGGGGTTACGTATCTATTCTTTGTATTTTTTTGCTGTTTCTTCCGCACGTTTTTTTACTGCGTCAATTTCGTCAGCCGTCATTCCGTTCATCGCTTTGGCATTGGTAACGGCTAAGTATTGCATATATCCGTTTAGTTTATTTGCGGCGAGCATTTCCTGTGCAAAAATATTTTCAAAAAGAGAATCTTCCTGCCATTTTTTCATTTCGCGTTCATTTGCCATACTCTCACCCCCTTTTAATAGATATAAACTGCGCGGGATACTGCATCCCAGCCGATTGTTGCGCCAAGGATTTCGGATACATAACGCACGGGTACGAAGGTTCTGCCTTCTACAATTTCGGCTGTGCCCATGCCGTCGGGCAGTTCCACGCCTATGGTTAGCTGTGCGGTTGTGCCGTTGCGCGTGAATGTTACGGTTCGGGTTGCTTCTTCCCAGTCGATTTCCGCGCCCAAACCTTCCGCAACTGCGCGGAACGGTACCATTGTGCGGTTTGTAATCGGGTCTATGAAGGGCGGGGCTTCAAGGGTTTTGTGGTCGCCCCTGTTCATAAAAACGCTTTCGTTTACCTGAAAACGCAGTCTTGGTGTGATTCTGAAACCGTCTAACCGCGGGGGTTCCGGCGCGGGGGAAGGAGTGGGCGTTGGAGTGGGTTGCGGCGTTGGTTCTGGTGTGGGTTCGGGCGTTGGTTGCGGTGTGGGTGACGGTGACGGTTCGGGGGTTTCTTCCTGTTTTGGGATATCGTTGCAGTTGGCGCAACCGTCCGTTGTGCATATCGCGTTGTCGCCGTAGCGGATACACAGGCGGTCTACCCTTCCGCCACCCGAACTAAATTCCGCACCACCGAAACCTTCTATTAGAAACATAACTTCGTGAAGCTCCGCTCTTTTGCAAAAGCTTGCTGTGTAGGTTCTGCCGCCTGTTCGCAGAGTTTGCTCGGGGATGTTTTCCCATGCTTCAAAATGGGCGGAAACATCTATTGTGCCGCTTAATGTGGTGGTGGCGTTTCTGCCGCGCTCGCTATTCCTGCGAATGCTGAAAATTTGCAGGAAGGTGGACATATGCGCGCCCGCGATAGATGGCTGGTTTATTCGCCACGCGGTTACAATGTCGTAAACGCCGCCATTTGCATTGACCGTTCCGTGCCGCACAATGTTGCCTGTTCCCGCCGCACGAAGTACATTCCAGTCTATCCAGCTATCCAAAATATACCACTCGATAAGCGGGTCGCGAGTCCAGCCGTAAATGCCAAGGTATGTCGCGCCGCGTGTTGTGTGAAACGCAGGGGCGTTGTACGCAAGAGAAATTTCTCCAATGCTTTCTATACTTGTATTGCGCGCAAACCGCCGACCCACGCGAAAAAGCGTGTTATATGTCCGCGTCCATTCGCCCGAAAAAGAGCCGTCTGCGTACATATTCATGTGTATGCCCTCCGCGCCGCGGTGGTCTGTCCATGCTTCAAAATCGAAACCGTTTATCCTTTGCGCAGGAGTGTTTACAAAATTTTGTGTAATCTCACGCACTATTTCCGTTTCCGCATTCACAGGCACGGATGAAAAAACCATTGCAAAAATCATAACAAAAGCCGTAACAAATTTATTCTTCATTTATAAATACCTCTTTTCGTATATTTTTTTCAGCTTACCACAAAAAATACAACTGTGGTATACTTACTCCATGAAAAAACCCGAACGACAAAAGGCTGTTGCCGTAAAATATGACCCCGATGATATTGCCCCAAAACTTTTAGCCAAAGGGGCAGGACTTATTGCGGAGAAAATTTTGGAGAACGCACAAAACTCCGACATAGTAATTCACAAAGATGCCGCCCTTGTTGAAGACCTTACCCGCATGGATTTAGGCGATTTCATCCCACCCGAACTATACGAAGCCGTAGCCCAAATTCTGGTTTTCATCAGCGACTTGGACAGACAGGAAAGTCATAAAAGCTCACGGGAGACATAGAATTTTAGTGGGATAAGTTCTCGGGGCGTTGCCCCGAACCCCACCCGCTTTTTTGAAAAAAAGCGGGGCAAAAAACTTTGACCTGAAAACCGCGTACGCGGTTTTCGAGATAGGGGTCAAGGGGAATTGTCCCCTTGCAGGGGGGATTGGGGGACAGCGTCCCCCAAGGTCTTTTTTAGCGGGAGTTGTTACATATATGATATTGGCATTATTAATTTTGGCGGGCGGAACGTGGCTTGCGGGCGTTATTGGCGCGTTGGGGGTAATGTTTTTTAAGAAGGGCGGGACGCTGACCAATGTGGCAGTGCCAAGTTTTGCCGCAGGTGTTATTTTGATGGTTAGTTTTGTGGAGCTGTTGCACCCCGCGATTCACCTTGCACAGGACATGGTTGTGCCTGTGTGGGTTGTTGTGCCGGGCGCGTTTGCGGTTGGATTTTTTTGTGCGTTTTTGCTGGATTGGTACATAAAAAAGGCAGAGAAGTTTAAAAGTAAGAGGGGCGTGGTTTTGCTTTCCGCGCTTTCGGCGCACAGTTTACCTGAAGGATTGGCGTTGGGAGTGTTGCTTGGCTCGCTGGGAAGCGGCTTTGATGCGCAAGAGCTTTGGGTTCTAGTGCCTGTTTTTTTGGCGGTGGGACTGCATAAATTCCCGGAAGGGGCGGCGGTTTCTGCGGCATTTCACAGAGACGGTTCTGCAAAATTTAAGAGCTTTTTGTTTGGGCAAGCGTCCGGCTTTTTTGCTTTTGTTGCGGGGGTTGCGGGCTTTATTGTTGCGGTGAATGTAAATGCATTTCTGCCGTATGCAATGGCGTTCGCGGGCGGCGCAATGATTTGGGTTGCGGTTCACGAGTTAATTCCGAACGGTAAAAATTCAAAAATTTCTGCCGTCGGATTATTTCTTGGAATTTTTCTTATGCTTTTTGTAGACACAACGCTGCATTTACATCATAATAAGAATGCTTGCGAATGCGCTTGCGTTGAATTTGAAATTTTTGAGAGAATGCGAATAAGGAGCGATTTTGAGTAATGACTCTGATTTCATGCAAGAACGCCGCTTTTGCATACGAAGCAAAAACTGTAGTGCAAGGGCTCAACTTTGAAGTGGGAAGCGGAAATTATTTGTGCATTGTGGGCGAAAACGGCTCGGGAAAGTCTACGCTAATGAAGGGAATTCTTGGTCTGATTAAACCCAAAGAGGGCGAAATTTCTTTCGGCGGCGGATTGGAACAGCAACAGATAGGCTATTTGCCGCAACAAAATTCTGCACAAAAAAATTTCCCCGCAAGCGTTTACGAGGTTGTTCTTTCCGGACAGTTAAACAGCCGCGGCATTCTGCCGTTTTATTCCGCAAAGGATAAGCAAGCCGCTCTTGAGAATATCGAAAAACTTGGCATCATGCCAATCAAAAATAAAAGCTTCCGCGAACTTTCCGGCGGGCAACAGCAACGCGCTCTTTTAGCGCGTGCTTTGTGCGCCACCAAAAAAGCCCTTCTTCTTGACGAACCCGCCGCAGGACTAGACCCCCTTGTTACCGCCGAACTTTACGCCGTAATAAAAGAACTTTCCGCAAACAGCGGCATCACCATTATCATGATTTCCCACGATATCCGCGCCGCCACCGAATACGCAAGCCATATCCTGCATCTGAAAAATAAGCAGCTTTTCTTCGGCAAAACGGATGATTACTTGCAATCCCCGGCAGGGAAAATGTTTGCAGATAGCGCGTTGGGAGGGCAGTAACAAATGCACAGTTCACCCAAATTCATAGATTTGTTTTCCGGCATAGGCGGCTTTCATCAAGCATTTGCTTCTGTGGGGGCAAAATGCGTATTTGCTTGCGACCACAACAAACCTGCAAGGGAAACGTATCTTGCGAATTACGGTTTCGAGCCAAGCGGCGACATAAGGGAGTTGGAACCCAAGGATTTGCCATCGTACGACATTTTGTGTGCGGGCTTTCCATGCCAGCCGTTTTCAATCGCTGGGGTGTCAAAAAAACTTTCGCTTGGAAGAAAGCATGGCTTTGAGGATGAAGAACAGGGCAATCTGTTTTTTGAAATTTTGAGGATAATAGAAACAAAACGTCCAAAAATTATGTTCTTGGAAAATGTAAAAAATCTTAAATCTCACGATAAAAAAAATACGTGGAAAGTAATTCACCAAAGTTTGGAAGAAAATAATTATTACGTTTTCGATAAAATACTTGACGCAGGGTACTATGTTCCACAACACAGAGAGCGCATATTTATTGTTTGCTTCGACAAGTTTGTTTTCCCCGATATAAATTTTGAATTTCCCGAATATCCGAAAAAAAGGGTCGCGGAATTAAAAGATATTATTGAAGAAAAAGTTGACGCAAAATACACTTTAAGCGACAAACTATGGCAATACTTGCAACAACATAAGGAAAACAGCAAGAAAAAAGGAAACGGTTTTGGTTTTGGGTTGGTTGATGTGGAAAAAGATAAAACCACAAGAACAATGAGCGCGAGGTATTATAAAGACGGTTCTGAAATTTTAATCAAGCAAAACGGAAAAAACCCGCGCCGTTTAACGCCCAACGAAGCAAGAAAGCTTTTTGGATATCCCGACAACTTTAACATTCCCGTTTCAGACTGCCAAGCGTACAGGCAATTCGGTAACACAGTTGCAGTTCCGGCAATACAGCATACGGCAGAAAAAATACTGCAAACGGTAGAGGAATACAAAAACGGCGGCGCACGAGTTGAATTCGTACAGGGGTTGCTATGTTAAATTGTGATGAAATGAAAGCAATATCCGAAATTGAGGGTAAATATTATATGCCGCCTTTGATTTCGCGGCTGAATAATTTAATTAAAAACCATGGTTACAAAGAATCCTTTAGGTATCTGCATCCAACAATAGTAGGTGCTAAAGACGAAGTGCTTGCAATAATCGAAGAACGTAAAAACCAAGGTATAATAAAAGACGTTAAGCAGGCTTCAAAGACTGTTGTTGGCGCGGTTTTTTCAAACTGCATTGAGTATTTATTTTTGAAGGCAAAAGAAGCGGGCGCGGTAAGGCGCGATATTTTTGTAACGTCTAAGGTAAAAAAGTTTGGAGAAATGGTTTCAATTATCGTTGACGGTGAAAGCCAAAAACCCGACATGGATTTGGTATTTTACACTCTTAATAAAAATGAGCATCCCGAAAATATGATGATTGTATCCCTTAAAACGTCCCTCCGAGAACAGGCAGGGCAAACGTATAAATGGAAACTTTTGCTTGAAATTGCTACAACGGAAAACCCCATAAGGGATAAGTACAATATCACATATCCCCTTGGAAAAACCCCGCTTGTTTGCTTCGCCACAGTTAATTTTTATGATGAAATAAACAACCCGCAACATCGTGGAATGTTCAAATTTTTTGATAAATCATTTATCGGAAAACCGATTGACGCAGATTTTATTGATAACTTATCAACGCTTATTGATTACGCAAATGAAAAACTATAAGGAGGACAATAATGGCAGCTTTTTTTGAAATGTTCAGCGATATGCTTTCGTTTACGTTTATGCAGAGGGCGTTGATTGTGGGGGTGCTGGTATCGTTGTGTGCCGCGCTTTTGGGGGTAAACCTTGTGTTAAAGCGGTATGCGATGATTGGAACGGGGCTTTCGCACGTTGGTTTTGCGGCATTGGCGATTGCGGGCGTTTTGGACTTAGCACCGCTGGAAGCGATTTTGCCCGTTGACGCAACGCTGGCAATTACAATGCCTGTGATTGTGGGCACGGCGTTTTTGCTTTTGCGCCTTAACGAGAGCAACAAAATTAATGGCGACAGTGCGGTCGCACTTATTTCCACAAGCGGGATTGCAATTGGCGTTATCGTTGTGAGCCTTACAACGGGGCTTACGCTTCACATCTGTAATATTATGTTCGGCAGTATTTTTGCAATGACGCAAGCTGATATGTATTTCAGCATTGTGTTAAGCATTGTGGTGGTTGGAATTTTTGTGTTCTTTTACAAGCAACTTTTTGCCGTCACATACGATGAAGATTTTGCGCGGGCAACGGGCGTGAATGTTGAAATGTACAAGAGCCTTTTGGCAATTTTAACCGCCGTAACCGTGGTGCTTGGTATGCGGATGATGGGCGCGTTGCTTATCGCAAGCCTTACGCTTTTCCCCGCGCTTAGTGCAATGCGTGTTTGCAAACGGTTTCTTTCGGTTGTCGTCACGGCGGCGGTGATTGGAGTCGCGTGCTTCTTTGTCGGGATGCTTTTCTCCTTTGGTTTTGATTTGCCGCCGGGCGCAAGCGTTGTTGGGGTAAATCTTGTTGTGTTTATTCTTTTCAGCATTGCGGGTTTGGCGCGGCGCGGAGGTGTGGTATGAAAAAATTAATCCTGTTGCTGTTTGTACTTTTTGCCTTTGTCGGTTGCAATGAGAACGGCGCGGCAACCGAAGACGAAAATTATCCGAGAATAGTACCTGATGTTATAATCTCCGACAGATTTTTTCCACAGCAAGTTTCGGAAATTTACATGAACCCATCCATATATCTGGGGCAAATCATACAACTTCAAGGGCTTTTTATTACCGAAACATGGCAGGGCGAGTACTTTCACGCAGTTGCGCAAGTTGTGCCAAGTTGTTGCTCTCCCGATGGGCTGATGGGTTTTGAAATACTACTTGACGGCAAAGACCCCTTCGAGGAAAGAGCATGGGTCGAATTTACAGGCGTGCTGGAGGAAGACGCGGACGGCATTTTGGTTCTTCGCGCACTGCAAATTATTGAAGCGGACGAACCGGCATGATTGAAATTGTAAAAGAATCGGGCTTTTGCCACGGAGTTTTGGCGGCAGTAACCAAAGCCAAAAAGCTTGCGAACACGCACGGCAAGCAAATTTATTTGTATGGCGACTTGGTAAATAACCGCCAAGTTATGGCGGGCTTTTTGCGCGACGGTTTAACCGTTGCGGAAAACACGGCAGAAATCCCCGAGGGTGCAACTGTTATTATCCGTGCGCACGGCGTTCCGCAATTTGTATACAAAGAACTGGCGGCAAAAAACGCAAAAATTATAGACTGCACCTGCGCCAAGGTGAAGTCTATTCATGAAATTGTTGCGGAAAAATGTGCGGCGGGTTTTCGCGTAATTATTATCGGTAAGAAAAATCACCCAGAGGTGCTGGGCATTTTGGGCTGGTGCAAAAACGGAATTGTTGCGGAAAATGAAAGCGAACTTCTTTCCGCCATTTCAGATTGCGGCGAAAATATTTGCGTGGTTGGGCAAACCACCTGCGGTAAAGAATGGTGGAGCTGCGCCGCAAAAACCGTAACCGAAATCAACCCCAACGCACAAATCCACAACACCCTTTGCGATGTTACCGCAAGGCGCATAAAAAACGCCGCGCAAACGTCCGAAAATTCCGACTGCATGATAGTTGTCGGCGACAAAAAAAGCGCGAACTCCGTTGAACTTTTTGAAGCTTGCAAAACCCACTGCAACAACACTTTTTTTACCGCTTCAGCAGAAGAACTTGCCGCCCACACAAACACCATTGTATCCTGCGAAAAAATCGGCATCGCGGGCAGTGCGTCCACCCCTGCGGAGACCATAAACGAAATCCACGACTTTATCCTGTTCGCAAAATTTCTTTCCCGCGCAAAAACCGAAATCGAACAGGCAAGCGATGACTACATAAACACCCTAACCGCCGAAAAAACCAACCCCGTAATCCACGCCGCCATCCGCGACCTGCACAACCAACACCAAAACGGAAAACGCATTCGCGGCGCACTTATAAAATTTGGGGAAGTTATTTCGGGGACGCTGTCCCCGAACCCCTGCGAACTTTTTGAAAAAAGTTCGACAAAAACTTTAACAAAAATCGCGCTGGCATATGAAATCTTCGCCACAGCCATTTTAATTCACGACGATGTTATTGATAACAGCGAGACGCGACGCGGAAAAACAACCATTCACGCAAGCGAAACAGACACGCATTTTGGTCTAAGCCGTGCAATATGTATCGGTGACTACGGATTGTTTTTGGCGAATAAAATTCTTGCGGAAGCGGAATTGCCGCCGAAAATTCTTGTAAAGGTTTTCAAATTATTTTCGGAAATCCAGCTAAAAACCCTTGAGGGCGAGCTTATGGATGTTACCCTCCCCTACTCCCCCAAAGACCCGACATCGGAAGAATACGACCAAACCGTGAACGGCATTTACGAATACAAAACGGCATGGTACACGCTAATGGGGCCCATTCAGCTTGGCGCAATTTGCGGCGGCGCAAGCGACGAGCTTCTGGAAATTCTGCACGAAATCACATTGCCGTTGGGCTTGGCGTTTCAAATAAAGGACGACTTGCTGGGCATTTTCGCAAGCGAAGAAAAACTTGGAAAGCCCGCGCTTTCGGATATCGTTGAGAAAAAGCAAACAACGCTTTATGGTCACGCCTGCAAAAACGCAACGCCCGCACAGCGCGAAATCCTTGAAAAAACCTACGGCAATCCCTCCGCAACCGTTGCAGACCTTGAAACCATGCGCGAAATTTTCACCGCGACGGGCGCGAAAGCCGCCGCAGAAGCCGAAATTTCCGCCCTATCCCGCACCGCCCTAACCTCAATAGAAAAGCTGGACAAAAAACACCAGCCCATCCTTCGCGGGCTGGTGCATTATCTGTTCGGCAGAACGTACTAGATTAATTTTCCGCAAAAAACCATCGTCTGAAAAGCCGTTCGGTTATTGTTGTAACGGAAGCGCGAGGGATATCTTCGGGGATGATTAGTTGCGAGCGACCCACCTCGTTACCTTCCCATGTGTAAATTACTTCGCCTGCGGCATGACCTTGGGCAACGGGTGCGGTAAGTGGTTCGCTTATTTGAATTTGCCCGTCAAGGGTAATGTGTTTGCCTTTTGGGGCAAGCATATTCACTTGCTCTTTTATCACAACGGGCGAAAATTCAGCTTCGCCTTTGTAAATTTGGATTTCACCCATGGGCGTACCTGTTTCTTCTTTTGCGATTAACGCGTAGTTTGCGTAACCGTAATCCAGAAGTTTCATTGCGCCGTCGAAACGAATTGCTGGGTCGGGAGCGGCAAGAACAACGGCGATTAACTGCATCCCCTCTTTTTCGGCGGTGGCAGAAATACAATACATAGCCTGCGAAGTAGAACCTGTTTTAAGCCCCGTCGCGCCGGAATAACTGCGAATAAGACGGTTGGTGTTGGTAAGCCCGAATTCCTCTTCGCCGCGAGCGGTTTTGTGGGTGATTTTATCCAATCGCGTTTTGGTGTAATCGAACACGTCGGGATATTTCATTATCAATTCGCGAGACATCAGCGCGATATCATGGGCGGTTGTAAAATGCCCCTCCGCGTCCAGCCCGCAAGCGTTCTTGAATTGCGTGTTCTCCATGCCAAGTGCGCGGGCTTTGTTGTTCATTTGCGTAACAAATGCCTCTTCGCTTCCCGCAACAAATTCTGCCATTGCAACGGCGGCATCATTCGCAGACGCAATTACAATGGACTTTGTTAAGTCCCGCACGCTTTGCTTTTCTTCCTGCTCCAAGAAAATCTGCGACCCACCCATGGAAGCCGCGTGCGCACTAACCGTAACCATGTCGTCCCACTTAATGCGCTCTTGCGCCAACGCCTCGTAGATAAGAAGCATGGTCATTACTTTCGTCACGGACGCGGGCGGAAGCTTCTCGTGGGCGTTAAACTCGTGCAAAATTTTGCCCGTTTCTGCCTCCATCAAAAGGCTTGCTTTCGCGTCAATTGAAACATCCGCGAAAACAGGCACTGCCAAAAACACAGCAATAATTGCCGACAAAATAAATTTTCTCATTAAAAAAGTCCTTCCTAAAATCATTTGAGATTAGGTTGGACTTTTTGTTAAATTTTATGCATTGGGTTTTACCTGTCGGAACGCTTTTTCCAATCGCGAAGGAAAGGCGGTGTGATGTCCTCGTTGATTAAACGGAAATTGGATTCGCGAATTGGTTTCAGTTCTTCGCGTTCTTCCATGGCTTCTTGGATATCGGGCGGGTGGTCGTCTCTGTTTTGATTTGCATATGGGTCTGCGGGGCGGCGGTTCGCGCTTGCCCCTGCGGAAAGAGCCGCTTCTTCGTTTAAGCCCGTTGCAACAACCGTAACACGAACTTCATCCTTGAGACTGTCATCAATGGTCGCGCCGAACATAACTTCCGCGTCAGGGTCAAGGGCAGAGCCTACGAAGTTTGCCGCAGCAGAAAGGTCTTTCAGTCCCATGCTGTTGTCGCCTGTGAAGCTGATTATTACGGCTTTCGCGCCGCTTATGGATGTTTCCAAAAGCGGGCTGTTTATGGCTTCTTTGATTGCGGTTTCTATTTTGCCTTTGCCTGAAGCGCGTCCGATTCCCATGTGGGCAACGCCTTGGTCTTCCATGACGGTTCTAACGTCTGCAAAGTCTAGGTTTACAAGCCCGTCATCAAGGATAACGCCGCTTATTCCAATCACGCCTTGGTGCAGAACTTCGTCTGCACGGCGGAATGCGTCCACGAGGGAAACATCATCGCCAACGATAGACAGAAGCCGCTCGTTGGGGATAATTACCAGCGTGTCAACACTTTTGCGCAGTTCATTTATGCCCGCAATCGCGTTGCGCATACGCGGCCCACCCTCAAAAGAGAAAGGTTTTGTAACAACGCCAACGGTTAATATTCCCATTTCCCGCGCAATTGCCGCAATAACGGGAGCCGCACCTGTTCCTGTTCCGCCGCCCATTCCTGCGGTGATAAACAGCAAGTCTGTATTGTCTATGGCATTGGCAAGCACGTCCCGTGTTTCTTCCGCAGAACGGCGGCCTGTTTCGGGCTTACCGCCCGCGCCAAGCCCTCTTGTCAATTTTTCGCCCAGTTGGATTCTGGTTGCCGCTTTGGACTTTGCTAATGCCTTATTATCCGTGTTTGCGGAAATAAACTCTATGTTTTCAATCCCGTCGGCTACCATGCGGTCAACGGCGTTGTTTCCGCCACCGCCTACACCGATTACTTTTATACGGGCTTTTAACTCATGTACATTGTCAATATCTATCAACGTGGGTACCCCCCGGCAGATTAATTTTCATCAATCATCATAATAACACAAAAAAATATAATTTGTCCATTCCTCTTTAAAAAAATTTTACACAATCTGTTATTGCGACATAACCAGCATTTCTACGCCTATTTCTGCGGTTATAAGACCGGACTTTATGCGGATATCCGTATTTTGGCAATTTTCCAGCGCGGATATAAGTTTCTCGGATGTAACCCCCCTGCCCTGCGAAATTGCTTCGCTTATCGCAAATTCGTGAAGCTTTAACTCTTTCACAATTTGCGGACGCGGCGTGTTTTTTTCTGCAAGACACTTGCACAAAAGCGTTATGCGAAGTTGGCGGATAATCATGGCGAGTATCATGAAGGGGGATTCCTTGAGGGTTAGCATATCGTTGTACATTTTCAGCGCGGCAGATGTGCGGCGGTTTCCCATGGCTTTAAGCAAATCGAATATGCGTGACTCCAGCGTTGGTGTGCAAATTTCCGCAATATCGTTGCGTGTTATTTCATTAGATGTGTTGCCGCTGTGGTGGATTAATTTGTCGGTTTCGTTTTTTAAATTGAACATATCCGTGCCGCAGGTGCGCAAAAGCAACTCTGCCGCGCCCGCAGAAAATTGTTTTCCGTGCTGTTTTGCGTGGTGCGAAATCCATTTCGTAAGTTCGTGCGGGGCGAGGGGGGCGAAATCCACCACGCCGTCCAGTTCCGCCACCTTTTTGTATAGGCGGGTGCGTTTGTCTACATCGGACTCTATGAAGATAATCACTGTGTCTTGCGGGATTTTTGGCAGATATTCCGCCATTTTTTCGGAATCGGCTTTGCGCCCGCTTGCGGTTTCCGTTTCCGTTTCCGATTCATCGCCCTTTTTCGCCATCGCAAAAAGTTTGGAGTCGCGCACGATGATTAAGCGTTTTTCCGCCGCGTCAAAGGAGAACGGCAGGGTTTCCGCCGCCATAATTATTTGCTCTGCGGGTATCGCGCCGTCGAATAAATCTTTATTTTTCGCGCCGCAGATTTTTTCAATTTCCCGCGCATAATGCGACACCAAAAATTTTTCCTTGCCGTGTAATAAATATGTTCTTTTTAACTCGCCCCGTGAAAGCTCAGCTTTTAGTTTTTTTTGTTCCATTTTTGTCTATCCTTTACTTGTAAATTATGTTATATTTTTTCTTAGAAATTTTCCTATGGAAAAGGGTGAAACCAATGCTAAACCGAATTATAATTAAACTTAGCGGGGAAGCAATCGGAAACGAATCCGGTTATGATGACATGATTATTAATTCTATTGTAGCCCAGATTATACTTTTGGTGCGGACTCATGTGCAAGTCGCGCTTGTGGTTGGCGGCGGTAATCTTTGGCGCGGACGGCAAGCCGCACCCGAAATGGACAGGGTAAAAGCCGACCAAATGGGAATGCTTGCCACGGTAATGAACGCGCTGTACCTGCAAGACGCATTCCGTCGGCTTGGGCAGAAAGCGAAGGTTGTAACGCCGTTTCCCGTAGGTAACATGACCGAATTATACAACAAAGACGCCGCGCTTGAAATGCTTGAAAGCGGCACGGTTGTAATAAACGCGGCGGGGCTGGGGCATCCGTTATTTTCCACGGATACCATCACAGCATTACGGGCGGCAGAACTTGACGCGGATTGCATTCTGTTTGCAAAAAACACGGACGGCGTTTACGACGATGACCCGCACAAAAATCCGTCTGCGAAAAAATACCGTACATTAAGTTACCGCACGGCAATCAAAAACAATCTGCACGTTGCGGATATGAGCGCGTTGCACATAGCCCTTGAAGCGGGGATTTCTTCCTACGTGTTTTCGCTTAACGCACACAACAGCATAACACTTGCGGGTTCTTATCCCGAAACGGGAAACTTAAACGGCACTTACATTGGGGTTTACGCAGTAGAACTTTGGCACGAATAGAAAGGAAGTTTTGTAATGGATACGAAAAATTTTGAAGAGCGTATGAAAAAAACAATCGCTGTTTTAGAGGAAGAATTTTCAACAATACGCGTTGGGCGCGCAAACCCGCGTGTGTTGGATAGGTTGATGGTAAATTACTACGGCAGTGACGTTCCTGTCAGCCAAGTGGGAAACATTACCGTTCCCGAGGCGCGTCTTTTGCAAATCGCGCCGTGGGAATCAAATATGCTGAAAGAAATTGAAAAAGCCATTCAGGCTTCGGATATCGGCATTAATCCCACAAATGACGGCAAAGTAATCAGGCTTGTTTTCCCCGAACTTACGGAAGAACGCCGCAAAGACCTTGCCAAAGACATCAAAAAGAAAGGCGAAGACTCCAAGGTTTCCATAAGGAATATTCGCCGCGAAGCAATGGACGCGTTTGCAAAATCGCAAAAGAAATCTGAAATTACCGAAGACGATTTAAAGCAACTTGAAAAAGAAATTCAGAACCTCACGGATAAGTATATCGCCGAACTTGATAAAAAAGTTGAGGCAAAAAATAAGGAAATAATGACCGTATGACGTTGGTTAAACGCTCAATTACAACTATTTTGGGCTTGCCCGTGGTTTTGTGGCTTATTTACGTGGGCGATTTGCCGCTTTTGTTTGCGTGCGGTATTGCCGCGCTGGTTGGCTTGCGTGAGTTTTATTTGGCGTTCTCCAAAAAAGACAGGCTGATTCACATAATCGGGTATCTTGCGACGGTGGGCTACTTTGTCGCGATTTTTGTTTTTGGCGCGGGGTATTGGTTGCTTATCGCGCTTACGCTTTTTATTATCACGGTGCAAACTTGCCTTGTGGTTTTCTTCCGCAAATTGCCTATGAGCGAGTGTATTTCTACCGTTTACGGCTTTTTGTATGTGCCGTTTTTACTGTCTTTCGTGGTGCTTGTACGGGAACACCCTCTGGGGTATTACTATGTTTGGTTGATTTTTACGGCGTGTTTTGGCTGTGATACGTTTGCGTATTTCACAGGCTCGCTGTTTGGGAAAAGGAAGCTGAAAAATACGCCCAGTCCTTCAAAATCTTTGGAAGGGCTTATTGGCGGTGTGGTTGGCGCAACGCTTATTGGGCTTTTGTACGGGTTGGCGGTTTCGCATTTTTCCGCCTATCCCGAAAACGTGGAGTATATTGTACTTATTTCAGGCGTGATTTCTTTCCTTGGCGCGTTGTTTTCCATCATTGGCGACCTTGCGGCTTCTGCCGTCAAACGCCACTGCGAGATAAAGGATTTCGGAAATGTTTTTCCCGGGCATGGCGGCGTTATGGATAGGCTTGATAGTATTTTAACTGTCGCGCCCATTGTGTATATGGTGATGAATGTGATGATATGGTTGATGATATGAAGCTGGCGGTTTTGGGGGCTACGGGTTCGATTGGATTGCAGACGCTGGACGTTGTTCGTTCCTGTTTGCCCAACGCCCAAGTTGTTGCGTTAAGCGGATATTCAAACATGGCGGCACTTGCGACTTTGGTGGAAGAATTCGCGCCGCAAGTTGTTTGGGTACCTGATGGTGCGGCGGCTTCCTCTTTGCTTGAGCGGTGCAAATTTTCGGGCGAAGTTTTGACGGGCGAAGACGGTTTAATTTCCTGCGCCACCGAAACTAACGCCGACATAGTGGTGAACGCGCTTGTTGGGCGGGCGGGGCTTGCGCCTACTTTGGCGGCGATTTCCGCAGGGAAAGACATTGCGTTGGCAAATAAAGAAACGCTGGTTTCTGCGGGGGAGCTTGTTATGGGGCTTGCGCGGGAGAAGGGTGTGCGGGTTACGCCCATAGATAGTGAGCATTCTGCTATATGGCAGTGCATTGGAGGGGCGTGCCTTGGGCTTGGGGCTTCTGCGGAGGGGGCTTCTGCTTGCCCCGCCCCTACCTCGGGGAGTTCCCGCCGCACATCGCTTGCGCTATACTCGTGCGTCGGGAACTCCCCGACGGGGCTGGCATCGCGGGTGAAGGGGGACGCCCCTGCGGGGCAAGGCGTAGAAAAGAGAGTGGAAAAAATTTTACTTACTGCTTCGGGGGGGCCTTTTCGGGGGTGGGAACGGGCGCGGATTTCGGGGGCAAAAGCGGTGGATGCTTTGAAGCATCCTAATTGGGATATGGGTGCGAAGATTACTGTTGACAGTGCTACGTTGATGAATAAGGGCTTGGAGTTGATTGAGGCGATGCATCTTTTTGGGCAGCCGCCTGAAGCGATTGAGGTGCTGGTTCATCCGCAGAGTATTGTGCATTCTATGGTGCAGTTTTGTGACGGGTCGGTTGTGGCGCAGATGGGCTTGCCTGATATGCGGTTGCCGATATTGTACGCGCTTTCCGCGCCTTCGCGGGTTAAGACGGAGTTTCCGAGGTTAGACTTCTTGAAGTGTGGTGCGCTTACTTTTGAGCCGCCTGATGTTCAAAAATTTCCGTGTTTGTCGTTGGCGATTCATGCGGCTAAGGTGGGCGGGACACTTCCTGCCGTGATGAATTATATTAACGAGTGGGCTGTGGGCGAGTTTTTGCAAGATAGGATTTCTTTCTACGGCATTTCCGAAATAATGGACAAGGCATTTGGCATATATAATGTAAGAAGCGTAACGTCCCTGCACGATATCCGCGAAGCGGAGGGCTGGGCACAGGAATTCATATTGAATGGAGAATAGTATGCAGACAATAATTCCGATTCTGATTTTCATTTTGATTTTGGGCATTGTGATTTTTGTGCATGAGTTGGGGCACTTTATGGCGGCGAGACGGGCGGGGATTTTTGTTGAAGAATTCGCGCTTGGTATGGGGCCGAAGTTGATTGGTGTACACGGAAAAAAGGAAAGCTTGGACGGACAGCGGACGTTGTTCTCGTTGCGGGCTTTTCCTGTTGGCGGCTTCTGTAAGATGAGGGGCATGGACGATGTTACGGACGACCCTGAGGGGCTTACCAACAAGTCGATTCCTGCGCGGGCGTTGGTAATGGCGGGCGGTTCGCTGATGAATTTCCTGTTGGCGTTTGTGTTGTTCTTTTTTATCGCAATGACGTTTGGTTATACGGATACGCGGGTGCGGGTTGTTTCGGAGGGTTCGGCGGGATATCATGCGGGACTTATGGCGGGCGACAGGATTACGCATATCAACGGCTCGCGTGTGCAAACTTATGAGGATTACGCATTTTTGATGAGTATGTACGAAGGGCAAACGGTTACGTTCCGAGTAAACCGTGGCGGCGAAAGGCTGGAGCTTACAATCACGCCGCTGTTTGACGAAAGATTTGACAGGTACATTGTGGGTTTCAACCCTGTGTTTTTATTTGGCCTTGCGGATACATTGCCCGAAACGGGAGATTTTAGGCGGGTTCGCATATGGGAAGGTGCGGCGAATGCCGTTGGCAATTTGGCATCGCACACCACTGCGCCGTTTAGGCTTTTGTCGCGGTTTATAGGCGGCGCGCCCGTTCCTGAAGATGGCGGAATAATGGGCCCAATCGGAATTGGCGGGTTTGTTACAAATATTTATCAAGATTTGTCTGTGGCGGTTGACGACGGCGTTATTGAAGCGAGCGACGGCTTTATTATCGGCTTTAGATGGATGGTGACGCTTACCGCCGCAATCAGCGTAATGCTGGGCGTGATGAACTTGATGCCCGTTCCCGCGCTGGACGGGGCGCGTCTGGTTTTCTTGGCGGTGGAGGCTGTGCGCAAAAAGCCTATTGCGCCCGAAAGGGAAGCCATGATTCACTTTGTAGGATTGGTTTCGTTCTTGATTCTTGCCGTTTTTATCGCGTACCGCGATATTATTCGGCTGTTCCCCGGATTGGACTAAACCGTAAATGATTACACGAGCTAACACAAAAATAGTGAATATCGGCGGGGTGCGCGTGGGCGGTGGGCATCCTGTTGTTGTGCAGTCCATGACAAATACGGACACGCGAGATGTTGCGGCAACGGTTGCTCAAATCAACGCGCTTGCGGCGGCGGGTTGCGAAATCGTGCGCGTTGCCGTACCCGACACAGAAGCGGCGGAAGCGATTGCAAAAATAAAGAAGCAAATTTCTTTGCCCCTTGTGGCGGATATTCATTTTGACCACAGGCTTGCCCTTGCTGCAATAAAAAACGGCGCGGACAAGTTGCGCATTAACCCCGGAAATATCGGTAGCGAAAGCCGAGTTCGCGAAGTTGCGGAAGCGGCAAAAGCAAACGGCTTGCCAATTCGCGTTGGTGTAAACGGCGGCTCTTTGGAAAAATCCATTTTGGAAAAACACGGCGGAGTTACCGCGCAAGGGCTTGCGGAAAGCGCGTTATGTAATATTGCGTTGCTTGAGAAATTCGGCTTTGGCGAAATTGTTGTTTCGGTGAAAGCCAGCAATGTGCCGCTAATGCTGGACGCGCACAAGATTTTGGCGCAAGAACTCCCCTACCCCATACATATCGGGCTAACGGAAGCGGGAACGCCGCTTACGGGTGCAATTCGTTCTGCGGCGGGGCTTGGCGCATTATTGTCGCTGGGGCTTGGCGACACGTTGCGCGTTTCCCTTTCGGGCGACCCTGTAGCGGAAATTCACGCCGCACGGGAAATCCTTTCCGCAATGGGTTTGCGGCGTTTCGGCGTAACCGTAATCGCCTGCCCCACCTGCGGCAGAACCGACATTGACGTTGCGGGAATAGCAACACGGCTTGAACAAAAACTTTCGCATATAACAACGCCCATCACCGTTGCGGTGATGGGCTGTGCTGTAAACGGCCCGGGCGAAGCCCGCGAAGCCGACATTGGCATTGCGGGCGCGCGCGGCGGCGCGGTTCTTTTCCGTAAAGGCGAAATCCTACGCAAAGTCCCCGCCGATGAACTGGAGGAAACTGTGCTACAGGAAATAGCGGCAATGTAGCCCGCTCTTTTTAAGCAATTTGGAAAAACCGTTGCAAAGCATCTCTGCCGGAACTGCTTAGCCCCTGCGCGTTGATTCTGTCTGTATGCGAAGTGCCGGATGAGTTATTAAAAGTTTGTCGGGAAAGAATGTCAACATCACGCATGGACAACCTACCGGATTGATTGGCTTCCGCAGTATCAAAGAATCCTGCAAAACTTCCTGTTGCATTAAAGAAGGCTAATGCGGCGCGGAACATATCGCCCATATGCGCTACGAGATTATTGGCTTCGCGTTGTATTCTTGCGTTTGTCGCAGATTGTCTTGCGGTGAGAGGGGTAGTGTCGTCTTCGGGGGTGTAATAGGGTGATGATACCATCAGACTATCTGCAACCATCTGTGCAAATTGCTCGGCCGCTCTCACGAAACCTCTTTCCAACGCTTCAAGACGTGCGTTTAATTCCGCTTCGTCTCCCGTGAAATTTTCCAGCAAATCTGCCCGTATTTGTTCAAAAAGAGCCATGCCGCTTTCAATTCCGTTATCCATCATCTCCATTTGAATCATATGCGAAAAAACTATAATAAGACCGTTATCATGCCCGTTCATTGTTATCTGGCACATATTTGGGTCTAAATAATGCCTAATGCCGGGAGGAAATGACCCCCAACCACTGTTCCGCAAATTCTCCCAGTGATTATGTGCGGTTTGCTCGTCTAAGAGCCGGTCAAGCTTCGCTTTTCGGTCTTCAAAGCTGTTGAATGCTTCAAGCGGATTAAACTCGGCATCACGTTTTTCCCGTTTCTCGCCGCGATAGTTTTCAAGAATTTCTGCCAAAGAATCGTCAATTATAACCGCATTCGGCAAACCGACAGTGTTTCTGTTTAATCTCTCGGCAAATGGGCTTCTGTTGTTTCGCGAAGTCTCGCGCATTCCGCTTCCTGTATTCAGCGGTGTGTTAATTCTCACATTCATCCCCAAACCCCCTTTTTTAATATTGTATCGGTCAACGAAATAGATTTTAACACTTTTTTTTGAGAATGTAAAAGCTAAGAAAAATTCTTGCTAGAGAGTTATTTTTTGTGGTACAGTAATAATCCAGTAAAAAAATTAAGAGGATAAGGGGAAACATATATGAAAATGCGTATGGATTACAACAATATGCTAAGTAGCCGCGTATCTGACGGCATCACGCAACAAGAACTGGATAAATTATCCGCATCTATAAAAAAAGCTAACAAAGCAATGGTAGATAAGCGGGCGGCGGGGAAAATGGCGTGGCGCGATTTGCCGTACAACCAAGAAGGTGCGGTAAAAGAGATTAATGACTATGTAAATGAAATGAAAGATGAAATTGACGCATTTGTTGTGCTTGGCATTGGCGGAAGTGCGCTTGGACCAATGGCTGTGCAACAGGCGTTAAACCATCCTTGGTGGAACGAGTTGCCGCGTGAAAAGCGCAATGGTTTCCCCAAATTGTACGTGCTGGACAATGTAGACCCTGAGCGGCTGGTGTACTTCTTCCAAACCGTAGACCCTACACGTTGCCTGTACAATGTTATTTCAAAATCGGGAAGCACATCTGAAACAATGAGCCAATTTATGATAATCCAACAAATGTTGGAAGAAAAAGTTGGCAAAGAAGCCGCACGGCGCAAAATAGTTTGCACAACAGACGCGGTTAGCGGAAACCTTATCACAATCGCAAAAGCGGAAGGATATAAGTATTTTATAATTCCGTCGGCGGTTGGCGGTCGTTTTTCGGAACTTACGCCCGTTGGGCTTTTGCCTGCGGCGTTCTGCGGCATTGACATTAAAGGGCTTCTTGTGGGCGCGGCGGCAATGGACGAAGCCTGTAAAGAAGAAGATATATACAAAAACCCCGCGCATATGTACGCACTCCTTCATTATATTGGAATGACGAAGGGCAAAAATATTTCCGTAATGATGCCCTATGCGGACTCTCTGAAATTTATTTCGGACTGGTACGCGCAGTTGTGGGCAGAATCGCTGGGCAAGCAATTCGACAATGACGGCAAAACGGTAAACGTAGGTCAAACGCCCGTTAAAACCCTCGGTGTTACAGACCAACACAGCCAAGTTCAGCTTTACGCCGAAGGGCCTTTCGATAAAATAATCGTGTTCCTTGGCGTGGACGAATACCGCGAGACAATCACCATTCCCAAAACTTACGCGGATATGCCTTCCCTCGGTTTCCTTGGCGGCGTAACACACAACAAGCTGATTAAAACCGAACAGGACGCAACCGAATATGCCATAACAAAATCAGGCCGCATGAACATGACGCTTACTTTGCCCAAAGTTACCGCCAGCACTTTGGGGCAATTGCTGTACTTCTTTGAAGTTGCAACAGCCTACGCAGGCGAACTCCTAAACATAGACGCCTTCGACCAACCCGGCGTTGAGGAGGGCAAAAACGCCACTTACGCAATGTTCGGACGCCCCGGCTACGAGGAGAAAAAGGCAGAACTTGACGCGGCACCGGCTAAAGATGACAAATATATAATTTAAGGAAAGACGGTGGGGAAAAGGGAACGCCTACCTGCACAGCAAAAATGCCGTGTCGGTAGGTATTCCCTTCCTCCACTTCCTAAAGTTGAAAGCCTAAACACATAACAACAGTGCGGAGGTACGTGATGGAAAAGCCAACATATGTGCCGATTGATATGGAAAAAATTAAAAACAAGAAATGTACTTTTATTTCTTCTGAAGAAGCATTGAAAGACGTTATCCCTATTGAATGGAGCGATGAAGTTGCAAACGGAGACAAGCGTGTTTTGCTTGTTAGCAAAAATTAACCATGGGGTGAGTTATGTGTGATGTTGGTGATATAATTCTAATTGATGCATATCGGCACAAAGAACATATATTATCTAAACATTCCTTTGTTGTGTTGGGTATTGAGTCTGACAAAATCGAAGGGCTCGATTATGACTTTGTATGTAACGTACTATCATCTTTTAAAAACGAGATGCAACGCACAAAAAAACTTAGTTATCCGGGGAATTTTGAA
The DNA here is from genome assembly GCA_009788055.1 of Defluviitaleaceae bacterium. Classification (GTDB taxonomy): domain Bacteria; phylum Bacillota; class Clostridia; order Lachnospirales; family WQUN01; genus WQVC01. The sequence goes on along the minus strand of WQSG01000006.1, from coordinate 10,909 downwards.
ATAACACATACGGATAGCTCTGTTATCAATAGCAACTTAAAGGACGGTTATGCAAAAGCCGAACAACTTTACTATTTCAGCAGTGCTAAAACTGACTTTACGGTTATCGGGAAATTGCACGCAGATGTATTTAATCGGCTTGTTGAGTTTATTCAAACCCTTGAAGTACCATTGGAACATATCACGGACAATCTGTAAATTGTGACATTGGGGAATAGCCCCAAATGTCTTAAAAAAAATTCTTTTATAAAGGAGCTTTCCAATGAAAAAAATTATCATTATCGGCGCGGCAGGGCGTGACTTTCACAATTTTAACACGTATTACCGCGACAATGAGAGCTACAAAGTTGTGGCGTTCACTGCGGCGCAAATTCCCGATATCGCAGGGCGCAAGTATCCCGCGTCTTTGGCGGGCAAGTTGTATCCGGATGGTATTCCCATTTACGCACAGGATGAACTACCCGATTTGATTAAAAAATTGGACGCGGACGAATGCGTTTTCGCGTACAGCGATATTTCGTATGAAGCGGTGATGGGCATTGGCGCGATTGTAAACGCGGCGGGTGCAGACTTCACATTGCTTGGCTTCAAGCAGACGATGGTAAAAAGCACAAAACCCGTTATCGCGGTTGGCGCGGTGCGCACGGGTTGCGGAAAAAGCCAGACCTCACGCCGCATAGCCGAGCTTCTTATCGGGCACGGCAAAAAGGTTGTAGCCGCCCGTCACCCGATGCCATACGGCGACCTTGAAGCGCAAAAAGTTCAGCGTTTTGCAACAATTGACGACCTTAAAAAGCATGATTGCACAATCGAAGAAATGGAAGAATACGAACCGCACATTGCTCGCGGAAACGTAATTTACGCAGGTGTGGACTACGAAGCAATTTTACGCGCCGCAGAAAACGACCCCGACGGTTGCGATATAATTTTGTGGGACGGCGGCAACAATGACTTCCCGTTTTTCAAGCCCGACCTTACGGTAACGGTTGTAGACCCGCACCGCCCCGGTCACGAGCTAAAATATTATCCGGGCGAAGTTACATTGCGCATTGCGGATGTTGCGGTAATAAACAAAATCGACAGCGCGGACTTTGAAAATATCCAAACCGTGCGCGCAAATATCGAAAAGGTAAATCCGTCCGCAACGGTAATTGAAGCGGCATCCACCATCACGGTAGAAGACCCGTCGCTTATTCGCGGCAAGCGCGTTCTGGTGGTGGAAGACGGCCCCACCCTCACCCATGGTGAAATGAAAATTGGCGCGGGCATAGTAGCCGCCCGCCGTTTCGGCGCGGCAGAAATAGTAGACCCGCGTGAATACGCAGTTGGCCGCCTTGCCGAAACATTCAAAATATACCCCAACATCGGCAAACTTCTGCCCGCAATGGGCTACGGCGAAGAGCAAATGGCAGACCTTGCCGCAACAATAGAAAAAACCCCCTGCGACGCCGTAATAATCGCAACCCCAATCGACCTTAACCGCGTAATAAAAATCTCCAAGCCCACCACCCGCGTCGATTACAGCCTGCAAGAAATAGGCCAGCCCAACTTGGAAGATGTAATTCAAGATTTTGTGAATAAGCATTGTAAATAAAACACGGACTATGCCGAAAAACGGCCACGTTGTTGGATTCTTGAGCGTTTTTCAATTTCTTCCGAACTCATTTCGGAGGAAATTGAAAGAAGCACCTCTTCAAGGCGGTTGTTTAGTTTTGTGTTTCTTTCGTTTTTCCTTCGCACAATGCCGTGACAGCCGACAGGCGTGATGTAAATTGATTCGATTGCATTAGGCGAAACAATATCACTAAGCCGACCAAATATTGCTTTTTCAGGGATAGGTGAGCAATTTAGTTTCGTATACGTATCCATTGCAATAATGTCTTTGCCTAAGTTCCACAGTTTGCAATCATTGTCAATGGGAATGCAGTCAATAGCACAAAAGTCATTTTGTGCTATTGTTTTAGTATTGCATTGCAAAAGCCGTTCACCTATCCAGCGAACAACAGGCACTGCCCACGAATTGCCAATTGCTTGGTATCGTTGGGTTTTTTTTGCACCCGCCAAATCCGTGTAATTATCGGGGAATCCCATTAACCGTTCACATTCCAGCGGAGAAAATCTGCGTATTCTTCCATCTTGCACCACAAACAACGAGCCATTATTTGCCGCCGCATTGCCATTCCACTTTGTACCGTAAGCCGCATACACGCAATCGGTATACTCTCTGAATATTTCAAAAGAACTGCCGTCTTTTTTGAAAGTCAATGGCGTAGGCGGATATTCGCTTAAAGAACCTGTATACTTCTCGAAAAGAATTTCCTGCGGATGAAAATCAAGCCCTCCCGCCAACAGATACAAACGCCGTCTCTGTTGCGGCAGACCAAAATATTTTGCATCAAGAACTCGCCATGCAACATTCCTTTTGCGACCGCGAAGCAATCCTGCACTTGGCCACCTACCCGGGTTCACAACTTCGTCAAGCCCTGCCAAAGACGAAATAAAACATCCAAAAGCGTTCGTTTTATCGGTCAAAACGCCCTCTACATTTTCCCAGAAAACAATGGTTTCACTTTGATTGTTTTTTGTACGCACATCATCGTTTGCATTTATTATGTCAACAAATTTTAGTGTTAAATTTCCGCGTTCGTCATTCAACCCGGACTTCCAGCCCGCGTATGAAAACGCTTGGCAGGGTGTTCCCCCGCAAATTATATCGGGCGCGCTTATTTCGCCGCGTGTGATTTTTTCAGGTATATTAATCATGTCCCCTGAATTCGGGATATTCGGATATTTTTCTTTCAGAACACGACAAGGGAAAGCCGCAATTTCCGAAAACCACTCAAATTGCAAGCCCAAGGGATTCCACGCCACAGAAGCCGCCTCAATGCCGGAACACACACTGCCGACAGTTGTTATCATTTTTTTTGCCCCTTTACAATGGTTGGTGAATTCTCCGTTGAAGCTCGCTGCGCCATCGGGCAATGTCGTACCACGGGCATCCTTCGCACCCTTTTTCGGCAGATTTACCCTTTGCGGGAATTGACTTGTCCCAGTATTTTGTTCCTTCGTAATAGAAGTCTATACCAAAAATTGTACCGCGAACACCCGTCTGATAGCAAGTTCTGCAAACTTCTCGCTTTTGCTGGTTTCTTTGGTTGGTCAAAAGTTGAAATTTGTTTTTTATTTCCATATCAGTCATGTTGTCGGGATTGTTTTCTTTTGTCTCATCGTCCCATCTGATTTCGGAAAATTTATGGTCGGGGAGACAATGCGCATTTACTTTGTTCTCATAAGCATCCACGCCGCCCAATACGCTGATTATTCTGCGCCGAAGTTTGGGGCTGAACACCTCATAACCACTTTTGCCTACACCTTGACGCTTTATTGGCAAAAGCATAATGTGCGTTTTGTTCGCATTGCAGCTTGTACAAAATTTATTTTTGTTAGTTGCAAGAGTGTACCCAAACTCTTTTAAATCCTGTATTCTCCTTGCGAAATTCGGATTTTTGGGTAATGTGCAGTCTGCACACTGCCAGCTGCCTTCTAAAAGGCAATCAAAAAAAGATTTAGTTATTTCTGCCTTTTTACCAGCCCAAAACTCTTTTTGCGACTCAAGCCATGCAGAATAATTATCAGGGTTCATTTCCGCATAAACATTGTTTAGATATTCGACTAATTCGTCCTCTGTTTTGATAGACACGCCCGTGCGGCGATACTCCACAGGAATCCAGCCTTCCCATGTTTTTTGCGGATAATCGAACCGAACCGATACATACTCCTCGGATGCTTTGCTGTGTGTTTCACGCTTGTCGCTTACGATTTTGATGTTTGGATTCAATTTCATGTTGCACCCCTTTTTTATTCTTGTGGCTTCAATAACAAATAAGCGTCGATACCCATGGCTAACGCTATTTTTTCAAGGTTTGCGACAGAAATATTCCGGTTTTCGCGCTCAATTAGGCTGATATATGTTCTATGTAAGCCCGCCAATTCAGAAAGGGCTTCTTGTGAAAGCCCTTTCTGCAAACGGTATTGCTTTAAATTTGTTGCTAATATATTTTTTATATTCATATCCGCCTCTTTGCACAATCGTATCTTGATAATAATTCTACTATTTGCAGACTATATGTCTACAGACAATACGAAACATAGACACCTGAAATTCAAAAAAAACGGCATACCCGATAAAAAAGGTAATGCCGTTTTTTGTTACGGTATGGAGAGAATTTTACCGTCTGTTTAGCGTGAGCCTGTTAAATATTGGGGTGCAGGTTTCTGTGGGGACACTGATGCCGATTTCTTGCCCGTTTGCGTCGGTGGTGGTGAAGGAAATTCCGAAAACATCTGCAACTAAGTCGCCGCTTAGTTCTACCCTTCTTTCGTAGTACATACGTTGCAATTGCGCATCTGTTAGCGGCTCGTTGTTTGCGCCGGCAGTTCTTTCAGAGAAAACGCCCGTCAACTGCAACTCCGATATCGAATACGGGGCGGCAAACCTTTGTGCAAGTTCCGTTGCCTTGTTTCTGTATCGTTCAAGGGCTTGCGGCGTGATGTTGGACAGTGCAATGCGTTCTTCGACGCCTAAGTCGTTCCATCTTGCTTGCGCAGACCAGCCTTGGAATGCAAAAATATGGAAAGTTTCTTCCGGAGTGTTTTCTGAAAAATCCACGGGTGGTGTGCGCGAAAGGTCAACGACTTGCCCTGTTGCGTCATCAATTCTGAAATCGAATCCTGCGACAAGTCCGCTCCATGACGGCGGTGCGGGAGCAATCCCGGGAAATGGCGACGCGGCAAGATGATGGAATTGAATTGACATATTCATATCGCTAATGTCCAACCCGAACACATCACGAATGTAGCGCGTTCCTATTTCCCTAACATCTGCTTCCGATAACCGCTCTGTGCCGTCGGGAGGGAGCGAGTGCGCGCCTCCCGAAGGTTGCAGAATTTCCATGAAAGCACCGCCCGAGCTTTCAATCGGCACAGTCGCATTATCGGGGCGGGCGGGATTATCGGACGTTATAACCACCGTTTGCAAAACCTCGCTCCAGCCTACATAGAAGCCAACCATTTCCAGCGGCAAGCGGATAGGCACTAATGTTCTTTCGTTTATCAGTTGCGCGGGAACATCAAGATTATGCCTTGCGCCGTTGGTTGTAAAATAACCTTGCCCAACGGAAATGCGTACTTCGTATTCGGCGTTGGAGATAAACGCCGTGCGGGTGTCGGTATCCCAGTCCACCGTGAAGCCAAGCATTTCAAACACGCCGCGCACGGGAACGAGGGTTCTGCCGTCTACGATTACCGCCCCTTGCCCACCGGGAAAACTTACCGCCTGCCCGTTAATGGTTACATTAATTTCGCTTGCCAATGCCACACTTGCGGGCATCAAGCACATTGCCGCCAAGAAAACCAAAGCACAAAGTTTTTTCATCTTTATTCTCCTCCAAACGTGACATTCCAGCCAACGTGTATCATTTCAGAACCACGGGCAGAAACGCCTATTGAGTATTCGTGAATGCTGCCCAAATCTATATCGAAAATGCCTTCAAAATACTTGCCGTCGGCAGTCATCCAGTCGCCGTCCCAGTACAAAGAGCCGTCTGCGGCTACGCGGAAGTTTACGGAATACACATAATGGATTTTATTCAGCCACATTTCGTCGGCGGGGATATCTTGCGCGTTGCGCAGCAAAAACAGAGCAACGTCACTGCCTACGCCAACGCCGCGGTTTTTAAGCTGTACATGAAGTCTGCCGTTTACAATCCCGATTGCAGATATGCTTGCGTCAACCCTGTCCAGCCCGAACCCGATATCCACCATGTCGGGCGAAAGCACCGGCAAGCCGTCTTGCAACATATTTCTGCGCATTGCGTATCGGTATTCCCGTGACGGGATGTCTTCGCCCTCCCATGTCATGTTGATTACGGAAATTTCATCTGTGTGCAACAATGCCACGGGCGCGTCCACCGCGAAATCCGCCAAATTGATATCCACAGCTTGACCGGGATGCTCAAATTGGTCAAATATGATTTGACGAATTTCATATGTCATTTCCAGCCCCTCAAGGGAATGCCCCCAGCTTTCAAAGCGACTGCGGAAGGTAACAACCCCGCCATCGCCACGATGAATAACCTGCGGCATTCCTGTTCCGATGCCAAACCCATCAGGTATTTCTGTAGGTACTATGTGGTGCTGAATAAAGAAATCACCTGCCAAGCGATTTGCAATAAGGTCTTGCATGGTGAAGTATACATATGCCACGCGGTCTGCAACTTCGATTGCAACCAGCTCGATTGCTATGCCGTCATGGTGCAGTTCGGGTTCTTCCGCCGCAATTTCAATGGGCGTAAGTTCTTCCGCCCGCTCTTGCCCTATTATCGCCGCCGCCAACCGTTCAAACGCACCCATCTGGTACGCAGACACTGTTACCACCATAAGACTTGCGGCAATAAGTGCCGCCACAACTCCCTTTTTGAAAATCCTTTTCGGTTTAGTTTCCACTGTTTTCACAACTCCCTTTAAAATGTCGGCATTTTGCGGGAATTGATTTCCGAGTGCCTGACGTATAAGGATTTCATCTTGGTCATAATTACGGTTATCCATTCAAGATTCTCCTTTCTTATGGCTCTCATTAGAAATCTCCAGTCCTTGTTCGCGCAATGCCTGTGCAAGTTTTTTCTTGGCGCGTTCGTACCGCTTACGCAAAGTTGACGGGCTTGCGCCAAAAATACTGCTTAGTTGGTCGTAATCCAAGTCGTCTAAGGCTCGGCTTACTACCAAGGCTCTGTCTTTTGGCGTTAGTACGCCCAAAGCCGCACGTATTTCGTCACTCATTCCGTCCTCCATTTGATAGGACTCGGTACAATCGCGCTCATCTACAAATGTGAATAAGCTCCACTTGCGTTTCCGCAATATGTCTATGCAGTGGTTGTAAGATGTTCTGTACAGCCACGGCACTAAATCCTTGTTGTCTCTTCTCGACAATGCTTTAAGAAACGTGGTTTGAACAACATCTTGGGCTTCGTGGTAATCGCGCAACAGCGCAGAGCAATACCGCAGAAGCTGCTTGCCGTTGGCATTTGCCATAGCCGCAAACTCCACACGCCGCGTGGTTTCGATTTCGCTCCTAAAAAACAATTTGCTTGCCACTGAGATACCCATCTCCTTCCCCCATTCCTTTGTGATTTTTTCGTGTACACACAAAGACAACGAACGACCCCCATGTTTTGTGACATGGTTTGGGAAATAATTTTGAAATTCTTTACAAATCTATTTTTTTTGAGTAAATTAATGAATAAAAAATGGGGCGTTAATATGAAAAAGATTTCTGTAATTGGTTTTGGAAGCTGGGGCATTGCCTTGGCAGATGTGCTTTGTAGAAATGGGCATGATGTTCTGGCGTGGGACGGCGGCGCGGAATATATAGCGGAGTTGCGGGAGACGAGAAAAAACAGTTACTTGCCGCAGGTGATTATCCCCGAACGGATTAGGCTTACGAACGATGTGCTGGAGGCGGCAAACCATGCAGAGATTTTTGTGCTTGCCGTGCCGTCCAAAACGATTGCGGCTACAACAAATGTTTTTGCACAGTATTTTAATGCGGATAAAATTGTGATAAGCGGCGCGAAGGGGCTGGAAGAAAGCAAGCAAATTCGCATTTCCGAATATGTGCGCGGGCTTAACGGGGACTGCCGTTTTGCCGCGCTTACGGGCCCCAGCCACGCAGAGGAAGTTTTAAAGGGCATTCCTACGGCGATTGTTGCGGCTTCGGAAGATGACGCGGTTGCGGCGGCAGTACAGGACGTTTTTTCTTCCGAAAATTTCCGCGTGTACACCTCGTCGGATTTGATTGGCGCGGAAATTGGCGGCGCGTTAAAAAATGTGATTGCGCTGGCGGCGGGTTGTTCGGACGGGCTTGGCTTTGGCGACAACACAAAGGCAGGGCTAATCACTCGCGGCATGGCAGAAATTTCTCGCCTTGGCGTTAATATGGGCGCGAATGCCCAAACTTTTGCGGGGCTTTCGGGCATTGGCGACTTGATTGTAACTTGCACAAGCAAGCACTCGCGCAATTGGCGTGCGGGTTTTTCGCTTGCGCAGGGCAACTCTTTGGACGAAACGCTAAAACAAATCGGCATGGTGGTGGAAGGCGTGGACACCGCAAAAGCGGCACTTAAACTCGCCCGCAAACACAACACCTCCATGCCGATAATCGAAGAAATAAACAAGGTTCTCTTCGAGAACAAAAGCCCAAAAACCGCCGTTACAGACCTAATGTGCCGCGAGACAAAGGAAGAATAACTACAGACCTACCTGCATCCGCTGCAACGAAAATTGGACGCTTCTGCCAACGATAACAACCGCAACGATTTTCAAAATCTCGGGCAGAATAAACGGCGCGAGCGCAACGGCGAACGCCGTTTGCAAAGTGTTTTGCGTAACAAAAGCGAACCACACCATGCCGGAAGTTAAATTTATAACCGTTCCTGCAACAAGGCCTGCGAGCAATAGCGCAAGCCTTTTTTTAGTGCCAAGCCCCGCCATAAAAGCCAACGCGGGAAACGAAAAAATAAACCCGCCCGTTGCACCAAGCACAACCCCAATTCCGCCGCGGAACTGCGTGAAAACAGGTACGCCCGCGACGCCCAGCAAAATGTAAACCAAAGCGGCAACCGCGCCCTTCTTCCCGCCAAGAATCATCCCCGCCAGCATAACCGCCCAGTTCTGCAAGGTAACGGGAACGCCGCCCGCCAAGGGAATACTAATCTGCGCACAAACCGCAATAATCGCCACAAAAATTCCTATGTAGCATAAATCCCGCGTTGTAAAAATTCTTTGCCGTTCCATACAAAAACCTCCGTGTTTTTTCGCAATTGTACACGGAGGCTTTCATATTGTCAACTTGTTTTTGAATAAGGTTTACATTTTCCTTGCTTAGCTGAAATACCGCCCAAGCAACCCTTGGAACGCCTTGCCGTGACGGGCTTCGTCTTTCGCCATTTCGTGAACCGTGTCGTGTATGGCATCAAGGTTTAATTCTTTCGCTTTTTTTGCAATGTCCAGCTTGCCCTGTGTCGCGCCGTGTTCTGCCATTACGCGCATTTCAAGGTTTTTCTTGGTGGATACGTCCACAACTTCGCCAAGAAGTTCCGCAAATTTTGCGGCGTGTTCCGCTTCTTCAAAGGCAATCCGTTTGTATGCTTCCGCAACTTCGGGGTAGCCTTCCCTGTCTGCCTGACGGCTCATTGCAAGATACATACCAACTTCCGTGCATTCGCCCATGAAGTTTTGGCGTAAGCCTTCAATTATTTCGGGGTCGATATCTTTTGCCACACCAATCCTGTGTTCGTCCGCAAACATAAGCCCCTCGCCCGTATGCTCGTTAAATTTTGACGCGGGCGCGTTGCATTGCGGGCAACTTTCCGGAGCCGCTTGCCCCTCATGAACATAACCGCAGATACTGCAAACAAATTTTTTCATACAAACCTCTCCTTATAATAAGAATGGTGCGGGGAAAAATCCTGCCCCGATATAACGCACTGCAACACCCGCCACAAGCCCCAAAAACGGGTTTTTTGTAAGCGCAGTGACAGCCATTGCGGTTGCGGCTTCCACCATGTTGTGGGAAGTTCCGCCCTCCAGCATAAACACATTGCGCAGGTTTGGCACAAAGGTGGAGAAGAACCCGATGATAAACAAGAAACCCGCGATTGCCTGAACAGGCACGTATTTTACCGCCTTCGTCATAAGCCCTAGAAGAAGCAGAATCATGCAAAGCAACATCATTGCAACGCCCGCCATAACAGGCCACGGCGAAGCCGCCGTTGCGGAAATAATCGCACCAACGGGCGCACCGCCGAATATTACGCTTGGGATATCCGCAAGCGAGTTAATCACCGTAAGGTGGTCCATATTCTGCGGGTTAAGTAGTTGGCCATAGCCGTCACGTTCGCCCATGCCTGCGGTGATTGTTCCGAACGCAATGTTCGTGCCGATGTTAAGCGTGATAAATGCCAGCGCGAAATAAATCGCCGCAAGCCCAACTTTCGGCTTGATTATTTTAAAATCTTCCCAATACTCTTTCGTCCAGAAGCGCGGATTTTCGTTTTGCTCCATGTCGCCCTCATAGCCCGCTTCTTTCGCCATTTTCAGCAAATCTACGCGGCGTCCGCGTTTGCCCGTTTCGGGGTCGGTTTGCAGAAACACGTAATCCAGCGACGCAAGCGTTACCGAAACCGCAATTACATACACAAGTTCATGCGAGTTGCCAAGAAAAAACCAGCGCGTTGCAAGTGCCGCGATAAACGAAATCGCAACCGTTCTGCGCGCTTGCTTGAACATATCAACGCTGATTCCCGCAACCATTAGCCCAACGCCCGCCATCATGCCCCACAAAACAGGTTGACCTGCCCAGTTTGCAATCCGCGTAACAGAACCCGTTAAGCCCAGCGGAACCATTACAATAACGGCGATAAGAAGTGCCGCCACTCTCTCGTTCACATTCTTAATAAAGTGCGAAACCGTCAAAATCGAACTCTGCCCCGAAATAGGCGTAACAGAACCCGTCAACAAATTACCAACAGCACCCACAAGAAACGCAAACGCCGTAGGCTTCATCTTATAACCCTGCGCCGCCGCCCACGCCAACATCGTAAGCCCGTTAAGCGCGACAAAGACGACTGCCACACCAAAAACCGATAAATCTTGCAGCATTTTTTATACAACTCCTCTTTTTCAAGACCTTTTTTAAGTTCTCGGGGCGTTGCCCCGAACCCCACAAGCCTTTAAAAAGGCTTGACCCAAACTTTGACATGGACTGGCGGTGAACTGTGTCGCAATTTTAAAATCGCGCATTCGCGCGATTTTAGGTTAAAGTTTGAGGGTGTGGGGGGTTCGGGGGGAGAGG
>WQSG01000005.1 GCA_009788055.1 Defluviitaleaceae bacterium | reverse complement strand
CAACCAACCCGCCGCCCAAGCCAAAATATTACTGCCTACTATTTTATGCCCTTCACCCCCGGTGTGGAGGATGGCGCGTGGGGGCGGTTGCATTTCGGCGAGCGGTTGTACGCCGTAGGCGTATCATAGCGAGCGAAATCAACCGCCCCCACGCCCCCCCTTAGAACTCCTTGAGAACCTCTACCATATCGAACTTCGCAATTTTCCGTTTGGCGGAGAAATTTGAAAGCATGATGGCGGCGGAACAACCGAGTATTCCCGTGATGTAAGCGGCGGCGGGAAGGGTGGACGGCATGGAGAACATTGCGGTGTCCATGAGGTTGTTTACGGCAACCATCAGACCTGAGGCGAACGGTGCGCCGATAGCCATGCCAATGAAGCCCAGAACCCAGTATTCAAAGCGCATGATTTCGCAGACTTCGTTTGTAGAAAGCCCAACCACGCGCAGGGTTGCGTATTCGCGTTTGCGTTCGGAAAGTGAGATTGTGGCGGTGTTGTAAATTATGGCGAAGGCAACCAACGCGCCCATGATGTTAAGCACCATGAAGATGCCCATGTACGGTTCCATCATTTCGTAATATTTTCGCATGGTGGTGTCTTTGTCTTCAATGGCGGCTGTGAATTGGCTGTTGCGAAAGTAATCCATGATGTATGGCAAATTGTTTGTGTTGAAAATAATGGCGGTTGCAATCGGGGATTCTCCGAAGATTTCGGAAAGCGCGGAGAGTTCCATATACGCGCCGCTTCCCAAATTTTGCTCTATTATTTGCGTGACGGGAATGTAAATTCCGTCGGGCAGGAATGGCGATTCAAAAAAGATTAGCGACCCCGCCGTTGCGTTTAAATTATCCGCCAAGCCGTTTGTAAGCATGATGCCGTGAGATGGCGGTGCGTAGTTTGTTCTGCGGTTTGTGTCAAAAATGCGATACAGTTCGCCATAAGCGGGAACGCCCGTGATTACCGTGCCAACCTGCAAATGCCCGGCGGTTAGCGAGACAGGTTTTTGCAAAAGCCCCTCCGCTTGCGTGATGTACCGCACACCATATGCCGCTTCAACGGCGCGGTCATAGGCAATGGGGTGGGTTAGCGTAACGCGCACATTGTACAGGCGTTGGTCTGTAAATTGGGAATAAATCATTGCATCTATGAGGTGTTCCATGCTTCCGAACACGCACAGTAATCCGAACGAAAACGTCACGCCCAAAATAACAAACCCCGAGCGCATGGGGTTGCGCAAAATTCCGCGAAGAGACATCTGCCCGCGAGATGTTAAAATAAATTTGAGCGGCTTAATTTTCCCCACAATGTCGTATTTGACGGGCTTTGGGCTTTCGGGGCGCATTGCGTCTGCGGGAATTAGCGCGGTAACACTAACCGCCCCCATCAACGAACCCAGCACACCAGTCCCCAGCGAAACAGCCATTGCAAAAAGCAAGTACGTCGGGCTAATGGGCTGAACCAACTCCGGCAGAACATAAAATTCCAAAAACATTTCCAAATACACGCCCGACATTGCCGCGCCCATGGCAAAACCCACAAGCCCGCCCACAAGCCCCACAATCGCGCCGTAACATACATAATGGAAAATTACTTTTGCGTTGGAAAACCCCAACGCTTTTAACGTGCCAATCTGCACACGTTCTTGCTCGATAATCCGCTTCATCATAAGATACAGCACAACCGCCGCCATCACCATAAAAACCAACGGCATAGAAACCGAAATGCCTTGTATACTTTCCGTCTGCATATTAATAATCGCGTAGCTTAATTGGTCTTCGCGCTGTGTAAGGGAAATCAAACCGTGGCTTGCAAGTGCGTCCATCAAAACCAGCCGCACGTCCTCAAATTCGTAGCCGCTTTCCAGCGAGAAAAGCACATTGTTTGCAATCCCGTGCCGCCCCGTGATATTGCCCATTGCTTCCGCCGTGATATACGCAATTCCAAAGCCTGCGTTGTCGGGCAAAATATCGGTGAAACTCGGCGCGATGTAAACATATTCGGGCGAAAGAAACGACCCCGTAGTTTCAAACGTAAACGTGCGCCCGTGGACAATCAGCCTAATCGAATCCCCCGTGTCCAGCCCGTTTGCATTCATAAACATATAGTTCAGCGCGATTTCTTGCGGATGTAACGGCTTCATCCCCGTCATCTGAAAATCGTTTAGCCGCAACTCATTTGCAGGGTCGAAGGAAATTAACCGCAGGGTAATCATTTCATCACTGCCGTCCAATTCTGCCCGAACTTCCATTTTAGTTCGCGCCGTAACGTCTGCAATTCCCGTCAACGCCCGCAACCTCTCCGCGTCGCTTTGCGAGATTGCCCCAACGTCTGCCCATACATCCGCCAGCCTGTACTCCTCGTAAAAATTCAACTTTGCCGTGGCAAGGCCGTCTGCCGCCACGCCCATTGCCGTGCGCATCATTATGCCAACCGCAATCAAAAACATACAGGCAATATACGCCCGCTTGTTCTTCCATATAGAGCGGTACACTTTTTTGTACAGCATTTTGTCACCACCTTACCAACTTATGTCCTCGGGGGCTATGGGGTTTTCCACGGTATCAATGCGGTCTATTAGCCCGTCTTTTATGTGAAAAACGCGGTTTCCCATTTCGCCGATTTGGGCGTTGTGGGTGATTATTACAACGGTCTTTTTGTATTTTTCATTAAAATCCTTTAGAAGGCGCAGGACTTGAATGCCCGTGGTGTGGTCTAATGCGCCTGTCGGTTCGTCACACAGTAGGATGGACGGGTTTTTTGTAACGGCGCGGGCAATTGCAATGCGTTGTTGTTGCCCGCCCGAAAGCTGTGTTGGGAAAGAACCGCCACGTTCTGCAAGCCCGATTGCTTCCAAAAGTTCCTGCGGGGGTATGGGGTCTGCGGAAAGTTCTGCCGCCAAAACGATATTTTCCAGCGCGGTAAGATTCGGAATTAAATTGTAAAACTGAAAAACAAAACCCACTGCGGACTTGCGATAGTTTGTAAATTCCCGTTCGTTTGCTTTGGCTATGTCGCAGTTGTTTACCATAACAGAGCCTGTAGTTGCGCGGTCTATCCCGCCGATGATATTCAAAATCGTACTTTTGCCCGAACCGCTGGGCCCAAGCACAACAACAAATTCCCCCGCGTACAGGTTAAAATCCACGCCGCGCAATGCGTTTACCGTCACTTCACCCATGATATAATCCTTGGTCAAACCTTTGACTTCCATGATAATCTTTTCCACACACAACCCTCCTTAAAATAGGTGTCAAGGGGAATGAAGTGAGCAGTTTACTGCGAACGGCATCACGTCCCCTTGCAGGGGGTTCGGGGGACAGCGTCCCCCGAGGTCTTTCACTTATAAAAACACTTGCGAAAAATATCAAGGTATTCGCGCATTTCTTCCAAATAAGAAGCGTAGTTTTCCTTCATTTCCGTGCCTACGTTTTCGGGCGAAAGAAACGCCGTTTTGGAATCTGTCCAGCCCTGCAACGTCCACTGCACAATGTTTATCGCCTTTTGCGGGTCTACGTCGTCGCGAAAAAGAGATTTATCGCAGTGTTCGTAAACTTCGGCTAGTTTTTCATTTCGCAGTTCCGTAAATTTTTTAAGATGGTCTTTCGCGGGGCAAACCTTCGCGTCCAAATACACGCACGAAAGAAATTCAAAAATGGCGGGAAACCGTCGCGAGATATCCTGTTTTAAAAGTGACATCTGCCAAATGCTGTCGAAAATATCTTTTCGGCGCACATCAATTTGCTCTAAAAATTCCGCCGCAACAATGCCGATTGCGTAATCAATAAGGAAATCGAAAAGCTTTTCCTTCGTGCCAAAGTAATGAAAAAGCAACCCCTTGGAAATCCCCGCTTCGCGCACAATCACATCTGTAGACGCTTTTTTAAAGCCGCCAAGAAATTCTTTCATAGCCGCATTAATAATCCGCGATTGCTTTTCCGTTTCAAGTGCTAAAAATTTTTGAAAGTCATCTTCGTTATGCACAAAGTCACCTCCCGCTTAGATATGTATTTTTTGACTGAACAAGTCAATTGTATCACGTTGACTAAATAAGTCAATAGCGTATGTTAAATTTTAATGCTATAATATCCGCGAGGTGATTTAATATGAAAAAAATTGTGAATACAAAAAACGCACCTGCGGCAATCGGGCCGTATTCTCAAGCTACGGTGCATAACGAAGTAATTTATGTATCGGGGCAGTTACCCTTAGACCCCACCACGGGAGAACTTTCCGACGGAGACATTGCGGCGCAAACCCGTCTTGTAATGAGCAACCTGAAAGCAATCCTTGAAGCCGGCGGAAGCGGCATGGATAAAATTTTAAAATGCACAATCTTGCTGGTAGACATGGCGCACTTTGCCCAAATGAACGAAGCATACGGGTCGTTTTTCCCAAGCGAACCGCCCGCAAGAATATGCTATCAGGTAACGGCATTGCCCAAGGGCGCGAGCATAGAAATTGACTGCATTGCGGCGGTTTAAGGAGACGTGATTTCGTGTTGAAATTAGCGATAATAGGCGCGGGCAGCACATACACCCCCGAACTGATGGAGGGCATAATAAACCGCAAAGAAGTAATGCCCGTGAAAGAACTTGTACTAATGGACATAGACCGCAGAAAGCTGGACATTGTAGGCAGTTTAACAAAACGCATGGTGGAACACGCGGGGCTAAGTTGCAAAGTGGTTCTTGCGGAGGATTACGATACTGCGCTGGAAAATGCGGATTTTGTTTTTGTGCAAATACGTGTAGGAAAATTACCTGCGCGTATTTTGGACGAAAAAATCCCGCTGAAATACAATTTAATCGGGCAAGAGACTACGGGAATCGGCGGTTTTTTTAAAGCACTGCGAACGGTTCCCGTTTTGCTGGACATCACAAAACGCATGAGCCAACTTTGCCCCAACGCATGGCTTTTAAATTTCTCAAACCCTTCGGGAATTTGTGCGCAAGCCATTTTAGACCACACGAAAATAAAAACAATAGGGCTGTGCAACGCGCCTATCGGAATAATGGCCAACCCCGTAAATGCCCTTCTGGGCGAGGGCGCAACCGCCGAACTCGATTACGTAGGGCTTAACCATCTCAGCTTTTTAACCAGCATTCGCGCAAACGGCAAAGACCTGCTACAGGAAGCCATAAACGGCAATGACGACCTTCTGGAAAAACTGGACATGATAATGGGTTTCGGCAAAGATGTAATACGAAAAGTGGGCGGCGTTCCCAGCTACTATATGCATTATTTCATCCACCCCCGAGCGTCGCTAAAAAAACTGCACGACGCAACAGAAACACGCGGCGAAGAATGTATGCGAATAGAAGAGGAACTTCTTGCCCTGTACTCGGACGCAAGCTTATTCGTAAAGCCCGAGCAACTTTCCCAACGCGGCGGCGCAATGTATTCCGAAGCCGCTTGCGCCCTTGCAGAATCCATTTACACCGACAACAATAAAATCCACGTAGTAAACGCATACAACAACGGTGCAATCCCCTTCATGGCAGACCGCGATGTAGTGGAAACCCGCGCAACCGTCGGCAAAAACGGCGCGAAAATGCTACCCGCAACCGTACACGGCGGCGAATACATCCAAGGCATAATGCACTCCATCAAAGCCTACGAATACCTCACGGTAAAAGCCGCAATAAACGGCTCACGCACCGACGCAATTTCCGCCCTCCTAGCCAACCCTCTAATCGCCGACTACGACACAGCCGTCGCCTGCTTCAACGAAATGCTTGAAGCCCACAGGGATTATCTGCCGCAGTTTGGTTAGCAAAAAAAGTTCTCGGGGGTTTCACCCCCGACCCCCCACAAGGGGACAAGTCCCCTTGACCCCTAACTCAAAACCGCGCATTCGCGCGGTTTTGGGAATACGAGACAGTTTATCGCTAGTCAAAATTTAAAGTTTTTGTTCAAACTTTTTTCAAAAAGTTTGTGGGGTTCGGGGCAACGCCCCGAGAACTTAACGTATGTTCATTATAAAAAATGGAAAAAATTATACAAAGGAGAGCGGCTGAATGTGCGGGTTTTGCGGATTTACGGGCAGTGAATTTAACAATGCCGATAATACTGTAATTGGAAAGATGACGGAGCGTATAGCGCACCGCGGGCCGGACGGCGTGGGTTTTCACGTTACGGACGCGGTTTCGCTTGGGTTTCGGCGGCTTTCCTTTTTTGATTTGGAGAACGGAAGCCAGCCGATGAACAGTGCGGACGGCGTACTTACAATTGTGTTCAACGGCGAAATTTATAACCACCGCGAATTAAAAGCGGAGCTTGAGGAGAAGGGGCGGGTTTTTAAAACCACTTCGGACACGGAGGTTCTGCTGGTTTTGTTTGAAGAGTACGGCGAGGAAATGTTAAACAGGTTGCGTGGAATGTTTGCCTTTTTGATATATAATCACGAAACAGACGAGCTGTTTGCGGCGCGGGATTACTTTGGCATCAAGCCGTTTTACTATGGAATTTTGAACGGGCAGTTCCTTTTTGCGTCAGAGATTAAAGCGTTTTTGGAATATCCCGCTTTTGTGAAAAAGATAAACCCGACTGCGTTGCAACACTATTTGTCGTTTCAATATTCTGTTACGGACGAGACATTTTTTGCGGGCATTTACAAATTACCGGCGGCGCATTATATAAAATTTAAAACGGGCAAGGCAGATATAAAGCGGTATTGGCAAGCGGAATTTAAACCCGACGAGACACTTTTTATCGGCGAAATAACGGACGAAATTGACGCGGTTGTAAAAAATTCTGTGGAGTATCACCAACGTGCGGATGTTACAATTGGTTCGTTACTTTCGGGCGGGGTGGATTCTTCGTATGTTGCCGCCATCGCGGACAAGGTTGAAAAAACCTTTACCGTGGGCTTTGATTACGACGGTTTTTCCGAAATAGAACACGCGAAAAATCTTTCGGCGGAAAAGGGCGTTGAAAACGTAAGCAAGATTATTACAACGGAAGAATTTTGGGAAGCACTGCCGAAAATCCAATATCATATGGACGAACCGCTTGCAGACCCCGCCGCAATCGCACTGTATTTTGTATGTAAGCTGGCGCGGGAACACGTGAAGGGTGTGCTTTCGGGCGAGGGCGCGGATGAACTTTTCGGCGGCTACGGCATCTACCGCGAGCCGTTGGATTTAACGCCGATTACGCGCTTGCCCATGCCCGTGCGGCGCACGTTGGGTTTTCTTGCAAAAATGTTCCCGTTTCGCGTGAAGGGAAAAAATTATCTTATTCGCGGCTCAAAAACTGTGGAAGAACGATTCATAGGCAACGCAAATATTTTCTCCCACGAGGAGCGCGAACAAATTTTGCACGAAACAAACGCGCCGCCCCCGCAAGAAATAACGCGCCAATATTACGAAAAAGCAAAGCACCATGACGATATCACAAAAATGCAATATCTTGATATTCACCTGTGGCTTGTGGGCGATATTTTGCTTAAAGCGGATAAAATGTCTATGGCAAATTCGCTGGAGTCGCGTGTGCCGTTTTTGGATAAAGAGGTTTTTGCCGTGGCGTCCAAAATTCCCACGCGCTACCGCATGAACAAACAAAACGGAAAATTTGCCTTGCGTCGCGCCGCAAAACGCAACTTCAAGGATAAGCGCGAAAAAAAGCGGCTGGGTTTTCCTGTTCCCACCCGCCACTGGTTACGCGAAGAAAAATACTATGAAATCGTCCGCACCGCCCTTACCCAAGATTTTATGGCAGAATTTTTTAAAACCGAAAAGCTGATATCTTTGCTGGAACGCCACAAGCGCGGCAAAGAAGATAACAGCCGCAAAATTTGGACTGTGTTTATGTTTTCGGTTTGGTACAAGGAATTTTTTACTTGAAGCCCTTTGGCACAAGCAAGTTAAGCCCGCCTTTTTCGCAGGTGATTTTTAGCGGCATTTCAGGGCCGGGTTCGCCGTCTACGTCTGTGCTTATGGGGTCTGTGCCGAGGTACTCTATTGAAACGGAAGTTTCGTGGGAAA
Source organism: Defluviitaleaceae bacterium (assembly GCA_009788055.1). Lineage (GTDB taxonomy): Bacteria > Bacillota > Clostridia > Lachnospirales > WQUN01 > WQVC01. The sequence goes on along the minus strand of WQSG01000005.1, from coordinate 75,074 downwards.
ATAAAACGCGGTGGTCTTCCAAGTGTTCGCCCGCAAGAATTTTAAGGAACAAGCCCGCGATATCCTTCATTGCCATTGCGCGGAAGGCGACAAAATCCAGATAGCCGTCATTAATGGAAGCGTTTGGCGAAATTTTATTAAAGCCGCCGCAACCGCCGCTGTTTAGCACAAGAAACAGCGCGAAGTCCTCTTCGTAGGTTGCAGAGTCTGTTGTAATGCGGAGGGGAAGCGGCGTGATGTTGGGCAGTTGTCCAAGTCCTTTGATGTAATACGCAAGTTTTCCGAAAATGCTTTTTGCAAGGTTGTCGCCTGTAAGGGAATGCGACACATTTATGAAAAGCCCGCCGCCACACACATTGTTAAAATACTGCCCGTTTGCACAGCCCAAATCGGCAGAAATTACATATCCGTTTGCAATGGCTTCCGCCGCTTGACGCGGCTCTTTTGGTATTTCTAAAAAGGACGCAAAATCGTTTGCCGTTCCTGCGGGGATTATTCCAAGGGGCGTTGTTTTTCCGTTGCGTTTCATTGCGTTTATTGCCATATTAACCGTGCCGTCCCCGCCCGATATCACAAGGGCGTCCTCGTTTGTGAGTTCGGCTATGGCGGTTTCCATTGTTTCTTCCGTGGTGACGCGTATTGTGTTTGTTAGATATCCCGCATCAAAAAAAATCTCCGCACAGGAATCCAGCGCGTCTTTAAATCGCCTGTCCCCCGAAAACGGATTGTATATCAGCCTCAATTTTTTCATTGCGGAAACCAGTCCTTACAATTAATATGTAGCGAAACCGCGATAAGCGGCCTCGAATTTTTTTAAAGAAGTGAAGATTTAATGCCTTCGGGCAAGCTTGCTTTGTCGCAGTTTAGGCTTATTGTAAAGCCTACTTGGTTTGTTTTAACCAGCGAGTCCAGCCTGTTTTTTAATTTTTCAAGGCAGTCGTCCGCAACAATGTCTTGCGCCAAAATATTGTTTAAACTGTCTACATAAATGTGCCTGATATCGCTGTTCATTGCCAAAATGCCAAGCACGAAACCGATAAACTCGCGGTAGTTTGCAAGCTCACCGCTTTCCGCAACCACATACCGCACATCGCGGTGAAGGTCGTGCAGGTGTCTGCGATTGTCGTCGATAAACACTAAGTTGCCGTCTGTTACTTTTGCGTCTTGGTTGGACATATCAATTAGCTTTTTTGTTTTGCCTTCGCCCTTCATTCCTGCTAAAAATTGTACCATTTATAAACGCCTCCCTTAATAATTAACTTGTCTTACTTTTTCAGTATAACACACTTATTCCAAATAAGGGAAATGTTTTTGTAATAAAACTGTAATAAAATCGTTGACGGGTTTTTGTACAGCGCGTATAATTCGCTTTGTGACTTTATTTTTAGGAAGAAGAGAGGAAGAATGAAAATGAAATTTGTACTTATGTTAATGGTTTCTGCACTTTTGATGGCGGGCTTTGTGGCTTGCAGCGACGGAAACGAAAGCGCACCTGCGGCAGGCGGAGACACTGCGGCAGACACCGCCGAACGCACTTTCCAAATCGGCGTGATTCAGTTATCCGAACACCCCGCGCTTGTAGCCGCGCAAGACGGCTTTATGGCGGCGATTGAGTACTATGGCGTTCCCGCAGTTTTTGACGTGCAAAACGCACTTGGTGACCGCGATGTTCTGCCAACCATTGCAGACAGGCACGTAAACAATAATGTTGACCTAATCCTCGCAATTGCAACCCCAAGCGTGCAAGCAATGTTTGCCGCAACAAATGAAATTCCCATTGTGGGTTCTGCAATTACCAGCTACGAACGCGCAGGTGTGGTTGCAAGCAACGAAGCACCCGGGTATAACGTAACGGGCGCGTCGGACATGAACCCAATCCAGCACCAAATTAACATGATTTTTGACTTTGTGCCCGATATGGAAATACTGGGCATTGCATACGCTTCCGGCGAACCCAACGCGGTGTATCAAGCCGAACTTGCGATAGCCTATGCAGAATCCCTTGGGCTGGAAGTTATCACAGGTTCTGTTACAACCGTGGGCGAAGTTCAGCAAAACATCCTCTCGCTTGCAACACGCGCAGATGCAATTTGGCTTCCCACAGACAATACTCATGCGGATTCCATGCCTATCGTAGGGCAAGTTGCAATTGAAACGGGCATTCCCGTTTTCCCCGGTGAAGATATGATGGTAATGGGCGGCGGCCTTGCAACCCTTTCCATCAACTATTTTGAACTTGGTTTTGAATCAGGCAGAATGGCTCGCGATATCCTTATCTACGGCGCAGACCCTGCCGAAATGCCAATCCGCTTCGGCATGGACCTTAACCTCAACTACATCATAAACGGCTTCATGGCAGAAGAACTGGGCATTGAAGTTCCCGCCCACTTTGCAGATTACGTCTGGTTCCCGGAATAGGACTGCGAAGACCGTGGGGGCGTTGCTCTCACGGTCTTTCTCCTCAAATTTTTTCACCATGAAAGGCGAAGCATATGTTTATTTTACAGTTTTTTGAGAACAACTGGATTGTTATGCAGGGTGCGGTATCGCTTGGGATAATTTTTTCGCTTATGGCGATGGGCGTATTTTTGGCGTTTCGTATTTTGGAAATGCCTGATTTGAGTGTAGAGGGTTCTATTATTTTAGGGGCGGGCATGAGTGCGCGGCTTATCTCGGGCGGTATGAATCCGTTTCTGGCGACGCTTTTGTCTGTGCTTGTGGGAAGCGCGGCGGGTTTTTGCACGGGCTTTCTGCATACGAAGCTGAAAATCCCCAGCATTTTGGCGGGTATTTTAACAATGGTTGCGGCGTACTCTGTGGTGTTTCGGATAATGGGCGCGAATAATGTGCCGCTTCTTCCGCACGGGCCGCAAAGGGTTACGTCGGTTTTTACATTTTTGCAAGACTGGGGGCTTTCGCGGCCTAATGCGATTATTTTACTTTCGGTTGTAGTTGTTGTAGTGGTTAGTGCGTTGTTGTATTGCTTTATGGGAACGGAGTTCGGCAGTGCAATCCGTGCCACAGGCAATAACAGACAGATGGTTAAAGCACAAGGAATTAACACAGATATTATGATTATCGCTTGCCTTATGTTGTCTAACGGAATGGTCGCGCTTGCGGGTTCTTTGTGGGCGCAACAACAGGGCTTTGCGTCGGTTGATATGGGTATCGGAACTATTGTTATCGGCTTGGCGTCCGTTATTATTGCGGAAGTTATTTTCCGCCCGCGCAGGTTTTGGACAAGTCTTATTGCAATTGTAATTGGTTCGATTATTTACAGGTTAATTATCGCGCTTGCGTTAAGTGTAGATTTTATGCGGTCAACAGACTTGCGCCTTGTTACGGCAGTAATTGTGGCGTTCGCGCTTTGCTTGCCGCTTCTCCGTGACAATATCGCAAAGTTAAGAAAATTTATCCGCAACAGGGGGAATACGTAATGTTGACGCTGGCAGGTATCAAAAAGACGTTCGACCCCGGCACACCCATCGAAAAACACGCGCTTCATGGGGTTTCGCTTCACTTGGAAAAAGGTGACTATGTAACAGTAATCGGCGGAAACGGCGCGGGAAAAAGCACCCTCTTAAATACCATTGCGGGCACATTTTTCCCGGACGAAGGAAAAATAACGGTAGACGCTGTGGACGTAACAAACTTGCATGAACATAAACGCGCATTGTACTTGGGGCGTGTTTTCCAAGACCCCCGTGCGGGAACAGCCGCCGATATGTTCATTGAAGAAAATCTTGCGCTGGCATACCGCAGAGGAAAGTCCCGCACTTTGCGCTGGCACATAACCGCCAAGGAACGCGCCATGTACCGCGAACGCCTTGCGACACTCGGGCTTGGGCTGGAAAACCGCCTGACAGACAAAGTAGGTTTGCTTTCGGGCGGGCAAAGGCAAGCATTGTCCCTCTTGATGGCAACCCTGCGCGAACCGCGTGTTCTTCTACTGGACGAACACACCGCCGCGTTAGACCCCAAAACCGCAAAAACCGTTCTGGATTTAACAAACCAACTCGTACACGAAAACAACCTTACCACTCTAATGGTAACGCACAATATGCGCGACGCCCTTAAAAACGGCAACCGCATAATAATGATGCACGAAGGTAATCTTATCCTTGACGTAAAGGGCGAGGAAAAAACCAACCTAACCGTACCCGACCTTCTAAAAATGTTTGAAACCGCCAGCGGCGAAGAAATGGCATCAGACAGGATGTTGTTGACGTAATTTTTACGTCGCAATGTCCGGAAGCAACCCGGCGCGTTCAAACATCCGATGAACGACAAGGAGAATGCGCATCATGTTTTCGTCTATGTCCAAGTTGTCGGGGGTGCGCCCTGAAAGGACGCGCATATCTACAAGGTGTTGCATTCCTGCCTGCGCCCATTCGGGCATATCTTGAATTGTGCGGTACACCATTTCACTCACCTCCTTTCCGTTTTCGGGCTGAATGTTTAGGAATTGAAAAACGCCGCTTGCTAATGCTTCTGCCATAAGGGGGCGTCTGTCGCGCAGTACGGTGATGTCAAGTAGGTTTGGGTTTGCGGTGATGAATGCCAATTCTACAAGCACGGCGGGCATTGCGGAACGCCGCAAAACAGACAGCCCGCCGCTGTGTTGAGATTGCCCGTCAAGCTTAACGCCTCGGTCGCGCAAGCTCGTTGCTGCGATAAACGCCGAATGCACGCATTCCGCAAACGCCCTGTCTTGGGGCTTTGTTGCCGCGAAAAATGTTTCGTAACCGTTTGCGGTGTCCGCCGTAAACCCGTTGCAGTGAACGCTTACATACAAATCCGCGCCCCATGTGTTTGCGGCTTGCCATCGTTGCGCGGGGCTGATATCTTCCGTGCGGCTGTACATTACTTCCACCCCCGCGCAAATAAGCATTATCCCAAAACGCTTCGACACTTCCAGCGCGATATCCGACTCACGCATTCCGTTGCCAACCGCGCCCGGGTCGCGCCCCCCGTGTCCGGGGTCGATAAAAACTTTAAAACTCACTTGCTTCCCTCCTTTGTAGTGGATAAAATAACTTGTCCTATTAGTTTACCTGCAAAGGTTTTGATTGTAATTTGATACGGGCTTTGAAATGTATTTGAAATGGGTTGACAATATGAAACTATGCTTTGGAACATTCGCAAGGGTTTTGCTGTTTTGCGGCGCGGCGCGAGTGAACAAGCTGAAATATCTTAATTTGCTTGTTAGGTCTGTGGATGCTAACTGCACGTTGTCGTCTAATGCGGTTACGGGATTACTGCAATGCGCGACGAATTTGCCAAACGGAAGAAGCAACGCCCTCGGGAATGTAATATCAAAGGCGGCAGAGGCAGACCCACGCGCAGTGGCGGCGTATTTTCTAAAAAGAATTGTGCCGTTAATCGAGCCCGCCAAGCGAAAAATTGCGGTACTTGCCCTGCGAGAAATAGCGCGGCAAGATGACGGCGTACATTGCGACAGGCTGATAAGCATGGTAAACGGGCGGAAATTTGTGCCGGCAAATTTTCTTGCAGAAATTTTCTTGTACACCACAACGGTTGATAATCGCATAGGAAAAGCCGCGGCAGAACTTATTTCGGATAACTTCATGCGTTCCTTTTTTGATACAAAAGACAGCATTTCTTTTTCGGAAAACACTGCGGAGCCCACCGCCGATGCGTACAATACATACCTTTCCAATGCAACGGAAAAATATAATAAAGTCAAAACCTTGCTGTATCTTAACCAGCCAAAACCGTTTTACAGCCTGTATGTGCCAAACGGAATCTGCCGCAATCACAGCCGCTACAATCACGAAATCATAAAAAAAATAACGGCAAAAACCGTTACGGAAATTTCAAATTTTATTATTTTAAAAGGCATGGGCGGCACGGGAAAAACCATGATGCTTCGGCACTTGTTGCTGAATGCGATTGAAGAAAACGAAAGCTTCAAGCGCATACCAATTTTCATCTCGCTGAAGGATTACGACGCCACCGACCTAACCGATTTCATATACGCAACCGTGGCGACACTAAGCAAAAGCGTAACAAAATCCATGTTCAGCGACGGGCTTGATAAAGGTTTGTTCATGCTGTTATTCGACGCGTTGGACGAAATTAACTTCCACCACCGCCCGCGATTTGAACAGCAACTTGAAACATTCACAGATAAATACAGCGGCAATTTTTATATAATATCCTCGCGGCCATACCAGTCTTTCGTGTCGTTTTCGCGCTTTACCGTGCTTAAAATTGAGCCGTTCACCAAGGAACAGGCCGTTAATTTCATAGACAAAATCGAATTTCGACCGGATGAACCCGAGTTCAAAAATAAATTCCGCAGTCTTATTGAAGGCTCTCTTTACAGTACGCACCGCTCGTTTATCGAAAACCCGCTGTTGCTTACCATTCTGCTGTTGACATTTGAAAAATTCGCCAGCATTCCCGCCAAAATGCATTTGTTCTACCGAAAGGCGTTTATCACCCTTTCCGAAACTCACGACGCCAGCAAAGGAAGCCTTACCCGCCTATACAAAAGCGGCATGACAGTGGACACCGTTGCAGATTATTTTTCCGAATTTTGTTTTCAAACCTATCACGATTCCAAATTTGAATTTACCGATGAAGAATTTGAACAATACTACGACAAACTGTGGATAAACAACAAGACCGCCAAAGCTACCGATTTCGCCCACGACATATGTACCAATTTGTGCCTGATGTTTTACGAAGGAAAATACCAATTCACGCACCGCTCGTTTCAGGAATACTTCTGCGCCAGATTTTTCTCTATGCAAGAGGAAAAATTTATGCGGAAAATAGGCGGCTTCTTTGAAAGCCGAAAAGCTACAGGCGACCAAACTTTTGCCATGCTGTACGACATGGTGCCAACCAAGGTGCAATTTTTTATCTTTACCCCGTTTTTGCAGGAGTTATTCGACAAGTGCGACAGCGGCGACGGATACTGGAGCTATCTCAAAACCATTCACCCCACCATACGCTTCATAAAAGGGGATGTACTGGACTACCCCACCAATCATCCCGCGTCGTTTCTGGTAGAATTTATCTTAAGCCTTCTTGAAATAAAATTCACCACAGAGTGCAACGATTTGCCGCAACACAAAGATTTTTTACTAAACGAGTACGGACATATTCAAACAGATGAAACAGGTCGCGAACTGGTGCGGCTGGACGCTATCGCCACAGATTACCCATGGGTAACGGAACAGCCAAGTGCAGTCGGCAGCCTTTATGAAATCGACACGCAAAAAATCTACCCCAACCGTTTTTACAAAGACATAAGAGAAATGCTAAACAATGACGGCTTTATCTTCAAGAGCCAATACAATGCCCTGCGAAATTTCTTTGAAGAAATAAAATCAAACCACGCCGCAAAAGCAAATTATTTTGATGGGTTTTTTAACACGCCCTAACACCCCCCGGACCATCTTGACATATACCACTCCGGGTACCACGCTGTAAAAGCTCCCATTGCCGCCATAGGTAAATAACGGATTGCCATTACCACAAGAGACGGCAATCCCAAGCCCACAAGTAAGTACATAGATAGCGCAACAGCGCAGAATAAAACTCCCCAACCAACGGTTAAAATCCGATTTATTTTTATGAAAAACGGATTGTTACGGAGGGCCTCGCCATCATCGTAGTTATTATAGGAATAATGAGCCGTCAATGATGTTTTTGTAAATGCACTGCCAAGCCACATTAGTCCATAGCTAAAGTTACCTATTGCCGTTACCATTCTAACGTCAACGCCAAGCAGTAGGGCGGCAGAAACTGCGCCCATAAATATAAGTGTGATTTTTTCGTATATCACAGGTTGATGCTTTATCCACCACATCGGCACAAGAGCAATCGCAGCTATGCCAACCACACCGCCGATAATAGGGTCAAAAGAGCTTGCGATTAAAAGAGCCAGCCAAGGTAACAGCAACACTTTCATGTTTGTTTTTAGTGCCGATTTTTCCTCGGCAAAAACCTCTTTTTTTGCAGACTCGCTGCTGTCGCCAAAAATTTCATCAAATTTCATCATAAGGCTAAAATCCCCGACAACTTTATACTTCTTTTGGAATAAAGCCGCTTGACCATCCGCGTCCCCTTTTGATATGTCCCTCCATAATGAAAATGGTGTTTCAATTCTTGTGGTGCTTTTTTTGAAACCCTCACTTATTACTTCTGCACCTTTTGCCGTCATTACTATTTGATAAGTTTTGTTTATATCTGTGTAGTGCATTTCAAGTACACGGTCTGTACCGTCATGTTTGTAAAATGCAGCCATTTGTTTTGTGAAAACAAAGCTGTTGTCATGTGGGGTTTTATCATCTTTGTCGTGGTCTATTCCCCAAGACGCATCTGCCGCAGAGTTGTATATTTCCTTGGGCAAAACAGGAGTGGATATTTTATCCAATGTTTCCTCGCTTATTTTGCCTTTTGCAAATTCTGCGCCGGCTTGTTTTACTGTTTCCATGTATTTATCAAAGAATCGCTTTGCATCAGGGTTGGAAATTGCTCCGCCTTGTGCGCAAAACAAGCTGTCATAATGTACGCCCTTTTCTTTTAATATGCGGTCAAATTGCGCTGTTACACTTCCATAATTACCTTCTGCTGTCCAAAAACCACAGGTGGAAATAAGCACATGACGTTGATGTGAAACATCATAACGCCCAACATGAGAGCCGCTTTCATGGTCACTTCCCATTTTTGCCTTACCCATAGGCAGTTGCCTGTCCATCAAGGCTTTAATACCGCTGGGTAAGCTGTAGTAATACAGAGGAAACGACCAAATAACAACATCTGCACTAACCCTTTTTTCAAGAATCGTATCCATGTCATCGCGGAAAATACATTTCCCCGGTGTTTTCGTCCAACAGGCATAACAGCCCGCACAAGGGGTGATTTTTTGCTTGGACACATCAATTATTTCTGCATCTTCAAACCCCGCACCTTCTAAAAATGCGCGAGTTACGTGCATGGTATTACTGTTGCCAGCATTTCCTTTTGGGCTTCCGTTAAATACAAGTATTTTCATTTGAAATCACCCCTTGAATTCAAGTATAGCGGGTGATTTTTCGGTTTCAACAGGGGTAAACGTAAGCGGTAGGTTTTTGTTGCATAAGCGGTATAAATTCTGACATAAGCGGTAAATATTTATCTTAGGTTGCGTTCTTTTAACTTCTCATTCATTCTGTCCATCAGCTTTTTGGATTCGGAAAATTCTACTGCCAGTCCTATGATGTAGATTGCCGCAATGAACACCACAAACAAAATAATTGTAGCTGATTCTTCCCATCGAATCCAATTCATGTGCGTTGCAAAAGACAAGACAATTCCTATTATTAACAGCAAGCGCAAGATATGACGTACAAGTAATTCAATTCTCTTTAAGGCTCTGCCGGAACACAGCAAAATAGTTGGCAAATATAGAAAAATTGACATAATAAAAACTGCGATAACATCTCCTGTCGATACTACGCCGTTCCCTAAAATAAGCGAATGTACAACCATCGCCAAACTACTTAACATGAAAACAAAAGAAATTCCGTGCCAACTGCCCTTTATAAAATCTTTAAACTCCATAATGCTGTCCTCACATTCCTAAAATTTCTCTCAAATCGTTTACATACCGCCGTGAAATCACTAATCTTTCATTATTTGTCAAAACGGCTTCACCATTCCCCGACAGCGACGGGATAAGGGTTTTTATTTTGTTTACATTCACAATGATGGATTTTGATATTCGCAAAAAATCTTTCATTGCCCGTTCTTCCAGCTCGTATAGTTTTTGTTTGGATTCGTAAACGTTGCTCTCGCAGTAGAGAAATGTTTTTCTGTCCACCGATTCTATGTAAAAAACATCCAAAGGGTTTACCCTGTGAATTTCATTATCTATATTTGCAACCAGCATATTATTCGGGGTTTTGATGGAGTTTAGCACCCTCAAAAGTTCGGGGCTGATGTTGTGACACAGCACAATAATTTCTTCTTCTGTTCCTGCGGGTGGCTCTTTGATTGTTATTTTCAAGTGGTATCACCGCCATAAGAACCTGTGTTCAATACCCGAAATGCCGAATGGAAGCGGCGATTTTTCGCCAATCAAGGAAGCTTCCGACGACGCGTACCTATAGGGTACGCAAGGAGGAGCTGACGAAGAGCGGCGGGAAATCGGTGCTTTCAGGCGGCGTTGAGCGGTATTGAACACAGGTTCTAAATTAAAAACTCTCCACAACCAGCACCTGTACGCCGTCAATCAGAAATTGCTGGCCTGTTACAATGAGGGGGTCGTTTGGGGAAAGGCCTTGGGTTATTTGAATTTGTGTACCTGTGTCTATGCCAACGGACACTTCGCGCTGTACGGCGCGGCCGTCTTGGGCGAGGAAGACTACATATCCGACATCCGTTAGGATTGCGGCGGAGCGGGGTATTACTACGGTATTGTCTGCGGATTCCCGCACGAAAAAGACTTCCGCAAACATACCCGGACGGATTAGTCCGTGGCTGTTGTCAACGGAAATTTCTATGGAGAAAGTTGAAGTCATTTCGTTGGCGGCAGGGCTTACGGTTGCCACTGTGCCTGTGAAGGGTTCGGCGGCGGCGGCGGTTATGTGAACCGTGACTTCTTGCCCGGGATGGATTTGATTTATGATTACCTCTGTAACTTCAACGCCTACGGTTATTGTTTCCGCGCTTACTATGGTGAAGGGCGGCAAACCCGGCATAAGCATGGTGCGCGGCTCTACGTTGCGCGAGCCGATTACGCCCGAAATTGGTGCGCGGACGGTTGCATCATCTAAGCGTTCCGTAACGGCTTGCAGGTTTACGATTAGGCTGTCGCGCTGGGCTATGGCTTGCGCAAGACCGTCCTGTGCGCGTTGCACGGTTTCGGCGGGCATTTCGGTGGTGATTAGCGAATAAGATTGCAACGCCTGTGAGTGTCCCGTTTGGGCTTGCTGTAACGCAAGTTGCGCCAAATTATAGCCGTTGCGGGCTTGCTCCAGCCCGATTGTCGCGCCCGAAAGCCCTATTTCGGCTTGCTCCATTTGCGTCCGCGCAACAACGCCCGCGTCATACAACACGCGGGTATTTTCATATGCGGTTCGTGCCGTATTGTACGTTGTTTCCGCATGAGTTAAACCCAAAACAGCTTGCTCTATGCTTGCTTGCGTTTGCGCCAACGCCATTTCTGCCTGTGCAACGCCGCTTGTTGCCGCCAAAATTTGTTGCTGAATCATCGCGCCATCGGCTTGCGCAACACCCGTGCGCGCCGCGTTTACGCCTGCTTCGGCGGCGGCAAGTTGCGCGGTAAGCGCGTTTACATTGGTTTGAATATCCACCGCGTCCATCACAAAAAGAATATCGCCCGCGTTTACAAAATCGCCAACGTCTGCAAAAACCGCATCCACCATTCCGCCGGGTAATCGCCCGATAACCGCAATATGGTCTTCCGCCCTAACGCGCCCCGCAAACGAAAGCTCGCTACTTATATCCGACAATTGCACATTCGCGGTATTAACCGAAACCACTCGCGCTTGCACCTCTGCAAAAGCCGCCTCACTTTCCGAAGAACACGCCGTTAAAACAAACGGCAAAAGCACAAGCAAAATATATTTAAATGGAAATTTCATTCCGATACCTCTCTCACTTTAAAGTACGAAAATAATAGAATAAATCTTAGAAAATGTAAAGCCCGTGTAAGTTTTTTCCACGGAAATCTATTTTTTAAAGTCAAAACCGTGGGCTTTGCCCACACCCACAAACTTTTTGAAAAAAGTTTGAACAAAAACTTTAAATTTTGACTGGCGATAAACTGCCACGAAATTCAAAAACCCGCGCGAAATGCGCGGGTTTTCGTCAAAGTTTGGGTCAAGCCTTTTCAAAGGCTTGCGGGGTTCGGGGCGGAGCCCCGAGGTCTTCACATTGTTAAAATTAAAACAACCACCGCGATAACGGCAAGCGCAAAGAGAATTAATATGAAGGGGGCGGATTTTTTTAGGACTTTGCGGCGGAAGTGGACGTGTTGTTTTTTGCACCTTTTTGAGAGTTCTTTGGAGTTGTCGTAGGGGATTATGGATTTGAATTTTTTTGAGATTTTGTTGTACTTGCGGGCGCGGTGGAGTTGGTCGAAGAATTTTTCTGTCTCGGGGCGTTCTTCAAGGTCGGAGAGTTCTGTGGCGGCTTCCTTGTATGCGGCTGCCTCGTGGTAGGCGGAAAGCTTTGCGATTTCGCTGTTGCAGAAGGAAATCTTGTCTATTACGTCGTCGAAGTCTCTTATTGCGGTGAAGGTGTCAAGGAGGTTTTCGTAGGCGGCGATGGTTTTTACGAGTTCGCCTGAGTTTTCGGAGGGCGAGGTTTTTTTCAATTTGTCTAAGGATTTTGTGGTTTTTTGGTATAGTTTTTCTTTTAGGCCTGTTACATATGTTCGGCATTCGCCCGCGAGTTCGGGCGCGTTTCTGTAGGAAGAAATGCTTGTAAATTTTACGGCAAGAGCTTCAAATTCGCCTTGAAGCTGTGCAAATTCGTCTGCCGTTTCGGGCTTTTTCTTTTTCAGTTTTTCCGTCGCCGCTACGGTTTCAAGGTAGAGCGGAGATTTCTCGCGCCATTCGGGGAGTTTCGTATCAACCAGCGATACCCATGCGGTTTCATCATGGCCAAAGTACCACAAACAGCCGTCGTTGTCTGCCGCCGCGCCTTCCGTAAGGTTTTCATAATTTCCGCCGCGAACCGCGTCCTTTTGCAGAACCAGCTTGGCGTGCGCAGACATCGCGTACATCGACGTGTCGCGCTTTTGGGGCGGCGCGGAAACAACAAACACCTTTCCGCAGGCGGCATTGTTTTTGAAAACGGCAGAAATTTTCGTACTTATGCCGTCTTTTTCCGTTTTCAAACTGTAATTATTTTTTTCCAAAATATCCAAAACATCAAGGTACAGCTGGTATCCCGCTTCGTTTTTCAGTGCCATACTCAACCCCCCATAAGCCCGCCGCGCAGAATGTTAAGCCCGATTAAGACCAGAATAACGCCGCCGGCAAAGGCGGCTTTGTTTTTGAATTTCGCGCCGAAAATATTGCCTATGCGCACACCCGCCGCAGATATTGCAAACGTAACCGCACCGATAACCAACGCCGCCCAAGTGATATTCACTTGCAAAAATGCTAACGAAACGCCAACCGCCATTGCGTCCACGCTTGTGGCAAGCGCGAGCGGAAGCATGGTGCGTGGCGTAAGGGCGGCTTCGGGTTCTTCGCAGACGTCTCTGTTACAGGTAGCGTTTTCGTTACAGGTTTCGCATTTAGATTTCTCAAAGCTTCCCCAAATCATCTTCCAGCCAAGAAATGCAAGCAACGCAAACGAAATCCAGTGGCTAAATTCCGTTACATATTCCGCAAAAAATGTGGCGGCAAAAAAGCCGATTACCGGCATTATCCCTTGGAAGAAACCAAAGTACAACCCCACCACAGCTGCCTTTGCATACCCCGCCTTGGGCATTGTAAGCCCAAGCCCAACAGCCACGGCAAAAGCATCCATTGCCAGCCCCAGCGCAAGAATTAACAGTTCTAAATTTCCCATGCGTTAAAAACTTTCTATTTCTTGGACGGTAAGCCCTGTAACCACGGAAATGTTTTCAATAGGCATATTCAGCTCCAGCAAGCTTTTTGCAATGCTGATTCGTTCTTCCATCCGTCCTTGTTGCATTCCTTGTTGCATTCCTTGTTGCATTCCCGTGCGCATAGCTTCCCGCGTTGCGTGCAAATTATCTCTGCGTTGTTTTTCGCGGGCTTCAAACAGCTCGCGGGTATTGGCGTCCATGTTTAGTTCCAACAATCTTCCAACGGGGACTTTCATTTTGGGGCTTTTTTGTGCAAGCATATTCAGCTCCTCCTCGCTGTCGGCATTGATAAATTCCAACCAGCCCCATAAATCCGTACCATCAGGGTCGGTGGGAAGCTTTGATAATTCCAGTGTGTGTATTTCCACGATATCCGTGAACGTTGTGTTTGTTTCCGCGCTGTAAAGCACAAATTTGTCGTGATATTTTTTATGCTCGGGCAACAACTCGCCGCCCGCAACAACTATACTTATGGTCTTTTTGACAGAATCATAGTCGTCTCCGCTGCTTAACTGTTCTGCCATCATTCGTGCATTGTAAAATACAATTCTTTCCCGTACTGAAGACGTAATATCAACCTGTATTTCAATGTTGATAATTTTCCCTGTGCTTGTCGTAACTTTCAAATCAAGTATTGCCAGCTTATCCTTTTTGTACTTACGCTTGGACTGCGGGTCTGCAATTTGAATATGCGAGAATTCGCCCGCAGGAAGTTTCAGCACTGCCGTTAAAAAACCGACAAGTAAATCTTTGTTAATTTCATCTCCAAAAAGCAATTTAAATATGATATCACTTTTTGCAGGCATAAATACTTTTCCGTTTGTAGCCAAAGCCCTCGCCCTTTCTATAGCAATTTCTTTTTCCGTAGCGTGGCGTAAACATTCACGTGAGTTGTGCGCATGATTGTTGCGTGGTGGGGTGAGTTCTTGATTAGGACGGATTCACCGGGGGGGATTTTTCCGCGCAGGTCGCCGTCTATGAACACTTGGCTGGATTGTTTTGCGACAACGCGAACGGTATCGGAAGTACCGATTACCCACGGACGGGCAGAAAGACTGTGCGGACAAACGGGCGTAACGGCAACCATTTGCCCGCCCGGCATAAGTATCGGACCGCCTGCGGACAAATTATATGCGGTAGAGCCCGTTGGTGTGGAAATGATAATGCCGTCTGCGCGGATGGATGCAATGCGTTGTTCGTTTACATACACAGAGTAGTCCAGAAGATTGCCCATTATTCCAATATGGACTTCGTTTAGGGCAAGGCGTTCGGGTAGCAAAACAATTTTGCTTGTGCCAAATTCGGCTTCCAGCATTATTCTTTTTTCGCTTGAATAGTTGCCTGCGATAATTTTTTCCAACGCGGCAAGCCCGTGTTCCTTGTCTACATCGGTAAGGAATCCCAGATTGCCAAGGTTTATGCCGACCATTGGTACATCGTGAATGGCGGCGTAATGCGCAACACGAAGCACTGTTCCGTCGCCGCCAAGTACGGCACAGAACAATGCTTCGCCAAAATTTTCGCCAACGTCGGCTATTTCTGAATTTTTCAGAACCTCGGGTTCGTATCCGTTTTTGCGCAAGAAATCCCGCACCTTGTTTGCATATTCAAAGTGCGGGTCTTTTTCGTCGTTTACTACAATTTTTACTACACGGCTTGTCATTTTATATGCGACGCAGAGTGCGCTCGTTGCGGCTGATATCCGCTTCCGCTACCCATTGGTCAACAAGTTCAAAGAAAGCGTTTTCGCGGCTTTCGGTTATAAAGCCCTCGGTCACGTTTTGCATGATTTCTTCAAGCGTTTCTTCGTTGATTTCTCGGGAATACATTTGCACCATCACAAAGCCTTCTTCCAGCATAAACACGGTAGAAACTTCGCCTTCTTCCAGTTGCATAATGTCTTGCCAAAATTCCCATGCGTTAAATGCCATCGCAAATTCGCCCAAGGATGCGGGGCTGTCGAGGTCTTCATCTTCGGGTTGCGGCTGATGGAAAAGCGTAATAAGGTCGTCAAACGTGGCGTCGCCCGCATTGTGCGCTTCCCATGCTTCCCACATATCGTCCCAGCTGTCGTTGACAATATATTTGACAGACATATCCATGGAAGCATTTAGAATATCCTCCATAAGTTCGTCAAGCCACTCGTCAATTTCACTTTGGGACGGAACAAAATCGCCCTTGTATTCTTCCATAAGAAGCGAAAACAGCGGTCCGGGGTCTAACCAATCAACGCTAAACACACCGCCAACGGAAAGGAAATCTGCAATGCGTGCCACACTCACAGGCCCCATAGAGTTGGGAACTTGCATATTAAACCACTCGCGCATACCTGCGGCGTCTTCCATAAAAAATTCGCGTTCTTCTTCCGAAACTTCGATTCCGTGTTGCTCTGCCCTGTCCAAAACGGCAAGGGTTCTGGCAAGGCCGTCGAATGCAAGTTCGCGCATTTCTTCATCTTGCGGCGGTGCGCCAAGCATCATATGAAACACTCTAAATTCGCCCGTTGGTATGCTTTCGCCGTTGAATGTCATAACGGTGCGGCGGTCTATGCCGTCCCAAATAAGATAACCAACGCCAAAAATTACTGCCGCAAACAAGAAAAACAAAACTAAATTACCCGTGCGGCGTTCTGCCTTTTTTTTGCGTTCAATTTGCTTGTTCTGTTGCTTTCTGCTTACTCTTTCGTTGTCCATTCTTTAACACCTCGTGTATTTTTTTGTATATATTTTCCGCGTCCATTTCGTAACGCGCAAATAACTGTTTTCTTGTTCCCGTTTCGGGAAACACATCGGGGAATGCAAATGCGTGTGCCGCGCCGATTCTTTCGCCAAAGCCGCCGATACGCGCCCCATCTTCCAAACTGAACACGTATTCGTATTGCGAAAGCGCGGCTAAAAGCCCTTCACACACGGGTTTTACCACCCTCGCGCTGAATAACGCGGGCGAAAAACCGTCCTGCGAAAGTTTTTCACAAACATCTTGTGCCGTGTCCAACATAACGCCCACTGATACAATAGCGACTTTTTTCCCTTCTTGCAACTGTATGAAGGAAATTTTCTTAGAATTTTTTTCTAGCGGGCTGTTATCGAGCTTGCAAGGCGATTTTGGATAGCGGATTGCTACAGGGCCGTTTTGCTCCAGCGCGAAGTCCAACATTTCTTTAAGCTCGCTTCCGCAAGAGGGCGCAAGCACGGTTAAATTGGGTATGTGCGAAAGAAATGAAATGTCGTAAATGCCTTGATGGGTTTCGCCGTCACCCGCAACCGCGCCGCCGTGGTCTACCGCGAAAATCACAGGCAGATTCTGAATTGCAACGTCATGAATAATATTGTCATATGCCCGTTGCAAAAACGACGAATACACCGCCACAACGGGTTTCATCCCGCCCATTGCAAGCCCCGCCGCAAATGTAACCGCGTGTGCTTCCGCAATTCCCACATCAAAAAATCGTTTCGGAAATCGCTCCTTAAACCGCGAAAGCCCAACGCCGTCACGCATTGCCGCCGTGATTGCCACAATTCGCGAATCACTCTTCGCTTTTTCGCACAGGTGTTTGGAGAAAATATCCGTAAATGTAGGCTCGCCCTGTTCCGCTTCGGGCAAACCTGTTTCTACATCGAATTTCCCAACGCCGTGGTAACTTCGCGGCTGTTCTTCCGCGATATCGTAGCCCTTGCCCTTCGTTGTGACAACGTGTAAAAGTACCGGCCCGCGCAATTTGCGCACCCTTCGCAAAGCCGTAACAAGCGCGGAAATATCATGCCCGTCCACCGGCCCGATGTACTTGAAGCCCATTTCTTCAAAAAGCACACCCGGCAAAACAGCGTATTTTAGAATATCTTTCGCAGACTCAATCCCCCGCGTAATAGGCGCGCCTACAACAGGCAGTTTGTCCAGAATAAAGTGGACATCCTCTTTCGCGCCAAGATATGCCTTTGCCGTGCGCAACGAGTTCAAATGCCGCGCAACCGCGCCCACATTTTTGCTGATAGACATTTGGTTATCGTTAAGAACCACCAGCAAATCCGTATCCGCCCTGCCCGCGTTGTTAAGCCCTTCATACGCCAGCCCGCCCGTAAGCGAACCATCTCCAACCACCGCGATAATCGCCTTTTTTCGGTGCGGTTCTTGCGGCGGGGTTATGCCCATTAGTTCGTCGCGTTCTTCCACATCCCGCGCAATTGCCAGCCCCAGTGCCGCCGATATCGCCGTGGACGAATGCCCCGTTCCGAAAGCGTCATGCTCGCTTTCGCACGGTTTCGGAAAACCGCTTAGCCCATCCATTTTTCTTAAATCCCCAAAACGCCCTTTTCGCCCCGTCAAAATTTTATGTACATACGCCTGATGCCCCACGTCCCAAATAATCTTATCATACGGCGTTGAAAAAACCGTATGCAAAGCCAGCGTCAACTCCACAACGCCCAAATTAGACGCCAAATGCCCGCCCGTATCAGAAATGCTTTTTATCAGAAATTCCCGAATATCCCCCGCCACCGACCGCAACGCAGAGATACTTAAACGCTTTAGGTTGTCTTTTTTCATTTGCGTTGCTCCTCTGTGCTTTTTTAAGACCTCGGGGGCGTTGCCCCCGAACCCCCACAAGGGGACAGTGCCGTTCGCTACGCTCACTTCATTTCCCCTTGACCCCTTCTTTGAAAACCGCATATGCGGTTTTCAGGTTAAAGTTTTTTGCCCCGCTTTTTTTCAAAAAAGCGGGTAGGGTGCGGGACGAAGTCCCGCGGTCTTTAATTGTGAACAGGAAAAATCCAGTAAGCGGAAACTGCCACGATTATGCCAAGGAGTGCGCCTGCCATCACCTCCAGTGGGCTGTGACCGAGTAGTTCCTTTAGCTTTGTGTCAAGTTTTATGCCCTGTTTTTCTAGGCGGGAAAAGAGGAAATTTATGGCTTCTGCTTGTTTTCCTGCGGCGCGGCGTATTCCGAATGCGTCATGCATAACAACCAGCGCAAGGGTTGCCGCAACGGCAAACAGCGGCGTACTAAAGCCCTCGTAAAACCCAATGCTAAGCATCAGCGCGACAACCAGCGCACTGTGCGACGACGGCATTCCGCCCGTGCTGGTAAGCATTGCCCGCGACCAAGATTTTGTGCGCCAGTAATCGAAAAAGACTTTCAATATCTGCGCAAGAACCAGCCCCACCACTCCCGTAACCAAGTGGCGATTAGTAACAATATCGTAAAACGGCGTACCTTCCACCATTACAGTTCGTCCTCCATATTTCCAAACGGTTCAAGCGCAAACCCATCTGCTGCTTTTTGCAAAACCAGCACCTCTTCCTCGCACCGTTGCAAAACTTCGCCGCATTCCTTCACCAACGTTATGCCGTCCTTGTACAACGCAATGGCGTCCTCAAGACCCGTTTCGCTATCCTCAATTTGCTCCAGCACTTTTTCTATACGTTCTAATTTTTTTTCAAATGACATACGTTTCTCCTCTTTTTAAGACCTCGGGGCTCTGCCCCGAACCCCGCAAGCCTTTAAAAAGGCTTGACCCAAACTTTGACATGGACTGGCGATAAGCAAATTGCATTCCTAAAATCGCGCGAATGCGCGATTTTAAATTAGGGGTCAAGGGGACTCGTCCCCTTGTGGGGGCGGTGGGGGTGAAACCCCCACGGTCTTAATCTTTTCAATCGTCGCAAAAGCCTGACCATCTGCGTAGGTTATTTTTATATTTTGCCCTGTGTGAAGGGTTTTTACGCTTGTGATGGGGGTGTTTTCGTGTTGGGTTAGGGCGTAGCCGCGTTTGAAAATGGTGAAGGGTGATGTTTTTTCAAGGAGAGTTTCCATGTGGGAAAGGGTTTGGCGTTCGTGGAGAAGGCGTGTGTTTGCGGCGCGGGAGAGGGATGCGAGAAGCGTTTTCAGTCCAACGCGGCGTTGGAGGATTTTGTCCGAAAGGGCTTGCGAAAGTTCCGCTTGCATTTCGGATAGGTATTCGCAGAGTTGGTGCTGGTCGTAAACGGCGGTTTGCGCCGCGGCGGTTGGGGTTGGAGCACGAAGGTCTGCAACGAAATCGGAAATGGTGAAGTCGGTTTCGTGGCCTACGGCAGAAATTATCGGGATTGCAGAATCCGCAACCGCCCGCGCAAGAATTTCCTCGTTAAACGCCCACAAATCCTCCACAGAGCCGCCGCCCCTACCAAGAATAATAACGTCTGCGCCGCCGAATTCGTTTACTTCGCGGATAGCGCGAACAAGGTCTGCCGCCGCGTTTTCGCCCTGAACGATAGCGGGCGCAAGAATAATTTTAACCGCCCTGTTACGCTCCCGAATAATTCTAATAATATCGCGCACAGCCGCGCCCGTGGGGCTTGTGATAATCGCGACCGTGTTTACAAAAGGCGGCAATGCCCGCTTTCGTTCCTGCGAAAAAAGCCCCTCTGCTTCCAGTTTTTCTTTCAACTGCGCAAACGCAAGTTGCAAACCGCCCACGCCTGCGGGTTCCATATACTCCACGTATAGCTGATATTGCCCCGTTTTTTCATACAGCGACAACCGCCCAAAAACAACTACCTTCATCCCGCTGCGGGGAACAAAAGCCAAATCCATGGCACTGCCCTTGAACATTACGCCGCTTATCGCCGCGCCCGCGTCTTTCAGCGTAAAATACAAATGCCCCGACGAATGCGCATTAAAATTACTAAGCTCGCCTTCAACAAACAGACCCGCCAAAAGCGCGTCTGCCTCCAAAGTTTTTTTAACATACTTATTAACCTGCGCAACGGTGAAAACAGTACGAGCCGTCATGCTTCCTTCTTCTCCCATGCCCGTGCGACATTGCCCAGCACACCGTTTATGAACGCGGGCGATTCGTCCGCGCCGTATAGCTTGGCAAGCTCTACAGATTCGTTTACGGCAACGGCGGGCGGAACATCTTTTTCGCAAAGCATTTCGTAAATGGCAAGACGCATTAGGGCAAGGTCGGCTTTGTTTAAGCGGCCTATTGTCCAGTCACGCAGGAAGTTTTCTATTACGCCGTCAAGTTCTGCGCGGCGTTCAAAGACACCCCAAAAAGCGCGGTCGATATATTCTGCATCGCGCTTCGTGGGGCGTTTTAGATTTTCAAAACCGTATTCTTCAAGTTCGCTGTATTCCAGAAAATCGAAGTACGCCGCCTTTGCTTTTGCAAGCGTAGGCACGTCAAGCGCGCCGATAAACGGCAACCCGAAAATCAAATGAAATACGTGTTGGCGCGCCGTTCTGCGGCTTGTTTTTTTCATGCTTTGCTCTGCGGCTCTACAATTGCGCCAACGGTTACGTTTACGTCTGCAACGGTAAGTCCCGTCATCGTCTCTATTGCAGATTTCACGCGCTTTTGCACATCTATTGTTACCTCATGAATTTTCGCGCCGAAACATACCGCAATCAAAATCCCGACTGTCACCGTCCTGTTTTTTACAGCCACGCTTGTGCATTTCGCAGGGTTCTTGCGTGTGGTTTTGCCCCCTGTGCGCCACGTTAAGCGCGAAACACCATCAGCTTCCAGTGCCGCCGTTCCCGCAATTTTCATCAGAACTTCGTCTGCAATGCGAACAAAACCGCCGCTCTCTTTTTTTATTTCAGTCATCAAACGCGCTCCCTTCAATAAATTTCCATGTGGATTATAACATTTGTATTACATTTTGCCAATCGAAAAAAATTTCAACTGCTGTTTTCAAACTTTCAGCGTAGTATGATAATTTGCGAGCAAAAAAATCGGTGGGGGTATTTGGCAGGTCTAATGTTTTTTCAGAATGGTTATATCTTTGTAAAGGGGCTTGCTAAAATAATTATTTTGAGCATGGTTGCCCCCATGCTATAATCACAGTAACAGAAAGCAATTAGATGCACATATATGGGGGTAATCATGGAATGTAAATCATATCCGTTTAACACACTTGGCAATTATATATGGGTTGATATTGTTGCCTTTCATAAAGGCAAATGGTTATTTAGCAAACACAAAGAAAGAACAACATGGGAAACACAAGGCGGGCATATTGAAACCGGTGAAACACCATTGGAAGCCGCAAAAAGGGAATTATATGAAGAATCAGGAGCAATAGAGTTTGACATCGAACCGCTTTGTGATTATTCGGCAGAAGGAATCATCAACGGAGCCTATATACAGGCGAATAGTCAAGTTTATATTGCACAAGTTCATACATTGGGTGAAATACCATGCGACAGTGAAATGGAACGAATCTCTTTCGTTGACTCAATCCCGGATAACTTAACCTATCCGGATATAACAAACGAGATTTTACCAATAGTCTTAAAAAAAACGACGAGCAACAGTAATTACTATCTGTGAAAGCAGGAACATTATGGAATCATCAAAACGCGATATTGTATATGAACTTGAAGGTCAACTATTCACATGGGATAAAATTAAAGCCGAATATGACTTGAGCACTATGAAGCGCAGAGGGCATCCTCTTAGGGAGAAGGTATTGCGGGGAGAGATAACGTTGATAAACCCCTTAGAAATCCCGGACAGGGAAGCCAAGTTAGCCGCGCTCCCCCCTGACGAGCGAGTATTTGTAACCGATTTTCTTAAATCGTTGCAGAATGAAAGAGAATCTATAACGATATAATTTAAGGGGCTAGGGTGTGTTGCGCGGCTGATAGCAACGCATATTTGACAGTGTACGCTCCAGCATTTACAATACGTACAACAGAAAACAAGAGGGAGGCACTTATGCAAACTGTAAATGTTGTTTTAGACACTGTGGATAAAGTTAAAGGCTTTGTCAATACAGTCGCGCCGCTGGAGGGCGATATCGACCTCGGCTCTGACCGCTACGTTGTTGACGCAAAATCCATCATGGGCATTTTCAGCCTTGATTTGTCCAAGCCGCTGCAACTCACCATTCACGATGAAGCAACCGCATCGCGGATTGTTCCGCTCTTAAAGGCGTATATCGTTTAAATTTTTACGGATAATAAAACCGCGGTGAACTACAGTGCATCGCCACACAAAAACCGCGCAAATGCGCGGTTTTTTAGCATAAGGAGAATAACAATGGCAGAAAAATGGTGCTTAAACGAAATTTATGCAGGATTTGATTCGGAAGAATTTATGGCAGACTTTTTGGAACTGCCCAAAATGGCGGAAGCGATGAACACGCTTTCGGGCGAGCTGATAGGGTTTCCGGATGTTGTAACGCTTGTGCGGAAGCTGGAGGAATATGTCACCAAGAACGACAGATTAAGTTCGTATGCGAATTTTGTGTATGCAACGGATACGGCAAACGCGGCGGCGTCTAAGTTTATATATCTGCTGGAAGCACTGAATGCGGAAACCAGCCGCATGAAAGTGAGACTTGCGAAATATCTTGCGAAGGTTGCGAAAGACGGCGGTAACATAAACGCGCTGGCGAAGGAGCATGACGCGGAGGATTATGCATTTCAGCTACAGCACATGGCGGAAGAATATTCCCACATGATGAGCGAGGACGAAGAAACTTTGGCGGCGCAAATGTACAACACGGGTTCGGGCGCGTGGTCGATGTTGCAAGACAAATTGATTTCCATGCTAACCTGCGAATTTACTTGCCCGAAAACGGGCGAGAAAAAGATTATCGGCATAAACGAGTGCCGCAACCTTGCATACGATGCGGATTCTGCGGTACGCAAGGCGGCATACGAAGCGGAACTTGCCGCATATCCCAAAATTGAAGAATCCTGCGCCGCCGCAATGAACGGCATCAAGGGCGAGGTAAATCTTCTAAGCCGCTTGCGAAAATTCGACCACCCACTGGACAAGACCCTCTTTGACAGCAACATGACGCGCAAAACGCTGGACGCAATGTTTGAAGCAATCGACACAGACATCCAGTGCTTCCGCGATTATTTGAAGGCAAAAGCGAAATACGTTTCCAAAAGCGAAAGCGGGCTTGCTTTTTACGATTTGTTCGCGCCTGTCGGGGCGTCTGCCGAAAAAACATTTTCGTATGAAGAAGCAAAAACCTTTGTTGCGGAAAACTTCGGCAAATTTTCTTCCGAGATGGAAAAAGTTGCGCGACTTGCATTCGACAAAAACTGGGTAGACGTACAGCCGCGTGAGGGCAAAGTGGGCGGCGCGTTTTGCGGCGACATTTACGCAATAAAACAGTTCCGCGTTTTGCTAAACTTCGGCGGAAATTTGTCCGACATCATCACGCTGGCGCACGAACTGGGCCACGGATACCACAGTATGCAGGTGATGCAAGAGGGCATTCTGAACACGGGATACCCAATGCCCCTTGCAGAAACAGCGTCCACTTTCTGCGAAATGATTGTCACAAACGCCGCGCTTAAAACCCTGCCGCAAAGCGAAAAATTACAGCTAATCGAAATCGGATTGCAAGACGCAACGCAGGTTATTTTGGATATTTATTCGCGCTATCTGTTTGAAAAAAGCGTTTTCGCGGCGCGGTTAGACCACCCGCTTTCCGCCCAAGAACTGTGCGAACTAATGCTTGCCGCACAGCGCAAAGCCTATGGCGACGGTCTTGACCCGCAAAAACTTCACCCATATATGTGGGCAATAAAGCCGCATTATTACAGCGGAACGTCCAGTTTTTACAATTTCCCGTATGCCTTCGGACACTTGCTTGCAAACGGTCTTTACAAAATCTACGACCAAGACCCCGCCTCTTTCGGAAAAAAATATGATAATTTCCTCCGCGTTTCGGGCAAAATGTCAATAACCGAAAGCTGCAACCAACTTGGCATTGACATCGAAAACGCCGATTTCTGGAAAGGCGCGATTGACGTAATCAAATCCGCAATACAAGAATTTAAGGAGCTGACAAAATGACCTACAAAACCAAAGGCGTATGCTGTGACGAAATTCAAGTAGAAGTTTCCGACGGCATTGTAAACGAAGTAAAATTTTCAAACGGCTGCAACGGCAACCTAAAGGGCATTGCCGAACTAGCCAAAGGCCGCAAAGCCGAAGACCTAATTGCCAGCCTTTCCGGCATCCAGTGCGGCGTGCGCGGCACCTCCTGCCCCGACCAACTCGCCGCCGCTTTAAAATCTGCTATGTAAATTCCATTTCTGCCCCGCAGATTCTTGACAAACCCGCAACCCCAATATATACTACCTTTCGTTGCCTGCGGGCAATGTTTCTGGGTGTGGCGTAGCTTGGTAGCGCGCTAGACTGGGGGTCTAGAGGTCGAAGGTTCAAATCCTTTCACCCAGAGAGTAGAAATGTCAGTAAAAACAGGCCTTCCGAGGAATCGGAAAGCCTGTTTTTTTGCTTTTACCCTTCAAATACCCCGTTGTCTAACGGCTGTGTATTGAGGGCATTAAATTTTGCATTCGTTACACCGGTAGTCGGTAGTCGTGGCGAACACGTCAGGGTCGTCGGTGTCAAAAAATCGCTTTAATCGCCACGCATAATGAGGGCTTAACTCAAGTAGAAATAGCTAAGCTATACGGCTGCTACTACACGACCATATGGAGGGTCGTCAATAAGATAAAACGCTGAAGCTCACCTCCCGCTCGAGGTTAGCTTACTAAGGGAAAAACATGGTAAGGAGTCATATCCGAATATTCGCTTACCTTCCGACTATGTGCGGAATTGTGGCTTCTGTCGGTCAGCACGGGTAGTCAGGCGGGAGGTCATTGGGCTACAGAGGTCAGACTACATTTTTTGGAGATGTAAAATGCTTGCAAAATCAAGAAAGCCCCCGAAGGGGCTGTTCTCTTTCTCGTAGAGGCTGAGGTGTTGCTACAGCAGATTCGGTATATCTCGCATTCCTCGGAGTACTCGATATACTTGGATTGTTTTTGTTTATTCGTCTACACGGTAGAATAGATGGTATTGGTATGGCAGCACCATTAAGCGCAAGGTTTCATCATGGATGGAAACTGAACACATAAACGGATGTTCTAGCAGGAGGTCCGTTTGTCTTTCGACAGCCTCCGCAAACTTCTCCGCAGCTCTCGGGCTGTGTTCGTTGAGATAAGTTTCAGCCTCTAGGATGCCAATTATGGCTGCCGGCAAATAATCAAGCGTGTACAAGGTCTCTATCCTTGCGTTGCTGTCTTAGCCGTGCCTTCATCTCATCCTGTGATACCCATAAGGTATTTGGATCGGCGGCTTCTAGCTTAGCTTTCTCTAATTCAGCCTTGATGTAAGCA
This sequence comes from Defluviitaleaceae bacterium, assembly GCA_009788055.1. Lineage (GTDB taxonomy): Bacteria > Bacillota > Clostridia > Lachnospirales > WQUN01 > WQVC01. The sequence continues at coordinate 49,335 of WQSG01000005.1, read as the reverse complement.
TTGTGAGCAGCTTCACGGTAGGCTCGTTCCGTCTGAAGACTGAAAGGGATTTGCCCCTCTCGGATTGCCGTTCTTAGGAATAAGTCTATTGCCGTGGTCATATCCATACCGATTTCGCCAAACACTTGTTGTGCGTCTTGCTTCACCTTTTCATCTACATTCACCGATATTCTCGCAGTTGAAATCATAACCAACTCCTTTCTATGGGTCTATTATGCACCCGTCATGCACATATTGTCAACGTTGAAATCTCGATGCCTCTACGTTGGACTTGCGCCCGCCACTAATAAAGCAGGCTCATAGGCAAGAGTCAAGGCTCATTTTTAGCGATTAGACACCTCTAAACTGGGGTCAGAGGGCTGTTTTGGGATATGGAGTTTTTTGATACACTTGCCAACATCCACACTCTGTTTATTTCTTTACTATATAAAATTGTACTTTCGTTTCTTCACTCACGTAAAGCAAACCATTACTGCTGGGTTTAACCCTAAAAACTGCTTGGATTGTTTCACCTTTCGCCTTGCTAGAAATGTCGTGGAAACCAGCCGGTTCCATAATAGTTTTACTATATTTGCAGAAAACAGGAATATAGCCTATGTCAAACTGATCAACGATTTCGCCAGCATCGTTACGCTGTACAAATAGCAGCTTAATCTCTCCTGGTGTTATAGAACTGCCACTATTAATCTGTAGATACGCCACGAAAGATATGCCACCTATCATTTGGGCGTCAATTAGGGTTGCACCATCTATAGCTTTTTGCGTTTGCCCTAAGATGACCAAGGTGTCGAATTAAGCATTTTCACCCCAAGGGCTTAGTGTCGCACCGCAACGATTCTCAAAAAAGTTACCCATTGACTCTGCCCATTGAGCCTGCTAAGACTGTATGTGTAACAACACAAAACAAAGAAAGGAGCAAGCATAACACAACAAATCAAGAATATGACGAATATTACGCCAATACCCAGCAGGAGCATCCATAGCCCATACTGCTATTAAAACGCGCACACGACGCCCCTGTGCGCGCGTCGGGGGCTATTATATGGCTACCGAATACCGCGTGCATTATTTCTTTCGACTGAGAGCGGAGTCAATATTGTGATGTCATAACCCAACGCTAGGCTAAGCCCGGCAAAACCTTGGTTTCCGATAAGCGACACCGTTATTTCCACCTCATCACCGGGTTCACCGGTCGCTGTTCCTGCGACGAGTGTCAGTGCGCCGGAACTAGTGGTGGGCACACTGTTCATTATCAAAGTGGGCAACGAACCGTCTTCGATATGCCAAATATCGGTATCCCAAGCCGTCCAAGTTGATGTAGTAGTAGTCCAGAATTCTTCGCTCATAGCTCTGTCAAAGCCGATGTTTGCACCCCGAGGGGTATTGTGGCTGGCGACTCCCGGAAATGAACCGCCCGACATAGGATTTAGTGCAAAATTTCTACTGAGAGAATGGTTAAGAACACTATCACCGACTATGCGGTTGGTGTGGTTACTGCCTTGCACTTGTGCAGAGGAGTTGGTCGAACAGAAAAATGCAGCGTAACAGTCAGCGTATTTGAGACAAAGGATTTCAGAACGCTATTTATTGGCAGAGCGGGGGATGCCGTGCCGTAGACGCTTCCCGCTGACACGGCGAGCGGGGTAGTTACCGCCTAACTCGCCAGCGGCAATATTGAGCATCCCCCGATGCCGGACCCCTGATGGCGGCAGCACCTTGACAATTTAACTTCGAGAGCTTGATGCAGCCAAGCATACAAGTGAGATAAAGGTTTTTTGCGAATTATGGCTTACAGCATCTTATGGTTTCAATAAACAAACCACAATTAAGGAAAGGAAGTACATGGCAAAAAACGAAACGCGCGCAATCTGCGCAATCTGCATCCAACCGATGATGCCGAAAAATCGCTGTACAGTATCGCACCTTGTTATTAATAACAGGAGGCATGAGCGAATTAAGGCTGGTGATTCTTTGGATTACCCTTCAACTTTTCGCGGAGGTGACCTTTGCCACGATTGTGGTGTTGGTGCGGGTCAATATCACCATTTAGGTTGTGATTCGGAAAGATGCCCTGTTTGTCACGATCAGTGAAGCAATTGCTCGCCGGTCGTCTGACGATGACAGGTTGATAATCGAAATGCCGAGGGAGCAGTTTACCGAAGTGGCGATAGACAATATCCGGAAGATTATCGCCAGCAAAGCTGTACTGATAAAAAAGGCACTTGGCATAAGCCATCTACCTCTTCTTATCGGTGAGGAGAAGATACATTTTCCGTGGTTCATCCTTACAGGTGAAGACGGCGAAGTAGATACCTATCTACGCTTTGTTACAGCCCTATGCAAAATGGCGAAGGAATCCCAACGCATCACAGCCAAGGAGCGTGATACAGATAACGACAAGTTCACAATGCGTGTATTTCTGATCCGATTAGGTTTTGTCGGGCCCGAGTATAAGTTGGCGAGGAAGATTCTGTTGCGGAATTTATCCGGCAACAGTAGCTGGAAAGCCGGGCAATCACCCACACAATCGGAAAATTCACAAGAACCTTCCGAAAAATAACAAATGCACTTTAGAGATGGCACAATTTAGCCATTTCACACCAGCTTGTTTTACGCAAGCTGGTATCCAAAATAATATACACAGAAACATCAAGCATTTAGTACAGCTAAATGAGAATATTGGGATGTGGCAAAGAGCAGTTTCGCACTTTACAGCACCTTATTTTATTAACACAGTACAAAGGAGATTCGTATGGAAGAGAAACAATTAGAAGTCATACCGTTGGATGTTCGGCTGTTGGCAGCAGACATCGACCATTTTTGGAGCATTTACGATGAATATGCGGAAGTTTATGACGGTGTCCGAAGCGATGATGAGGTAGCTGAAAACATCATACATATCGCAAAGGATATTTACTATGAGAGCAAAGAGACATCCGTGATGCTTCAAGAAGCCATTAGAAGCTGCGAAAGCTGTAATGAGCCTAATTTGGCAAAACAAGCAAGTGACCTCTTGCACCGCATTAACACTGCGAAAACAAACAAAGACGCGGCAAGGTAGCGATTGCTTCTGCAAAATATCCCAATTTGACTGTATTTAGCTGCACTAAGTGCTTGAACACTTAAACACTAAAGACTTGGCACAGATAAGCTGGCGTAGGCAAAGACCTGTGAAGCACTGCATTATGGCGATGCTGATTTATTAAATGTTAATGGTGAAAGGATTACTATGGAAAAACAATCAACGAAAAAGTCGTCTCTAGACGGAAAGGGTGGAAATAATAAGACGCTTGAAGTGGGCGACAAAATTTCAGATGAAAAGTATCGCGGTCCCTCAATAAATATGGGTGGCTGGTTTGCAATCGTGGATTTAGAGGATGACTCTATCTGCAATGTTGCGTGGTGTGTGTATGATGCGCGAGAAATTCTGGGAACGGAGATGTGGGAAGAATTCCAAGATGATTGGAAGACCGCCAATCCTGAGTATGACGGTATCGATGTACCCGATGAAGTTAGCGAAGTATTCACAAAACGCTATGTTGTTGTCAGATGTAAGATTACCGTGAAAACCGGCGAGGACATATGGTAAAAAAACAGAGAAAAAGCAAGGCGACCCTTCTCGGTACGACAACGCTACGGCGTATGGTCAGTGCGTCTTTCAATGAGGGAGATGCTCTATATAGTCGTAATACCTACGCTGAGTGCTTTATGGCGAAGTGGCGACTTGATGACAAACCCGCTGATGGTGATGAAATTGTGTATGTCTACTATCACGCAAAAGAAGATGAGACTATCATGACGAACATCGAAGATGACATATGGGGAGCAATGGGTTCATCTGCCGGTTTCAAAGGCAAATTAAAGCCAGCGGAATTTTCTGATGTAAGCGTGTGCGAAAGGTCTTCTGCACATGACGATCAACAAAAACTGACCAATCACTGATTTTGACGGAATTTGCGGTTCGCAACAAACACAAACACCAAAAACAAACAGTGAAAATGCAAAGCCAAGAAGCAGTAGTTTAACGCAAGTTTGTCGGCGCCTAGTTTATCTGCGCCAAGTCTTTAGCCGAGTCAACAAAAATAAAAAACAAGGAGAATCAGGTTATGCAAATCAATGCACTCAATGTTACTGAAGATAAAATGAGGGATGCCATTAAACACGCTGCCGCTGTATGGAAGCTTAATGCTCAACTGTATGAGTTGTTTTGCTTGAACCATCACCAAGCCGTGCTTAAAGATTTGGTCCAGATAGGCTGAACGGCAAACACCGGCTACGATCACCGCAACTACGGCACTGCTCGCTTATAAATGTTAATGGTGAAAGGATTAAATTATGCAACAACAATCAGGACAAAAGCCGCCGCTTAACGGCGTGCGTGAGGAAGATTCATCTGCTATGGGCGAAAACGCTACGAACAGCTATTTGGCTTTGGAGGCTAAACACCAAAAAGAAGTAAACCAGTTTCCGTTCTTTTTTGCCTTTGGCGATGAGCAGTTCGAAAAGGAGTTGGCAAAGCTCGGATTGACCCTGGACGACACCGATAAAATTTGTAGATTAGATGACATCGGTGCATTCTGCCTAAAATCAAACGCGCCCAAACTCAAGGAGATGTTTGCTAGGCACGAAAGGGAGCGAAAAGAGGCAATCGCCGCCGACACTACAGGCCATGGTTACATCTATGAGATGTTTCTGTATGAGCTTGCGAACTACGAATACTGCTATACAAACGATTTAACCGATACACTGAATGCCATAGGCATTACGCGGAAGGAAATTTCGGAAGATAAAGCATTGTCTGCCGGATTCGAGAAGGCTATTGCAAAAATCAGGAAGCTAGAAGCGTAATGTGCCGGTTTAGCAGATTTTGGCTTAGGCCACCCATCAAACGCTGATTTTATCAGCGATTGAGATGTGAAGCGAAACACAAACACCAAAAACAAACATTGAAAGAGCAGAGCCAAGGGAACGGGAAGTTATGCGGGGCTTAACCGGACACAACCTATCTGTGCCAAGTTTTTAAGCGAGGGATATTAAAGGGCTTGGGGCATTGTCGCGCAATTGAGCCTTGATTCCGTGGCCCACGCGCGCTATGCTTAACGCTGGTGAAGTAGCATTGTTATCTTTAATAAATCTGAGAAAGTTGGGAGGTAATCCATGTGTATGCACAAAATGCAGCCGTAGCCGCCCCTGCACCAATTAGGTCGGCTACGCCAAATAATCTTTTACAAGCCTTGACGGACAGCATGACACCGAAATTCGCCGTGTCGTATCTGCGGGTATCCACAGCAGGGCAGGCGGAGCGAGGTGGCGGGGACGATGAAGGTTTTTCGATTCCGGCTCAGCGCGAGGCAAACAAACGCAAAGCCATGTCTATGGGTGCGATGATTGGCAAAGAATTTGTAGACCGAGGTGCTTCTGCTCGCTCTGCCGCCAGACCCGAACTCAAGCGAATGCTTGAATTTATCAAGGAAAACAAAGACAGGGTGGATTATGTAATCGTTCACAAAGTTGACCGCCTCGCCCGCAACCGCGGTGATGACATTGATATAACCCGTGCTTTAGGCGAGGCAAATGTGCAGTTAGTGTCTGCCTCGGAAAGCATTGACGATTCGCCATCCGGTATGCTGTTGCACGGCATAATGAGTTCGATAGCAGAATTTTATTCACGCAACCTATCCACCGAAGTAAAAAAAGGCTTGAACCAGAAGGCCAAGGGCGGCGGCACACCTAACAAGGCTCCAATTGGCTACAAAAACATCCGTGATGTAGACGAAAACGGCAGGCGAAACAGCCGCGTAGATGTTGACGAAGAGCGAGCCGCCCTTATCACGCTGGCATTCAACGAATATGCCACGGGCGATTGGGCGTTAACAGCACTAGCCGACCATGTATCCGATTTGGGGCTGGTTACACCTGCCACCCGCAGGCTTCCGGAAAAACCCATAGGCAAGCGAATGTTGCACACCATTCTCACAAATCCCTACTATAAAGGCATCGTCCGATACAACGGTGTGGAACACGAAGGTCGGCACACGCCGATTGTGGATGAAGCGACTTGGGATAGGGTGCAGGAAATGCTGAAAATCCGCCTAAACGGTGAACGTACTCGCATTCATGAGCATTATCTGAAAAGCACAGTGTACTGTGGAAAGTGTGGGGCTAGGCTGATAATTCACAATGCTAAGTCGAGGGCAGGGATGCGGTATCCATATTTTGTCTGCTCCGCCAAGCACAATAAACGAAACGACTGCGACCAGCGTTCTTTGCTCATAGACGAAATTGAAAGGCAGATAGAAGCCTTCTATCAGCGGATTTCTTTCACGTCGGCATTTCGTAAGCTACTGCAAGACTGGGCTATGGACAAAATCGCAAATTTATCGGAAGAATCCAAAATCGAACTGGAACGCCTAAAGAAACAGCAGGAAAAACTGGAACGCGAACGCCGCAAGGTGCTTCAAGCCTTCCAAGCCGATGCCATATCGCTGGACTTATTAAAGGAAGAGCAAGACCGCATAGGCAGAACACTTGCAAGTGTCAACGGCCAAGTGAACGCCTACCAAGCCGAGTATGACGAAGTTTCCGGCAATCTCAATGATGTATTTGCGCTTTTGGATGATTGCGGCAAAGCCTACAAGCTGGCGAAAGATTTTGAGCGACGGTGCTTTAACCAAGCCTTATTCGAGCGGATACTGGTTCATGAAGACACAGGTCTGGATGTAGAATATGCCGCCCCCTTTGATACGCTGCTCGACCCAAATCTGTTCACGCTAAAGGGGGAAGTCGAGCGGCAGATTCGTGATAATGAAAATGGGCAGCCCCAATCGGCTGCCCATCTTTCATTGGCGGATTTTGCGAAAAACCGCCGTAACGCAAAAACCGGCACATTTTTTAATAGTGCCGGTTTAAGTAAGAGCATTCTAGTGCAGCTGACAGGACTTGAACCTGCAAGGTCTAGGACCACTAGATCCTTAGTCTAGCGCGTATGCCAATTCCGCCACAGCTGCGTGCAACGAAAAATATTGTAATACAGGCATTCTTTTGTGTCAAGATAAACATGAATTTTTTGCGTATAAGCGAAACCAAAAACGGCAAAGATATCAATAAATAAAACGGGGGCGATAAGATGAACCGCAAATTAAAAATTGTTGCAATATTACTTTTGTGTGTGATAACAGGCTATGGGCTGGGTAGTTTCACATATCTTTTGCGTTTTCCGGGAGAAATACGCCTGACGGAATTTACCACGCACAGGTTAAGTATTGGCCTGCCGCTTTCGGCAACCTTTCACGAGACGGCGGCGGTTACAAAAATAAACGACACACCGCTTTCGGAAATTGGAGCGGTGCGTTTGGGGCGTCCGCTTACAATTCAGACCAGCAGCCAAGGCACGGCAGAGATGACTATTGGTGCGTTTGGTGTGCCGTTTCGGCGCATTACGCTGGATGTTGTGCCGGAGGTGGAGATTATTCCGCTTGGCCACGCGATTGGCGTTCGCATAAACACGGACGGCGTTATGGTGCTTGGCACGGGGTCGTTTGCGGGAGAAGGCGGCGAAACCCACCGTCCTGCCGACAATCTTTTGCGCGGCGGCGATTTAATTCTGAAAGCAAACGGCACAGACATTAACAACAAGGAAGAACTAAGCGAATATGTAGCGGAAAGCACGGGCGAAATTATCTTCCTCGTTCGCCGCGACGAAACCGAAATGGAAATACCCATCACGCCCGAAACCGCCGCAACCGACGACGTTCGCAGAATCGGCGCGTGGGTGCGCGACTCCACCAAGGGCATAGGAACGCTTACATTTTACAACCCCGAAACGGGCGAATTTGGCGCGTTGGGTCACGGCATTTTGGACGTGGATACAAAAATGCTTCTTTCCGTAAGAAGCGGCAACATCATGCCCTCCACGGTGACATCCGTAAATCGCGGCGCACGCGGTAACCCCGGCGAACTTGAAGGCACGGTAAACACAAACATCTCCATGGGAAGCATCGCGACCAATTGCGAAAGCGGCATTTTCGGAACACTGGAGCCGTCCGTGCGCGAAGACTTCGCCGAACTCCCACGCTTCCCCATAGCCCGCCGAACCCAAATTGAAGAAGGCCCTGCAACCGTTTTAACCAACGTGTCAGGCACTTGCGTTCGCCACTACGAAATCGAAATAGAACACATAAACCAAAACGCCGCAGACGAAACAAAGGGCATTGTAATCCGCATAACCGACCCCGAACTCCTGCGCCAAACAGGCGGCATCGTACAGGGCATGAGCGGCAGCCCCATAATCCAAAACGACCGCATCATAGGCGCGATAACCCACGTTTTTGTCCAAGACCCCACAAAAGGTTACGCCATCTTCATAGAAAGCATGATTCGCTACTGCCCCCAAACACAGGAGCTTTATGTATAGAACTGCCACAGATTCTCGGGCGAGAGGGACGGTTGACTTCGCTCGCTATGATACGCCTGCGGCGTACAACCGCTCACTGAAGTCAACCTCCCCTCATGGACAAGACGGATGAACCGTCCCCTTGTCTTTTTGGATAGTCGGCATAAACTGCTCCTTGAGAGTATCAAAATGTGGGATTACCCTTTCAATCGCAATGTCCGTCAATTCCGTTATGATGACTTCCAATTCCTTTTCATCGGCATATTCAACAAAAATGCCCGGCTGGTGAATTTTGAAATAATTTGATAAAAATGGCGGAAGACTATTTATATCGAATAATCTTTCCACGGAGTGAGCAGGACACTTGCCAACAAAAATTAATCTTATCCCTTTGCATAAGTTTGATTTTTGAAAGTACATTTCATACTTAACTCCATTTGCTTGACGTTCGTAAAACCACATACCAGAACCATATTCGGGGCGTTTAACTCTTTTGAATCCTACTGCCGCCAGTTTTTTGTCGGCAACCTTCTTTATAACGGCTGTTATCGTCATTTTACCCTCCTTGCATATATCACGGGATGACTACGTTCTGGTGGACAAGGGGACGGTTCATCTGTCCTTCACAATATATGGATTTATCCATGGGAATCAAGCCCTTTCGTGTAAGACGGATGAACCGTCCCCTTGTCTTTTCCTGTCACAGTTATTCCCTTTCATTCTTTTTTGCATCTGAGGTTGGGACAAAATTTTCGTATTAAATGGACTTTGTAGTACTGCACACACGCACAAGAGATAAACCCTAGGACGAGCAAACAAAAAACAAGACTAATTATAATCCCTTGAGTATGACTCATAACGTTTGGCAAAACAATCCTCGCAACTCCAACACCACCTATAGCCCCCAACATACCAAATGTAGAAGCCTTGTTTGCTGAGGTATTACACTGCTTTTCAGTACCATCCATGTAACGGTTAAATTTGCCTTTCGATTGTATGAATGTAAAAGCAACAACAACAGGCATTATAATCACAACTGCCACATTCATCGGTAATACCCTGATAAAATCACTGTCGAAAATAACAAAGACATTGGGTGCTACCCACGTTAATGTCGATAAGAGACACCATCTGTGTCCCGAATGTAAAAAGAAACTTTCTGCAGAATGTTCGTTTCTATCATTATAGCTTCGCAAAACATATGACTCTATGTCTTTGTTGTTATGCTGTTGCATGATATATACCCCCTCACCATCAAGGAAATGTCACGACAGATGAACCGTCCCCTTGTCTTTTGAGTGGTTTTAGAAAATATTAGGTTTTTGAAGCGGATAGGTATTGTCATATTGGGCAGTCGCATTTCCATGCCACATCCAAGCCGGAGAAATCATCCAAAAGCTTTGATAACTCATATTCCAACTCTTTTATGCTCTTTATGTTATTGATGTACACAGAATTTATTATATCTTCATCAGCAATGCACCAATCATTTTCAATATACTCTATCTCTATTTCACCTGTTCTCAAAAAGAAACGAGTATTATCGTCAATGCTTAAAAAGTTTGAAACTGCAGTTGCACGTCCGTTTTCATCATAGCGATATGCACCTAAAACAATAAAGGCTCTCGCATCATCAGACGTTGAAGGAATTTCCATGGCTAAATTATTTCCAACACTTAAGTTATTAATTTGCCTCAAGCTAAATTTATTCATTTGTGATTACACCTGCCAATCACATCCAAAGGTGGACAAGGGGATGGTTCATCTGTCCTTCACAATATATGGATTTATCCATGGGAATCAAGCCCTTTCGTGTAAGACGGATGAACCGTCCCCTTGTCTTTTTTTCGCCTACCGCCCACTAATCTAATCTTTCCTACCCTATCGCTACGCGGGCGGCGAGTGGGGGCGATTGCTTTTGGCGAGCGGTTGTACGCCGCAGGCGTATCATAGCGAGCGAAAGCAATCGCCCCCACTCGCCGGCCCAGCCCCGACCCTACATCCCCAGCACAGCAACCAGAAAGTAAACCGAGCTGTTCCAGTAGATGGCGATTTCGTTGGAGGCGAAGCTTTCCTTGTGGTCTACGTAGAATTTGGACGGGGGATTGCCTTCGCAATGGGTTTGGAGTACGACATCGCGGGGGGTGGTTGGGTTTGGGCCGCCCACAACCATGCCGGGGAAGGTTTCGCCAACGGCAACAGATGGGCGATGGTGCGGGTCTTTTGCGGGAAGAGAGCCGAAGCCCGTTACATAGCTTTGCGAAAGGGGATTGCGCCCCAACAGATAATGGATATGCTCTTTTGCGGCGTTTGTGTATGCGGCGTTTTCTTCGACCAATTTGCTGTAGAGCAGTAGGCTCATTGCGTTGTTGGCAACGTCAAGGCTACTGCCCCAGCGGTAGGTTACGCCAAGGGAAGTTCCGAATGGCTCGCTTGCGTGTTTTTGCATTATTTCTTCGCAAACGGCGCGCAAGCGGGTTTTCATTTTTTCGGAAAGTTCTGCGTCGGCGGAAGATTTTAGGCTTAAATAGGCGGTTATGCCGTATGTTCCCATATTCGCCCAGCCCAAGCCTACATATATTTCACTTTGCTTTATTACATCATGATATTTTTCCGCGCCCGTGGCAGAAAATAATTCACACGCCGCCCAAAAGATTTCATCTTTGGCGGTGATGTCGCCGTATTGGCCTGTGGTTACGCCCTCGGGGTTTACGAAGTTTGGCGCGTCAAGATTTTGTTCGCACCACGTCCACGCGTGTTCTGCCGCCGCCAGAAGTGCGGCTTTTTTGTCGGGATAAAAACGGGACGCAAGTGCCATGGTGGCGGCAAAATCTGCCGTTGCAGTTAGGGAAATCGGGCAGAGGATAAGCTCGCCCCTTTCATTTTGCGGGGCTTCGTCCAGCGCGTTAAAGCTCGCACAGCTTACCTTGTGGTAAACGCCGCCCGTTTTTTCGCACTGCATTTTAAGCATCCATTCGATTTCAAACCACGTAACGTCTAAGATTTCCTGTAACGGGTTTGCACACAAATCATATGCCAGAAGCAAATCCGCAACCGCCATTGCCGCGGGCACAATGTACCGCCCATAATCGCCCGCGTCGTGCCAGCCGCCGGATACATCCCGCGTCTCCTTAGTGCCGTAAATAACGGCGGGGGAGGTGTGGCAGGGCGGGTGCGACCAAATGCCCTTGTCAATTGCAACGCCGCATTTTTGGTAGTTGAAAGCGTCCAGCAATGCGGCATTTAATCCCGCATAAGCGTCTGCGCCTATTGTAAACGGGTAGGACTCTTGCCCGCCCGCCGAAACAAAAAATTCGCCTTGCTGCGAAAACTCGGAAAAATCCGCAACCCGCACATCCTGCGCGGAAGCCGCGTCATGAACAGCCGCGCCCGTTTTTCCGCTGAAAACCGCCGCCCCGTCCGAGGTGCGGATAATTTCAAAAGCCCCCGCGTCCGTTTCGCAAACGGCTTTTTTTACGTCGTCCGCAAAATACCCTAACTGGTTTACATGAATTTTTTTCATTTGTCTGCACATCCTCTTATGAGTGTATTTTTGAAAAGAATTTTCCTGTCTGCCGCGTTCAATTTTACAGGCTGAAAAAGTGCCGTAGCCCTGTCTGTTTCTTCCGCAAAAACGGGAATTGTCAACCGAAACCCGCCGCGCCGTCCAACAACCCTAATGGCATCGCAAACCTGCGGCCCTTTTTGCGGCGCGTTAAGCATTACGGGCGCGACAAAAGTGTTATTGTTAAAATCCTGAACAAACCACGAAACCCGCTCGAACATCTCATGTGCGCCACGCTCCATGTTCGACAAAATCACCAAAATATACGGCGACGGTGCGTAAATTATGCCCGCGTCATGAAACGCGCCGCCCGCCCAGCCATACTTGCGCGCAAGGGGATAATCGGAACGCAACATACGCACGTTTACATCCGTGCCAACGCCGTTGTCGCCCCACCCGTTAGAGCCTTCCCACCGCGTAAAATGCGGGTGCGAAGTTTGCGCGGTGTTTAGCATATCGTATTTCAGATAGTGTCCGAAACGGCTCGGGTTTTCGATATAATTAAAAATTTCCGTCATAAAAAGCCCTTTGTCACGCGCACTTGTGTTCTGCGCCAAAATATCGCGGATAAGGCGCGTGTCTGCCCCAATTTCCCGCACGAAATCGCGGTACGAAAACGCCGCATCATCCGTCATTCGTACAAGCATACGAAACGCCGCATTGTCCGACTCGCGCATGGAAAGCCCCAGCAAATCCCGCGTGGTAAGCTCCACCCCAAACGGCCAGAAACGCAAAACCCCCGTTCCGCCCCACTCGTCTCGCGGCGAATACACATGAACCTCGTACATATCAATATAACCGCGCTCTGCCAGCTTAAACGTGTACAGCGCGTGGGTAGACTTGGACAGCGATGCCGCAAAAAATACCCTCTCAGGATTGTGAATATACGTAAATCCCGTTTCCAAATTTTTATAAAAAACCGAAACATTCCACCCCAACGGCGCAAAAAACGCATCCAGCGCACACATAGCGGGCGAATACCGCAAATTAACCCAGCCCGCTTGCCCTTCAATTTCCGTGCGCACCCAGTAGCCCTCGCCCCACGCCAATATCTCAATATCCTGCGCACCAAACCGCCCCACCACGCCCGCGCCAAAACACGCCGACTCATACAACTCAAACTCGTGCGGAATATGGTACAGCCCCTCCGCCCGCACAGGAACGCACAAAATAAAAACCGCAAAAAAGACCGCAAAAAAGACCGCAAGAACGCGCAAGTTTTGGCGCAGAATTGCTATCATACGGCTCGCCCCCTAATTTTTTTATGTACACAAGGTATTATACAACCCATGCGGCGGTTCTTCAAGGGGAAGAATTTTCTTTGCAATCTGCGTTGACACATGGGGTTAATAATTTTATAATGGGCATATAATAAAAGACGGCTCTCGATGGTTGTGGAGTCGTCCATGCTAAACCTTATTATTTCTTGGTTTTTGCAGAACCGTCCCTACCGTTAATAGGGGCGGTTCTTTCTTTTTTACGAGACACAAGCCGTTTGGCAAATGCCTTTGCAACTTTCATCCATGCGTTCACCTCCCTTCTTGGCAAGGTAATTGCATGAACCGACCCCCTACGAAAGCCGCAAAAGGATTGTACCACAGTTTAAATTTCGTTGCTACGGCAAGCGTAGCAATCTGCGTTTGACACTTGGGGTTAGTAATTTTATAATGAGCAAATAAAAAAGCGGCTATTGAAGGTAACGAAGCCGCCCATGTTAGGTGGTGTTGAGATGGCTAATTTAACTGAAATAACGATTGCAAAAAAGGAATTATTATTTGATTTGCTTACGCTTGAAAGAGAAAACAGCGGACACGCAGTTAAGGGTCTGGGCAGGCTAATCCGAAAAGCAAAGGCAGGAATGAGCAAAGAGGATATAGCATATGTTGTCGCACTTGTTGAAGAGGAATTTGTAAAATAGAACCGTTTTTGCAGAACCGTCCCCTGCCGTTGACAGGGGCGGTTCTTTTTTTGCGGAATTATTCCAACGCGGCTATTGCCGCAAGTATCGCCTGTGAAAAATCGTTGTGGGCGGCTTGTGTTGCCCAATAGTTATCAGGGGGAATGCCCCTGCCGTCGGGGGATATTGCGGTTGCGGCGCGTAGTGCTTTTGCGGCTTCGATAAGGTCTGCCAAGTGGTTGCGCAAAATTGCTTCGGTTACAACATTTACGGTAACACTTGCCGAAAGATAGCCGTTTGTTACGGTGATAACCGCCGTGCCAATCCGCCCGCCCGTGCCAATTTCGCCCGTGCGGTGGTTTACCGTCACCACGCTTGTATCGGAGGACGAAAAAGTGAGGGTGTCCGTATCAAAGACGGGCTGAATATCAAGGGGAATATGAAATCTTCTGTTTTGCGGAACAAAAACTTCCTCGTTGCGGAACGCAATGGACGTGATTGGCGCGATTACAGGAACAAACTCCATATCCCGCGCACGGGCAAAAGTTTCTGCCGCTGAGCCGGGCAAGCCGTGAATTGTTGTCCAAGCCGGAAAAGAAAAAGCGTCCGCTGAAATATGTTCCACTCGCGGCGGAATAAACACGTTACGAAGCCTGAAACTTCCCGCAAAGGCTTCCCACTGTATATGCGTTGTAAAGCGCGGAATTGTAACATCAACCAGCGCGTGATTTTGCGCAAAGGCATCACTTGAAATCCATGCAATATTTTGCCCCAAGCTAAGGTTTTCTAGGTTTATATTTCCCCGCGCAACGCCCGAGCCAATGTGATTTACCGTATCCGCAAAATAAAGCGTGTGCATTGCGGTGTTGTTATAAAACGCCCGCATTCCAACCCAGCCCGTTGCATACACCCGCGCCGACTCAAGCGAGGTCGCATTTTGAAACGCGCCCACGTCTACCTCCGTTACGGAGGCGGGAATTACAACTTCGCGCAACGAATGCGCATTGTAAAACGCTTCCGCACCAATTGTTTGAAGCCCGTTTGGGAAAATAATTTCTTCCAGCGAATGGGCGTTTCGGAATGCCGCGCCCTCTATCACGCGCAAAGTTTGCGGAAGCGTAATTTCCTGCAAAGATGTACAATTTTGAAACATACCCCACGGAATGGTTTGCAAGTTGTCGGGCAAAACCACTCGCTCAAGGCTTGTTGCGCCGCTGAAAATATTTGTGCCAAACGTGGTTACACTGTTTGGAATAACCACGCTTACAAGCCCCGTTGCGTTTGAAAAAGCATTGTTTCCAATCTCTGTTACGGTGTCGGGGATAATTATTTCCCTTATCCCCGTTGCGTCCTGAAAAAGACTTGGGATTATGCGCGTTATACCTTCTTCAAACGTGACGTATCGCAGACGAGGGGTATTAGCAAACGCCCCGGGCGTAACCCAGCTTGATGCATAGTTTAACCTGCGCGGGATAAAAATGCTTGTAAGCCCCGTATCGCCAAAGGACGCCCAACCCAAATACTGCAAATTCATCGGCAACGTAACCGAGGTCAAGTTTGTGTTGTGTCTAAACGCACCACTGCTGATACGCAAAACCGTGTCGGGAATAACAACCGTAACCAAGTCATTTCTGCGATAAAACGCATTTGTATCTATTGAAGTAACGGGAAAACCGCCTAGAATTTGCGGGATAACCAGCGTAGTAGCCCGCCCCGTAAAGCCCGTTACCGTGGCTTGATTGCTCGATATTCTGTAAGTAAATTCACCCGAAGGAGCAACAACGGAAACCATAACCCCCGCATGACCCTGCAACCACGAGCCGCCCGCAAAACTGCGCCCGTCAAAGCCAATGCTTTGCAAATGCCTGAAGATATCCGTATTCGATTCTTGGTTTATATAATGCAACCGTTTTACAAATTCCCCCGCCAAAGCGGTAGCGATTATTGATGTAACATTTTCCCCGCCGCCAACGGTAAGTGCCACACCCGCAACGGTTTGTATTGTATTAAGCCGTGGGTCAACGCCGTCGCGGTGGCGGTTCGCGCTTCCCGAAACGGTCATGCCCAGCGATATGCCCGTGGCAGTGTTGCTTGCAAATGTCGCGGGTGCCGCCACTTTCGGAAACCACTTAGGCGCGGTTTTCGCCGCTATTTTTACGGTGGTAAGCGCGATTGCCACAACAAATTGCGGTTGCACATCCTCGTCACACAAATAAAATAACCCCGCCATTGGCGCGGCAATTTCAAATTCTACAATATCGCCCTCGTTTGCTAATTCGCCCGTCATGCGCACAAAAATTACATCGCCGTTTATATCCTCCAACGGCGCGAAACCCATTGCAATAAGGTCATCTATGTCGGCGTGTATCTCGCTGTTTGTTACCTCAATTTCAAGTTCCGTTTGCTCCTCGTTATCCAGCACGATTGTCGTAATGTTTTCGTGTTCCGTTATGAAGGCGTTGCGCCATTCAGGTTCAAGAAAACTGCGTACCTCGTTAAAATCTATTTCTTCGCTGAAATCAAGCACTATTCCGTCAAACAAGCTGGAAATATCCTCCGTAAACTCCACCGACAAAACCCCGTACAAGAAGCTGTCTGTATCGCAGAAAAACCCTTTCGCAATCCACTGCCCCGCACCGTCATAAAATGCTTCCAGCCGCCGCAAATCGCGGTAATGCTCGCTTACGACATAAACGCTTTGCACTATGTCCGCATTTTCAATTTGTACCTCAAATGTGAACGGCTCGCCCTCAACGGCACTCAACTGCCCCGTTTGCCCCGCACCTGTAACGGCAACACTCTGCCCACCATGATGCACCACAAAGCCCGACAACCTAGGCTCTGCACCGCCCGCGCCCACCCGCAAATCACTAGGCGCAACCGCCGCAACCATAATAAACGCAACCACAAAACAAATCACACGTTTCATAATCCATCTCCCACCACAAAACCCGCGCATTTGCGCGGGTTTTCGTCAAAGTTTGGGTCAAGCCTTTTTAAAGGCTTGCGGGGTGTGGGGCAGAGCCCCACGATCCTTCCCTAATGCACAGGCACATTAGCCAGCTCGGGAAGGAAAACGATATCTGCGGCGGCGGCTTTTGCTTCAAAGCCGCGGTAAACGGCGTGAGCCATTCTCTCTTCTTCGGTGGGAGTTGGGTCCCACGGGGACGCGCCCATAAGGTCGGCAGGGTTTGGCTCTACGCGCTTGATGATGTGGATACCGTGGAAAGCGCGGATTGGTTCGCTTATTTCGCCCATTTCAAGGTCGCGTGTGCCTTGCTCAAATTCGGGAACCATTTGCCCTGCGGTAAATGTGTAACCTTGGGGCATATCGTGTCTGCCGGGGTCTTGGCTGTAGGCTTCTTTAAGTGCGCCGAAGTCTTCGCCTGCGATGGCACGCGCCCAAATTTCTTGCGCAAATTCCATTGCGGCATCTTCGTCGCCGTCAAAGTCGTCAAGGGTAATTAGAATGTGTTTCGCGCCAAGGAGTTCTTCCATATATTCTTCATACTGCGCGAATCTTGCGGGGTCAGCGATTATGAAATCCATAACCTCTTCCACCAGCGTGAACACGTACAGAACGCGGGCGAGGTGTTCAAAACCGAGAATGCCGTCTGCTTCAAGCATATCAAGGAAGTCATCTTCGCCGTGAATCTCTTTTATTTCGTAAATGTTGTCGCGGATTTCTTGAACAGCGTCATCATCAAGGGAGATGTCGTTGTCTGCCGCGTATTGCAAAAACAGCGATGTAACCGCCGCAAGCCGCGCCGCTTCTTCGCGGACAGTGGTATCCCAATTTGCAAAGTCGATATCATCAAACATTTCCATTTGGATAGTCCATTCCGCTTCCATCACGCGGAAACTAACATCATTCATGCCGATGTCAATGCCGTTTACCGTTGCAACCGTAATGCCCGCGTCCCATATTTCGCCCGTCCATGGTTCGCCGGGTGCGCGTGCAACGGGGGGGTCGGTGGGGGTTTCGTTCTCGTTCCCCTGTGTGTCGTCACCGTTTTCGTTTGCGGCTCCAAGTGCGGCTTCGGGGTCTGCACCGCGTTCGGTTGCGCCGCCGTTTCCGTTAGTGCAAGCGGCAAGCGTAAACATCATTGCGATGGCAAAAAGAAATGCCGCCGCCGTTTTTAAATAATTTTTCATGTGTTTTCTCCTATTCTGATTTTTTTACACAGCCCTATTATACTGCTTTTCGTGCCGAATGGAAGAACTTTCTTCATGGCCGGGATAAACCGTTACATTTTCGGGCAAGGTGAACAGCTTTTCCTTGACGCTTTTAATCAGTTCCGCGTGGTTGCCCGTTGGCATATCCGTGCGGCCGATTGTCCCCCTAAACAGCGTATCGCCCGTGAAAATGACGCCCGCTTTTTCGTCGTAATAACAAACCCCGCCCGCCGTATGCCCGGGCGTGTGAATTACCTTTAGTGTCTCCCCGTTTTGGAAAGTGAAAACATCTCCGTCCGAAAAATGCTTGTCGGGCTTAACAATCACGTCCAGCCCGCGATACCCCGAACGATTGTATTCCGGATTTTGCAAAAGCTCCGTTTCGGCAGAGTGCGCGTACACAGGCGCGTTTGTAAATTCCCGCACCTCGTTTGT
Organism: Defluviitaleaceae bacterium; assembly: GCA_009788055.1. Classification (GTDB taxonomy): domain Bacteria; phylum Bacillota; class Clostridia; order Lachnospirales; family WQUN01; genus WQVC01. The sequence continues at coordinate 30,870 of WQSG01000005.1, read as the reverse complement.
GCGAAAGGTGTGGTCAAAATGCCCGTGCGTAAGCAAAATCGCGGATATCTTGATTTTGTTGTCCTCAATAGTCTTTTTGATTGCCTCAAAACAGTCGCCCGGGTCAATCACACCCCCCTCCCCTGTCTCCTTGCAAAAATAGAAATACACGTTCTGCCCATACGGGTTGTCGTTTACTGTGATTAGTTCCATGATTATTTCTCCCTTCTTAAATTAATTTATCAAACAACATTGGGTAGTTGGTTGCGCCGTGAATTACGCGGTAAATAAATACATTTTTCCCAATCACCCGATAGAATGCAATGTATGGCTTAATTAACAGCATACGGTATCCGGCGGCCTTCATTTTTTCATCGGGTACGGGGCGGCCACGATTGGGGAAAACTGAAAGGTCTTCGGCTTTTCGCATAACTTCATCATGCATTTTTAGCGCAGAAGATTTACTGTCCTTTGCGATATACAAAACCAGTTCTTCCAAATCGTCCAACGCTTCTTGAAGGAATTGAACATTATAGGTCTGCATCTATCAGACCTCGTATTTTTTCGCTTACGTCTGCGATGGAATATGTTTTCGCGCCGTGAATCCTGTTAGCTTCCGCCAAAAGTAATTTTTCACGCAAATCCAGCATTTCGTCACGAAAACGATAGGCTTCAATGCTCATTACAACCAAATCGCCCACGCCGTTTTTTGTAAGGAAAATGGGTTCGTTTTTCTTTTTGCACAAATCCGAAATAGAACTATACTCGTCCGCAAGTGCGGCTGACGGCATAATTGTCATTGCAAAACTCTCCTTTCGACAACAAAGAAGCTTCCTACGCTGTCGGCATTATCTCATTTTTCCTGAATTTTTCAAAAAACCATTTTCTAAAACCGTGCAGAAGCGAGTACATAACGGGGATAAGAATCAGCGTAATCATGGTGGAAAATGAAAGCCCAAACACGATTATAACACCAAGGGGCTGTTGAACTTCCGCGCCCTCGCCATGGGCAAACATCATTGGCATAAGCCCGACAACGGTTGTGATGGAGGTCATTAAAATGGGGCGCAAGCGCACTTTTGCGGCGAACACGATTGCGTCAAACGACTGCAAGCCTTCGCGCCGCTTGGTGTTTATATAGTCTACCATAACAATCCCGTTGTTTGTCACGATGCCCATTAGAAGAATCAGCCCGATAAAAGAAACCATGTTTATATAATCGCCCATAATCCACACGCCAAAAAGCCCCGCCGTCCACGCAACGGGAATGGAAAACAAAATAGTAGAAGGGTACGCGATAGACTCAAACTGCGATGCCATAACCATGTACAGCAAAACAAATCCAAGAACCATTGCAATGCCCAACGCCGCAAAAGACTCCATCATCATCTCGAACGCGCCGCCAAATTCGTAGCTCATGCCGCCGGGCAGAACCATTGTGGAAAGCAAATCGTCAACGGCTTGCGTGGCAGAGTTTAGGTCTGTATCCACAAATTCCGCGCTTATGGTAATCATCTGCCGCCCGTTTTGCCGCGTTATTGCCGTTGGCCCTTGGGCTACAACTATTTCCGCCACTTCCGAAAGGGGAATTGTTGTGCCAAAGGGCGTGGCAAGCATCAGATTATGCAGGTCTGTAATGTGAACAAGGCGTTCGGGTTGGTAGCGCACCACTACGTCAACTTCCGTTCCCGCTTCGCGGTACCATGTTACGGTCATGCCCGCAACCGCCATTTGCACCGTGTTTGCCACGGTGGATGCCATTAGCCCGTGATGGCTTGCTCTTGCGCGGTCTACGATAACGCTTGCTTGCGGTTGGCTTTCCTGCAACGAACTTTCCGCATTGCGAATCATCGGCAATGTGGAAATTAGTTCTACAATTTCATCCCCAACACTGCGCAGTAAATCCATCTCGTCCCCGAATAGGCTGAAGCTAATCGAATTTCCACCCATTCCGTCTGCGCCCATTGCGTCCACGGCACTAACCGTAAGTTCTGCACCGGGTAACGGCTCTATGCGTTGGCGTATTTCTTCCATTACTATGTCTATGTGTTCGCGGTAGTTTGCGTCTATTAATTGTATTTGAATATTCGCGGTATTACTGCCGCCAAAACCAAACATTGCCGCCATCATTCCCGCGCCGCCCACGGACACGGAAATGTCTTGGATTACGTCCATGTCGTCTATGCGCTCCAGCACAACGGAGGTTAGTCCGCTTACTTCTTCCAGCAATGCGCCGTCGGGCGCGGCAACGGATATGCTAACCATACCTTGGTCCATAGCCGCCAGAAATTCCATGCCCATGCCGCCAATTACAGAGCCGCTTCCCAACACAAACAGCACAAAGCCCAGCACCACAAATTTGCGATGCGTCAACGCCCACGAAATCACACGCCCGTACCATTCTTCCACGCGCTTGTATCCGCGATTCCACACTTCCCAAATGCCGCGCAATCCGCGCCTTTTTTGTTGCGAAGCAATTTCTGCCGCCATTTCGGGCTTTAGAAATTTGGAGCAAGCCATAGGCACAAACGTAAGCGCGACAATAAGCGAAGACGCCAGCGAAAACGAGATAACCAGCCCCAGCGAGCCAAACATTTCACCTGCAAGACCGCCCACAAAAAGCACAGGCACAAAAACCGCAAGCGTGGTTAGCGTGGCAACGGTAACGGCAAGCCCAACCTCTTTCGCGCCCTTGCTTGCGGCTTCTTTCGGGTCTAGCCCTTCATTTACATACCGCGAAATACTTTCCAGCACCACGATAGAGTTATCAATAAGAAGCCCCACGCTTATAAGCAACGCATTAAGCGTAATCATGTTAAGGGTAAGCCCCGTGAAAAACATAATCGCAAGGCTTGCCACAAGGGAAACGGGAATGCTTACCGCGATAATAAGCGGCGACCGCCCATTGCCAAGGAAGATAAGAAGCACAAGCATGGAAAGCAATGTTGCTTGAAGCACCGTTACCCAGATGTTATTAATCGTGGCGGTGATAAACGTGGATGTGTCTGTGATAATGATAAACGAAAGCTCGGGAAATTCTATTGCGAGGGTGGCGATTTCGGACTGGATTCTGCGACCCACTTCAACGGTGTTTGCCGTGGACTGTTGCGCGATATCCAGCACAATGCCTTGCTGTCCGTTGATAAGCGCGTAAGATGTTTTTTCGCGAAAGCCGTCCACAACCCGCGCTACATCCGACAAGCGAATTACCGCGCCCGTTGGCGTTAGCACGGGCAGATTGCGTATTTCGTCCACGGATTGGAACTCGCCAACGGTGCGCAGTTGCAATTCCGCGCCGCCCTGCACCATTGTTCCGCCGGGGCGGTTTACGTTTTCCATCGCCAAAATTCCCGCAATTTGCTGTGCCGTAAGCCCGTAATTTGTTAGCCTGCCGGGGTCAATTTCTACGCTTATTTCACGCTCTACGCCGCCGCTAACAGTTACGGAACCAACGCCGTCTACACGTTCCAGCCTTTGCACAACTTGGTCGTCAACGATATCCAACAGGCGCACCAAATCGAAATCGCCCGTTACGCCAATGGTGAAACTCTGCATCATGGACGGGTCTATTTGCAGAACGTGCGGGTCTACCCCGTCGGGCAAAAGCATTCGGAACAGGTCTATGTTCTCCCGCATATTCAGAGCGGCGTGGTTCATGTCCGTGCCGTCCTCAAATTCCAAAAACACAATCGAACTTCCCGCCGTAGACGTTGTAGAAATATTACGCAAATTTGTTACCGTGCTTAACGCCATCTGCAACGGGCGCGTGATTAGCGTGTCAATTTCCTCCGGCCCTGCGCCGTCGTAGGTTGCAAACACAACCGCCATTCCGAAATCCATTTCGGGAATAAGCTCTTGTTGCAAATTTGTAAACGCTATCAGCCCAAGAATTATCACGATAAACGTTAGCATGATTGTTGTCACCGGACGGCGAATTGCAAAATCTGACATATTAAAAAAACCCCATTCATGTATTTTTTTTCAAGTACCCATTATACATGAAATTCAGATTGTTTTGTGAGAAAAATGTTATTTTTGCCTAACCGCATAATTATGGTAATATGTAATTCGGGAGGTGCATTATGGAAATTCGGGCATCAGCGGAAGATTATCTGGAGACTATTTTGGTTCTTACCGAGCAACAGGGCAAGGTGAGGTCTGTGGATATTGCAAATCACATGAATTTTTCCAAGCCAACCATAAGCATACAAATGAAACGGTTTTTGGAAAACGGATACATTACCTTCGACGAAAACAGAAACATACATCTCACGGAAAAAGGCAGCGAAATAGCCGAGCGCATTCACAAGCGGCATACGCTTCTTACCTCCGTGCTTATAGCGATAGGCGTGGACGAAGAACAAGCCCGCGAAGACGCTTGCAAAATAGAGCATAGTATAAGCGAAAAAACATTTGAGTGCATTAAAGAGTTCTACGATAAAAATTTTAACAAAAACGCTTGACAAAAATAAGTTAGCCTGATATAACTTGGTTAGTGATTGCTAACTCCCCTTTAGCGACCACTGACCATTTAGAATTTTGTAAGCCATGCAAGCAATACCACTTTTCCGGTGCGCCCCCTTCGCGTTGTTGCAAATTTTTGCAATAAGGCGAAGGGGGCTTTTTTTAAACATTGAGGGAGGTGCCGTTCGCGGTAAACCGCTCACTTCATTGCCCCGAGGTCTTCACATTTATTATTCACCCTTTTTCTTTGCCTCGGCCCAGACGGCAATGCCGCCGCAAATTCCGCCGAAGATGATACCTGCAACGGGCCAGACTATCCAGAAGTTGTCAACGCCTAGAAACAGTAGCCCTACGCCAAGGGCAGACACTAAAGGCCAGTAGATGGCGGCAACTGTTCCAATAATGCCGTCGGCTTTTTTGTTTGCGACTTTGTTGGTGTAGTCGCCCTTGCCAAGGAGGGCGTCAAACGCGGAGCTGTAAGTGGCGGCGACGATGAAGAGGAAAACGGAGAATCCGATGATGTTTAGGAAGACGGGTATTGCAAGGTCAACGGAGGCAACTGCGCCGACGGCTAGGATGATAAGGGCAACGCCGACGGCAATCATGGCGGTGTATCGGGGCATGAAGGCGGCGTGTTTTTCCGAAAGACGTTCGGCAGTGTCTTTGTCGAAGCGCAGGGTGGTTTCGTCATAGGGTTCGTATTTGCTCATGCGGGCACTGTTCACGATAAACATTGTAACGGCGATTGCGATTGCCACAAACATGGGGATTACGTTTTCGTCAAGCACTATCGTGGTAGAAACCCCAAAGATGATTAACCAAACGCCAAGCCCTGTTATTATGCCGCTTTGCTTGGATTTTTTAAGATAGTTGCGGGCATCGTCCATGGGTAGGAAAAGTGTTTCGGCGGTGCTTTTGCCCTCCAGCCCAAGTTCTGCGGTTATTTCTTCCATATTTCCGAAGTCGGCAATTACGCTGTAGGCGGCTTCGTGTTCGGTTTTGCCGTTCTGACGCAGGGCGGTGTATTTTTCTTCCATGTCTGCAAGCATATTTTTTTTCAGTGCCAGCACCTCGTCGGTTTGCGGATACGCCGCGAAAACATTGTCAATGTAATTTTTAATCACGTCCATTGTTAATCGTCCTCTCGTTTTATGAATTTTGAAATCAAATCTTGCGTCGCGCCCCATTCGTCACACTTATATAGGTAGTGTTGCGAACCTTCCGGCGTTAATGCGTAGTACGTTCGCTCTCGCCCGCCGGAAACAGAGCCGGGATACGAGCGCACGTACCCCAGTTTTTCCAGCCGTGAAAACGCGGAGTATAATGTGGTTTCCTTCATTATATATCTGCCGTCCGACAGGTCGGTTACTGTTTTGGAAATCGCATATCCATACGAGTCTCCGTCACAAAGCACCCGCAGGATAATTAAGTCTATATACCCGCGCATTACATCACTGCTTATCGTGATGTCGCCCAAGAAATTACCTCCTCAAATTTTTACTACGTCTGACGTTGTAATGAGTATAGCGCAAACTACTACGTCACGTCAAGTAATTTTTCGTTCGTCTGAAAAATATTTGACACACCCTTAGCCCACCGCGCAGAATGCAATGAAGGAAAGGATGGTATGCACAATGAAAATAGGCGATTATGTAACAACAGAGCAAATTTTAAACCAAAGCGAATGCCGCTGGGTGGTGCTTACGGATTTAACCTATGGCGAATACATTGGGGCAGAAGGCGGCATTATCAGGTTTATAGGGGATAACGAAGAAGCAGGAAATGCGGCGGCAGAAATAGAACTTGGCGGAACAGATACTTTGCTGGTTGGCGGCACAGAAAAGCAATTGTGTGTTGGTGATATATTCATAGACTGAAAGCAGGGGGTGGATTATGAAATTAAAATTGGCTGTTGACCCGAACAATCAATGGTTTGTTCCCGTGTGGGTGCTTTTGAACGGGCAGATGCGGCAAGTTATGTTTAAGGTAGATACAGGGTGCGATTCCGTGATATTAAGCCACAGTACATTAAAGCGGCTGAATATATCCACAGAATTCACAGACTTATCAAAACTACTCGGTGAAACAGGTAGGCTTGCAAGCGGAAAAAAAAGCGAATTTAAAAATTTGGGTGCGGTATCTTTGTACTCGGGAAAAAATCAGCTTGGGCATATATGCGATGTTCGCGCAATGTGCCACGCAACCCGCAAAACCAACGACCTATTGGGCACATCGGTTCTTAAACAATTCGGCAATGTGAATTTCAACTTAGCCGATGGAAAATATATGGAATTAAAAAATTAGCATCACTGCCATTCTTCCCCCGAAGGATGGCTTTTTTATTACAATTTCGTTACATAAAAAAACAACAAGGATAAAAAACCAAACTGTTCAAATAATAGGATGGCAGAGATTTAAGGAAGAACACGCGAAAACAAGGCAAAAAATTTTCATAATGTTACAGCTTTGTTACAATTCAACAAAATAGGTTGAATTGGGTATGTGTGGCGTGGTACACTCCCTTGCGGCATTTTAGAAAAGTGTGATGGTGTTGTGCAAAGAGATATGTATTTGGTTACAGTTTCTTTACACATTGCATTTTTGCATTGACCTAATTTTTCTGAAATGCTATAGTCTCATCAACAACGTGACGAGGAAGATGTTACCACCTCCGTCACTTGTTCAAATCGAAAGTATTTGAAAGGAGGTATCGGTTTTTGCGGGAAACGGCAAAAATGAAGCCAAAGTACCGTCGTTTCACCCAATGGGCTTTCGCCCTAAAAAAGCAAAGTAACAGGGCAACAGCCCACAGGCGCATCGCTTCCAACGGCAATGACATAATCATTGCACCCTGCGCCACACAAGAAGCGCGAGGGAAGCGGCGCGAAAGAAGCGAAAATATGAGCGTAACAATTTTACGCAGTTTCAAAAACCGAAAGGAGAAATTATGAAAAAGAAAGTAGCCTTACTCTTGGCAGTAGTTATGGTAATGTCCTTACTGCCCATGAACTTATTTGGCGCACGCCCCGGTTCTATGCGTGACCCAAGAAATGCACCGGTGTGGAATATCGCACCAAACACGGCACCAAGCCAACCCACAAGCGACTATGCATTTACATTCCGTATAGACGCAAACGCACTGTCTAACTTGTCACTTGATACAGGTGCTATGGCAGTACTTGACTTCACACTTGAAGGTGGCGCAAACGCTTCCGAAGTAGGTTTCGCATCCGGACTTGTTGGTGGTACTTTCACATCAAGCGCGGCTGTACAATTCCACTTCCACGCAGGCCCTAACTTCCGCGTTGAAGGTGAAACAGCAGGCAACACAGAATTTTTCAATCACTTAAACAGCATTGCAAACACCCGTGCAAACCAAGACTTCCTTAGCCGTAGCCGTCCCGGTTCTAACGGTTGGGCATGGAATGCAACAGCACGTGAAAACAACTTCCCCGCAGCATGGGTACACGCAGACTTTTACAGAACAGTTCAAGTTAACCTGTTCGGTGCTGCATGGGGTTCTATCGCAGGGTCTATCCCCGGTGAACTTCCAACCCTTGAAGGCTGGATTGACGTAACAATTGCAGGTATGCGCGCAAGCGAAGACGATGCTGCAATGTCTATCTACCTTCGTGAAGGTGAAGGCACAAGAACACCACGCTCAGTTACACTTGTAGACGGCGTGTCCATGTTCACAGGCTGGGGTAACGGCGTAAACATTACCGCAGCAAGCGTAGTTCCCATGAGCGGTGTTGCTGTTCTTTCCGGCATCAGAATCCGTGAAGAAATCGTAGGCCGTATCCTTTCACCCGAACCCGGAACAACAAACAACGGTTTCCACGTTCGTTTGGTTGCACCCCGCGGCTTCCGCTGGGATGCAGACCCCCTTCTTGGTTACACACGTGACAGATGGGACGCAGAAGGCAACCTTGTTGGCGGTCTTCGCGCAGAAGGTAACACTTCATTTGCAGCACGCAACAACGAAGGTCAACACGCAGACCAATGGGAAGTAGAAATTGTAAGCCTTCCTGCGGCAAGCGGAATTGCTACAAACCCCTTCGTTAACGAAAACACAAACAGAAACGAACTTATCCTTCGTGTTAATACTTCCGGCAGAGGCACAACCTTTACCGCAAGAACACAACCCGCAGAAGTTACACTTCGCGGTCTTAGCCTTATCCCCTTGCGCAACGCGGCAACAACAGGCAACGTAGCAATCGACGTATATGTTGGTGACGTTTTGGGCGCACCCGGTCACTTGGTATGGTCAGGCGGACAAAGCCTTGGCGCACCAAACCCACGCCTTGACAGCCATGGCTCCGGTTCTTTGGGTCATGTAACAGGTTCTCCCGCACAAACATGGAGACACCCCGCAGGTTCTTGGTGGACAGAGCGCACAAACGAAGCTTCTCACTGGAGAACAACAGGCCTTGTAGTTGCAACACTTGACTTTGAAGGCGAACTTAACATCTCCGGTCCTGCAGCAGTTCAAGAAGTACGTTCAGGCGGTTGGTCTGTTGAAACACGTGACTTGGCTCTTATGAACGAACAAAGCGGACTTGCTTTTGCAGATACAGACCGCTGGTTAAACGGAGGCAACCACACCATCCGTATCGCTGAAGTAATCCAAGGCAACCTGTTCCGCACACTTGACCGTTACGAGCTTGTTCCCGCAGTTGAAGGCGTACGCATTGTAGACGCCAGAATCCGCGCAGGCCGCGATGGCGAAAATGCAGACACATTCAGCTGGGGTAACTTTATCCGCCCTGATTTCTTCATCCCCGCACTTCACGAATTTAACGATGACGGTTCAGTTTCTTTCGCAACCAGACCCGCTAACCCCGAAGCACAATCACGTCTTCGTCGTATGGATATCGCACTTATGATAAGTGTTGAAGCAGGCTTCGAAGCAAAACACGGTAGCGATGTTGATGTTCGCGTATACCGCAACGGTTTCTACGAAGGTACAGCAACAATTGCAACCGCATACGACCCCATCACCGTAACACAATCCGAACCCGTACGCATTACACGTAATGCATTCGACGTTCTTGCTCTTACACCTGTTGCAGGTTTCACAATCACAGAAGCAGAATACGGTCTTCTTGACCACGGCTACGAACTTCGCTTTGCACTTCAAGCAGTTCAAAACGGCCGCGAAGTAAACTTCGGTCAATTGGCAGATATGCAATTGTGGCTTGGCGAACCCAGCATCAACGAAGACAGCGGTTTTGAGTTAAGAGAACTGCGCGATGACGATATCATCGGCTTCGAAGTTCGCAGCACATCACACGGTACACCCGCAGTAATTACCTTCGATGAAGTGTATGTTGCAGGTCCAACCGTACCCGGTATCGAGTGGCACGTAGTTGTATACGGCCCTGAAATCTCTGCAAACAGTGACCTTATCCTTGGCGACACAGACTACTTTGACTATGCCGCAGGCAGAGGTATCACAAACAGAAGAGACTTCGATGACGAACACTTGCTTTCAGACTACGCACTTCGCGGACGTTTCTACAATATGCCTTACGATGCACTTGTTCTTGAAGTAGGCGGCATGGCAGTAATCGACGACCCCGCACCTCCGGGACTTCCCGGCGTACACGCACCCGGTGCATTCCAACGTCGTATGTTCACAACAGCATCTATGGTTAACGTAGACGGCGTTTATATCCAAGCTGTAGCGTTCCCAACAGTTGCACCCGGCATTGCATCCTCTATGATTAACCCCCGCGTTTTCGCAGATTTCATCGGCGCAAGCGTTGAGTGGAACGAAGTAGCACGTACAGCTTCCTTCACAGGTATGGACAGAGGCGGCCAAAGCCAAACAGTAGTGCTCACACTTGACAGCCCCGTAGCAATGGTAAACGGCAACCCCGTTGACATTGCAACAGGCGCAGGCCAAGGCGCACTTGCAGGCAACATCCAACCCGTTGTTATCGGCGGACGTAGCTATGTTCCTGCACGCTTCCTTGCAACAATCTTCGGAGTACCCATCGAAGGTGACGGAAGAACAGTTACCTTGGGATAATCTCCTCTAATAAAAAAGAGTCGGAATTTTCCGGCTCTTTTTTTTTGCATTTTTTCGCATTTCATTTAAAAAAAGCTAAGAAATTTTCCGAAAAGGTACGATAAATATATAGGGGAATTAACTTGAAAGCAGGGATGCTAAATGATTATTCAAGCACCAACGGGGCTAACAAACAGACGCGACAGGTCTAACGGGGCGCAGAATGCCACAGCGGCATTTAATTTTGTTGCGCCCGGCGAAAATTCAAGAGACATTGCGCGGCGTTTGCAAGAGAATCAAAACAATATGCTAAAGGAAGCACACAACCGAATCCAAGAACAGCAACAAGAACAGCGCAGACAGCGGCGGCCAAGGCGGCAGGGGTCTGTGCGGTTAAGCAATACGGATTCGCTGGGGCGTGCGCATCAGATACGGGCGCGGCTTCAAGCAAAACTTGCAGAAATTCATGGAAGCGATATGGAAGAGCGTTCGCGCAGTGCAACGGCGATGGATATAAAATTGAAAATAGACCGTGTTGACCGCCAAATTGCCGCAATTCGCCGCCGCGAACGTGCCATCCAAGAAGAGAAGACCACGCGCCGCGACGATTCCAAAGACGCACGCCGCCGTCGCGCCCGCGATATGCAAGAACGCCGCATTTACGTGCGCCGCGATTTCCTGTATCATGCCAACAATGGCGGCTTCGACCCAAACAACCCACTTTTCAATAAAACAGCATTTCAAAACGCCGCTTCCTCCATAGCCTTTGACATCGGCGGAAATACGGGTACAATGGATATTGCCGCAACCGCGTCATTTGAATCGGATTTCAATATGGAAGTGGTGCTGTAAAAATTTTTTACGAAAGTTGTGTTGCAGTGCAAGGCATTTTGTATATCGTGGCAACGCCGATTGGTAATTTGGAAGATATTACGGCGCGGGCGGTTAGGGTGCTGGGCGAGGTTGATATGGTTGCCGCCGAGGACACGCGCCACAGCCGTGGTTTGCTTGCGCATTTTGGGATTAAAGTTCCGCTGTTTTCCTGTCATAAATTTAATGAGGGGAAGAAGGGGAACTTTTTTGTTGGTGCGTTGCTGGAGGGGAAGAATGTCGCGCTGGTTTCGGATGCGGGGACGCCGTGCATTTCGGACCCGGGGAACAGGCTTGTGGAAGCGGCGGCGTCGGCGGGCATAACGGTTGTGCCTGTTTGCGGGGTTAGTGCGGTGGTTGCCGCGCTGTCGGTTAGTGGGTTTGAAGCGTCGCGGTTTGCGTTTTTGGGCTTTTTGCCGAGGGGGAAAGCGTTGGTGCAAGTGCTTTCAAGTGCGTTTTGCGAAAACGAAACCATCGTTTTTTATGAGTCGCCAAAGCGAATTTCGGCAACGGTTGGCTTGATTGAAAAAAATTTCCCCACCGCGTTAATTTGCTTATGCAACGATATTTCAAAAAAATTCGAGATGATATATCGCGGAACGGCGGCAGAAATTGCAACCATGCTGGACGGCAATCCTTCTTCCGAAAAAGGCGAATACACCTGCGTGGTTAATCTTGCGGGCGGGCTGGAAGTAAATTCTTCCGAAGAAAAAGATGCCCAATCGCAAACATTAGAGTCACAATTGGTTGATATTATGGTAAAATCAGATTGCACCTTGCGAGACGCGTCGCGAAAATTACACGAAATTAACAGCGCGTTGTCAAAAAAAGAGATTTATTCCGCAATGTTGCGGCTAAAAGAATTATAGACGATTCAACTGAAATCGCTATACTGGAGGGGTATTAAATGAAAAAAATATTTTTTGCAGCGGGGATTTTATTATTTTTGCTTACCGCCTGCGGTTGCAATTGCGAAGAAATGCAGCCGTGGTACGTGCCTGAACCCGAGCCGGAACCGATATCCGAAATGGCGGGCATGATGGAAGTTTTTGTTTTTGGCATAGGCAGGGCGGACGCTATTCTTATCACGACGGAAAACCATGCCGTTTTAATCGACTCCGGCGAAAACCGCCACGGCGGCCCGATTGCAGGCACGCTTATGGGGCGCGGAATTACGACGCTGGATTATTTAATCATCACGCATTTTGACGCAGACCATGTTGGCGGCGCAAGCCAAGTGATTAATATTTTGGAAGTACAAAATGTTATTGTGCCAAACTACAGCAGGGATACGCGTCACACGCGCCGCTTCCAAGAAGCGGTGCAAAACGCGGGTATTGTGCCGCACGTATTAATGGAAGAAATCCGCTTCAGCTTGGATGACGCCCACTTTATTGTGTGCCCGTCCGATTTGCCGTACTTCTCCTTCGTCGGCATTGATATCAACGACGACTATGATATTGAATTGGAAGAAGAAGACCAATTCGACAATGATGGAAATTTCATCCCCACGGGGGACGATTTCTCCATTGTTGTGCGCGTGGAACACGGCAACAATAATTTCCTGTTTATGGCAGACGCAACCACCGGCCGCAGACAATTATTGCTGGACTGCGAAGAATTTATGGATACAGATTTCGACTTCTTAAAAGTTCAGCGGCACGGGCGTTTCGACAGACGCGCACCACGGTTTATAAGAGCCGTAAGCCCGCAATATGCCGTAATCACAGGGTTCTGCCCCACCATGATAGACGAATTTTATCCCGAACGCCCAACCGATGACAACATCATATCTTTGCTGGACGAAGTGGGCGCGGAAACTTTCTTCACAATGACAAACAGCTTTCAAGTGCGAAGCGACAAACAGAGGCTTATACGTGACTAAGGAAATTTTTTTACCCCACGGAATGGTGCGGCTACCCGCGTTTTTCCCCGACGGAACACGCGGCGTTGTGCGCACCGTTGACAGCATGGACTTGGAAAACTGCGGCGTGCAGGGCATTGTAATGAACGCCTACCATTTGATGACAAAACCGGGCGCGTCCACGATTAAGGCAATGGGCGGCCTAAACGCATTCACGGGTTGGAAACGCCCAATCGTCACGGATTCGGGCGGGTTTCAGGTGTTTTCTTTGTTGCGCGAAAATTCGTCCATGGGAGAAATCCGCCCAAATGAAATTATCTTTCGCCGCGACGGAAAAAAGACCGTTCTCTCGCCCGAAAAGTGCATTCAATCCCAACTGGCATACGGCTCCGATATCCTAATGGCTCTCGACTACTGCACCCACCCGTCTGATTCCTACGATATTCAGTCAAAGGCAGTTGACACTACAATCCGCTGGGGCAAAAAGTGTATGGCTATATTTACGGCTTCTGTGAAAAAGACCGTGGGGACTCCGTCCCCACACCCCTGCGAACTTTTTGAAAAAAGTTCGACAAAAACTTTAACAAAAATCGCGCATTCGCGCGATTTTAATAAAAAGTTTGGGTCAAGCCTTTTCAAAGGCTTGCAGGGGTTCGGGGATAATGAAGTGAGCGAAGCGAACGGCACTGTCCCCGAGAACTTGCTCTTCGGAATAATCCAAGGCGGTAACGAAAAAAATTTGCGCAAGGAATGTGCGGATGCGCTAATTGAAATGGGATATGAGGGCTTTGGTTTTGGCGGCTGGCCGCTGGACGCAGAGGGGCGTCTTACGGAAGAAATCTTGGCGTACACGGCAGAACTTATGCCGCAGGGCGGCGTGAAATACGCAATGGGAATTGGCAGGCCGGAGAATATTGTTGCCTGTGCTAAGATGGGGTATAACCTGTTCGACTGCGTGATTCCCACGCGGGAAGCGAGGCACAACAGGCTTTATGTTTTTAATGAAGAATTTGAAACGGCGAGCGATATTGAACTTGGTACGGGCAAAAGTTTTTACAAATATCACTATATTTTAGACGATGAATACCGCCGCGACCCACGCCCAATTTCGCGCATTTGCGACTGTCACACCTGCCAAAATTATTCTCGAGCATACTTGCGGCACTTGGCAAGCATTGGCGACAGCCTTGCGCACCGCCTTGCAACAATTCACAATTTGCGTTTTTTTAATATGCTTATGGAGCAATTACGATGACACTAAGCGCGAAATACAACATGATTTACCCGCCGCTGGTAGCGCGGATTATCGCGGAAGAAAGCGAAAAAAAAGACCCGACAAAGGCCGCCAAAACACGAATGCACCAGCTATACGGCGCGTATTTGCAGGGCAACGCGCATAAAAAAGCGGCAGGTTTGTTGGAAGAACCTGCGGAAAAAATCTTGCAATTACACGCATCCACAAAAGAGCGGTTGCCCCACTTGCAGGATTTTTTTGCGTTCGTGCTAAAACACGCGGGCGAAAGCGTCACGCAAATTTTAGACCTTGGCTGCGGGTTTAACCCGTTTTCCATCCCGCTAATGCCACGGGAATTAACGCGCAATTTAGCGGCGTACCACGCATACGATATCGACCTGCGCACACGGGATTTGCTAAACATTTTCTTCGGGAAAATCGGGCTTCCGCCCGCCGCCGCCTGCGCAGACCTTGCCGTGGAAACCCCCTCCGAAGCGGTAGATGTCGCATTCATGCTAAAGCTCGTACCCGTTTTGGAAGCGCAGTGCAAAAACAGGGGCTTCTCCCTTGCGAATGCACTAAACACGCGGTTTTTGGTCGTTTCATTCCCAACAAAAAGCCTTGGCGGGCGCGACAAGGGCATGGAAAAAAACTATGCCGCGCTTTTCGCAAACGCTTGTGAAAGCGGGTTGTTGCACAATTTCACCCAAACCGCAACCGCACATATCGGCAACGAACTTGTGTATATTCTGGCGCGATGCCCGTGAAGTCAAACAAACAAAAGCGTTGCCATACATAAGTAAATCAGCGGACACATTTAGGACGCTTAATATAGTCACTAATGTTCGTAAACTTGGACTTCGTGCTCCACCGGTCATAAATTTTCATATTGCCTTCGGCTACAGTCATCTCATGTCGATTTTTCATGATTTAATGTAGACAACCTGCTCCGAATATGATACCGTATCAGTAAAGCCGCGAAACACAGTGGTCATTCATTTTTTTGGCAAAAATCTGATTTAGATAAATCGGTATAGCCATCTTAATACTTGGGAGGTTTACAATGTTTGAGAAGTTTTTGGAAAATATGGCTGTGATTAAGAATGCTACCAGCGGCAAGACAGACAACGATAGTGGTGAGAAAAATAATGTTTTAAAGTATGGCCGTGTAACGCTTGAAAACAATTCCATTTGCTATGATGCCATGGGGCAAGAAGAGCATTCAAACAGAACTACTTTGCAGATTTCAAATATTTCAAGGACTTGGGTGGGAAGGACTGCCCGGATTGACGGGACTCCGAATTTCCCGGTATGGACGATTGCGGGTATAGTCGTGTCGTTAATCCTAATTATTGCGCTTGATGGTGTTACTGTTGCTATACTGGGCTTGGTTTTGCTACTTTTTTGTGGATATATGATATACAGCTATTTTAAATCTATCAAACCGGACATTGATGTGTTCGGGCTTCATATTACAATGAACTCAGGGTTTGTGGCTGTTTTTTCTTCTCTGGATGTAAACGGATTGTTTAAATTTCAAGGCGAAATTACAGACCGCTTTTTGGGTCGCACACCACAAAGTGAAACTCTCGTTATCAATATTGACGACAATAAGGGAAACATAAGCTTTGGTGATAGAAGTGAAAATACTCTTAACAGGGAGATATCCTCTTATGACGTATAATTTGAAAGATAATTATGGAAATGTGAGTTTTGGCTCCAATAGCACGAATATAATAAACCATGGAGTATCACCTAATAACGACTTGGCTGTTGATGTAGAGCGCATTATTCCGCGTATTCAAAGCCTATCAATTCCTGAAGATAAAAGCAATCAATTAGTAAATTATCTTAAAGATGCTGTCGTTGCAGAAAGTGAGGAAGATAAGTTAGCCTGCAAGTATGGGTTTAATGGGTTTTGCGCCGGGGCTGGTAGTCTTGTGAAGGAAGCTGTGGGGATGTTAGCAAAAATAGCATCAATTGCTACTTTTTTTGGGCTAAACGGGTAAAAAGTCGGTTCTGTATTAGGCTTGGTTTTGATGTTGATTATTCTTCAAATTTCCCGCATAATAAGTAAAAAATTAACACAAGGACGTACTTAGAATGCATCTGAAGAAACTGGAACTTGCGGGTTTTAAATCCTTTGCAGATAGAATTTCGTTGGACTTTGGGCCGGGGATGAACGCGGTTGTTGGGCCGAACGGAAGCGGAAAATCGAACATAGCCGATGCGTTGCGTTGGGTGCTTGGCGAACAAAGCGCGAAGCAGCTTCGCGGCGGAAAAATGGAAGACATTATTTTTGCAGGAACGGCGCACCGCAAACCGCTTGGTTATGCGGAAATTACTATGCGTTTGGATAATACGGACAAGCGGCTTCCGCTGGAACAAAAAGAGATTTCTGTAACGCGGCGGGTGTATCGTTCGGGGGAGAGCGAGTATCTGATTAACGGCGAGGCGTGTCGTTTGAAGGATATCGCAATGCTTTTTATGGATACGGGCGTTGGGCGTGATGGGTATTCGATTATCGGGCAAGGGCGCATTGACGAAATTCTAAGCCTTCGTTCGGAAGACAGACGGCACGTTTTTGAAGAAGCGGCGGGTATCAGCAAATACAAATCGCGCCGAACGGAAGCGTTAAATAAACTGGAGCGCGAGCGGGAAAACCGCGCCCGTGTGGATGATATTATCGCGGAATTGGACGAGCAACTGGAGCCGCTGGAATCGCAATCCGAAGAAGCGCGGCGGTATCTGGAATTGCGCGATGAATATAAGAGCGTTCACCTAAATATTTTTTTGGCGGATATCCGAAAAATAAATGATGACATGGAGCATACAGAAAAATCGCTTGAAAGTATCATGTCGCAGTCGGGCGACGGCAAGCGGCTTTTAACGGAAGCGCGGTCTGCGGGGGAAGAATTGAAGAACCGTGCGGCGGCGGCGGACGCGAATTATCGCCGCGCCACGGAGGATTTACTTGACACCACAAAAATAATCGAGCAAAAGCAAACGGATATCAAGTTGGCGGAAAGTCGTTGTATTCAGCTTGAAACGGACAGTGCGAGGCTAAAAACGGAAGCGGAAAAACGCGACAGTAGCATTGCGGGCAAGCATGAAGAAATTTCTGCGGAAGAAGAAAATGTTTCCGCAATGCAATCAGAAGTATCGGAGCTAAACCACGCATTGTTAGAGCAATTGGAAATTTCCGCCCGCCACGAAAACGCCATGCGCGAGGGCGCGGCGGAAACGGATTCCCTAAATCAAAACGTGATGGACGCAATGACAGCCGCCACAGAAAGCCGCGCCGCCGTGCTTGAAGCGGAAAATATGTACCGCCGCTTGGAGGACGACAAGGAGCGGCTGGACACAGAAATCGAACGCCACGAGGACAGACTTGAAGAAGCAACTGCCGCGTTTTCGCAAAACGAAGGGGCGTTAAATTCGTGCGGAAAAGAGCTTTCCGCCGCGCTGAAAAATCAGGAGGACTACGCAAAAGCATACAATCAGCTACGCGCAGAAGCGGACACATTGCAACGCGAACTGCGCATTACGTCGGAAGATTTAACGGCAAAACGCGGACGTTTCCGCGCCCTCTCCGACCTTGAAGCGGGGCATGAAGGATATTACCGCAGTGTAAAAGCGGTGCTTTCGCGGCAAAAAACAGACGCGGCATTTGCGGGCATTTGCGGCGCGGTTGGTGAGTTAATCGGCGTGGAGGACGAGTTTGAAACGGCAATTGAAATCGCGCTGGGCGGCGCGGCACAAAACATCATCACAAAAACCGAGGGTGATGCCAAACACGCAATCGAATTTCTGAAACGCGCAAAGGAAGGCCGCGCAACATTTCTGCCGCTTACCGCTGTGAAGGGCAGAAACATCGACACATACCGCTTGCAAAATGAGCAGGGCTACATCGGCATTGCCGCCGAACTGGTGGACTGCGAGGACGTTTACGCCCCCGTAATTTCGCAACTATTAGGCGATATCGTGATAATGGACACGCTGGAAAACGCCCTTGCGCTTCATAAAAAATTCAGATATTCATACAAAATTGTTACCAAGGGCGGCGAGCGTTTAAGCCCGGGCGGCGCGATAACGGGCGGAAGCGTGGCGCGGCAAAGCGCGGGAATAATAGGCCGTGCTAGGCAGTTGGAGCAACTGAAAATTGAAGTAACGGAACTGCAACGCGACATGGAAATTCTCAACCGGCGTGAGGCAAAATTAAACGAAAAACGTGCAACCACCCGTGACGTTTTGGCGCAGACAAATGAAACCGTAAGCACACTGCAACTTGAAGAAAAAAATCTTCGCGCAAAACAACAAAACGCAAACGAGACGCTAAAAACTTTGCAAGAAAATTCGCAAAATTATAATGAAGAAAATGAAAAAATAATGGCACGGATAGTTGAAGCAAACGGCGCGGTTCGTGTTGCAAAAACGGAGCTTCTGCAAAAAGAAGAACTGGTAGAAAACGCCCGCGCCGCGCTGGAAAATTATCAGCGCGAAACCGAGCAGAACCGCAAAACCATCACGGAAGAAGCCGACGCGGTAACGGAACTGCGCGTAGAAATCACCCGCAAAACGGAGGTAATCACCCACTCAAAGTCCAACATTTCGCGCTTGCAAAAGGAAATTTCAACGCTGGAACAGGAAAAGAAAATGCTTCTTGCAGAAATTTCCGCAAACGAAACGGCAATCAAACAATCCCAAGAAAACCGCCAAGAAATTGCGGCACAGCTTGAAAAAATCCAATCGCGGCTGGAAGAATCGCGCAAAGAACTAACCGCAAGCGAGGCGGAAAAAAACGCGCTTGATGCCGCCATTGCAAAAGCCGAAGCAGACGAGCGCAGTCAAACCGATGCAACAAACCTGTTGGAGCGCGAAATCGCCCGCCTTGAAGCGCGCAAAGAAAGCCTTGACGCGTCCAGCCACCGCTTGCACAACGAGGTATGGGAAGAGTACGGGTTGACATATCAAACCGCAATGCAATTCAAACGCGAAGACCTTACCGAGGCAACGCTTCGCAAAACGGGTTCGCAGTTAAAGTCCGAACTTGCGGGCATGACAGATGTAAACCTTGGCGCAATTGAGGCGTTCAAGCAAATAAAAACGCGCCACGGTTTTCTCACAACCCAGCGCGACGATATTTTGGAAGCGGAAGCCGCCCTTAACGAACTTATCGCAAACCTTACCGCCGAAATGGAAAATCGTTTTGCGGAAAAATTTGCGGTAATAGCCGAGCATTTCAGCGAAGTTTTTAAAGAGATGTTTGAGGGCGGAAAAGCCAGCCTTCGCCTTTTGGATACGGAAAACGTGCTGGAATCCGGCATAGAAATTATCGCCCAGCCCCCCGGAAAATCTTTGCAAAACCTGATGCTTCTTTCCGGCGGCGAACGCGCACTTACTGCAATCACGCTTCTGTTTTCCATCCTGCGGATGAAGCCATCGCCCTTCTGCGTCTTGGACGAAATCGAATCCGCGCTGGATGATGCAAACGTTGCCCGTTTCGCAAACTTTCTGAAACAGTACGCGAAGGGCACTCAGTTCATTATCATCACCCACCGCAAGGGCACAATGGAAGCCGCCGATACCCTTTACGGCGTTACCATGGAAGAACAAGGCGTTTCTAAAATGGTAAGTGTTAAAATTGTGGAGGAGTCGGATACGAAGTATTAAAACCTCGGGGCTCTGCCCCGAACCCCGCAAGCCTTTAAAAAGGCTTGACCCAAACTTTGACATGGACTAGCGATAAACTGCACCGCAAAACTAGAACCGCGCATTTGCGCGGTTTTTACGTGCCGCAGAAGGTTTTGTAGTTGCAGTGTGTGGGTGGTGGGGGTTGGGAGTATTCTTCGTGGGGTTGGTAGGGGTTTTGTAAAGCGGAAAGAAGATTGTGCATTACGGAAAGGTCGCCTTGTTCGGCGGCGGATAGGGCTTCTTCTACGCGGTGGTTGCGCGGGATGACGGCGGGGTTGCGGGGTTGTGTTGGATTTTTGCCGCGCCATTTTTTTGCCCATTCGGAAAGTGAGGGGATTTCAAGCGACGAATTTTCTTCCGCCGAAGTTGACAGCGCGTAGAAGGTGTTTGTGTAATCCAGTTTGTTTTTTTCCATGATGTCTAGCAGTTCGGTTGCGATTTCTGCGTCTTGCGGGCTTTCGTTTGTGAAGCCCAACTTTTTGCGCATACCGTTTAGCCAATTTGTGTTGTAGTACTCCCAATAATTTGAGATTTCCGCATGGGCTTGCTCTGCCGCGTTGGCTTTGTTTTCGTGAATCAGCGGCAGTAGCGATTCCGCAAAACGCGCCAAGTTCCACGCGCCCATTGCGGGCTGATTTTTATAGGAATAACGCCCCTCTGTGTCTATTGAACTGAAAACCGTGTTTGGGTCGTAGGTGTCCATAAACGCGCACGGGCCGAAGTCTATTGTTTCGCCTGAAACAGCCATGTTGTCGGTATTCATCACGCCATGGATGAAACCGACAAGTTGCCACTGCGCAATCAACGCGGCTTGCAATTGCGCAACTTCGCGCAATAACAAAACGTACTTGTCGCTCTCGTTTTCCAGTGCAGGAAAATGCCGCAAAATGGTGTAGTCCGCAAGGGCGCGAAGGTCGTCCGCCGTTCCGAACGCCGCTACATAATTGAAAGTACCCACCCGAATATGACTTGCCGCAACCCGCGTTAAAACCGCACCGGGCAATGTTTTTTCGCGAATAACATCCCTTCCCGTGCTAACAACCGCCAGCGACCGCGTTGTGGGGATCCCCAGCGAAAACATAGCCTCGCTGATGATATATTCCCGCAACATTGGCTGTAAAGCCGCGTAACCGTCACCGCCTCGGGAAAACCGCGTTCGCCCCGAACCTTTAAGCTGGATATCAAATCTGCGTCCGTTCGGCGTTACTTGCTCGCCAAGCAAAATGGCGCGTCCGTCACCCAGCATTGCAAAATGCCCAAACTGATATCCCGCATACGCTTGCGCAATAGGCAATGAATTCGGCGGCAATTTGTTGCCCGCAAAAATTTCCGCGTCTTGCTTTAATTTTTCGTAATCAAGCCCCAAATCCCGCGCAAGCCCTTCATTAAAAATAACCGTTTGCGGCACAGGCACTCGGACGGGGTTTTGCTTGCGGTAAAATATCTTTGGCAACCCCGCATACGTATGCTCCAAATTCCAACCGTCGTTTACCATTTTTTTCACCTCGTTGATATACTGCACAACGGCGGAATTATTATTCCGAAAAAAAATAATGCTAATATGTGCCATATTTTCTGCCGATATAATATGTATAGCGCAGTGCAAAATAAGGAGGAATCAACATGAATGCAAACAACCCAACATACGTTCCCGCATACATTAACACAAGAATTGACGGTACGGGAGAATATATCCAAAACCGCAACGGGCTTAATCAGCAACAAATAGCAGAGCGCAAGCTTCGCAGGGAAGTAGCAAGCCGTGTTGATGTCGGCGGCGGTTTAGGCAGGGCGCATATGGCAGAAGTGGCTCGGCTCGGCGGCGGACAAGTTTCGTCAATGAGAAACAATGTTCAAACATCTGCGTCACAAGCCATACAAAGCCAAACTATCGACGTCATCCGCGAACTTATGGGGCGGGAAGAAGAAGGCTCTATACGCATGAACGTGCTTCACAGAATGCTGGAGGATGCAATAAGCCCGCCCGCCAATGAAATACTAAGCGACCCATCCGTGCAAAGCAGCAGGCAATGGCGGGTTTAGTTAAGTCAGCGCAAAAACAAGCAATCCATAAAAAAGCACACTAACGGCATTTACAAGACCTTTAGGGTGCTTTTTTTGTTCAACGTGAAAACGTCGTTTCTTGTCTTGACAGCTTGACGAAAACCCGCTATTTTACAGATGACTGTAAGTTTGGCTAAAAAAGTGAAATTTCAAGTAGTTACACTTTTCTTTCAATATGGTTTCGGTTAGTTTTCACTATTATGCCAACAAAATGGGAAGCAAGCAACGAACTTGATTTTTGAACCTCATTTTTGGTTATGCAAAATATGGCTCTGGGGGTTGGCAATTGTGGAGACGGAAAGTTTGAAAAATTTAACAGATGATGATTACTTGGCTACAGAACTTAATTTTGGCTCTAACTTTCAGAAAATTGTGCAATTCTATGTGTTGGAGTGTCCCGTGGTAAAGACTGGCAGTAATGGCGAAGTCGAAAGAATCAGCAAAAGAGGAATCACATTTGAGGAACAAGGGTGGAAAGGTGCTTTATTTCACACTCTGAAAGCCCAAATGATGGAACAGGCGACACCAAGTTTGAAGTGCAATTATCACCCATGCAAAACAGAGGACTTAGAGGAGATGTTTGTTCAAGTAATGGATTCTGTTCCCTTTGGTGAGGAGTATTGTGTCTTTGAGATGACCGATAAAAAGGGTGTTATGAGATCGCTTTTTTCTTCTATACGACATTCAATTGCTCATGCTGATTTTGGAATGAAATCACAGGGTGGGAAAACGGCATATTACTTTGTAAATAATAATGGCGGTTATATAAAAGCCAAAATCGTGTTAATGGAAACAACTTTGATAAAATGGATTGCAACATTCAAATCCGACCCACAGAGATTTAAACAAAAATGATATGCAACTCATGTTTATCTTGACGAGAACCGCAAACACATTTTCGCAACCGTCAGTCGGCAAACTGTCGGGGTGTGAATCCACAAAAATCCTGCGATTCCTTGATTTCATTTGATTGTCAATCAGGCGTTCGGATTTCTGAAAACACATTTCATCACCATTTCTAAGAAAATGGTTTACTTATACAAAAAATTTGTCTATAATCGTAGGGAAAATCAGAAAGGTGCGATTTTTTTGCGTGTAATCGCGGGAGCGGCAAGGCGAACGGCACTTGTTGCGCCGTTGGGTTCAAGCACACGCCCAACCGCAGACAGGGCAAAAGAAGGCCTTTTTAACATTATTTCGGAGCGGGTACGGGGCGCAAGATTTTTGGACATTTTTTGCGGAAGCGGCGCGATTGGGATTGAAGCACTGTCTCGCGGGGCGAAGGAAGCGGTTTTTGTGGAAAACGCCGCGCCCGCGCTTAAAGCCGTTAAGGAAAATTTGGCAAAAACGAAATTGCAAAATGCGGAAATAATCGAAGCCTCGGCGGAGAACGCAATATCACGCCTTCAAACCGCAAACCGCCGCTTCGACATAATCTTTCTTGACCCGCCATACGACTCTTTGCTTTTGGAACAGACGCTTCAAAAAGTTCCGCCGCTTCTTGCGGAGGGCGGCATAGTTATTGCGGAAACAGAGCAAAATCGCGGGTTTGCGCCGCAATCTGCAAGTCTTTTTTTAACCTCCACCCGCGTTTACGGGCGCACAGTGTTCCTATTTCTTCAAGCGGAGGAAGCAGAATGACCCTCATTTTCCCGGGCAGTTTTGACCCTGTTACAATGGGGCACGTTAGCATTGCCCGCCGTGCGGCAAAATTTGCCGATAGACTTATAGTTGCGGTGCTGGAGAATCCAAACAAAAACCCGCTGTTTTCTGTGGCAGAGCGTACCGCGTTTTTAAAAGACGCATTGCGCGATGTAAAAAATCTTGAAATTGAGTCGTTTTGCGGCTTGCTTGCGGATTACGCACAGCTAAAAGGCGCGGACGCAATTCTGCGGGGCTTGCGCAATTCGGGCGATTTTGAACGCGAAGCACCATACGCGGCGTACAACAGCCGCCTTTCGGAAACGGAAATTGAAACAATTTTTCTACCCGCCGCGCCGCAATTTGCGCACGTTTCAAGTTCTATAATTAAGGAAGCGGCGGCACATATGAACGAAGACCGGTTCGGGTTTACATTTTTGGCGGAACAGTTGCCGCCTGCGGCACGCGCCGCAATGCAAGAGAGGATGAAATCGCATGGATGCACTACTTGATTATTTGGACGATATAGAAGAGGTGCTGGAGGGCAGTAAAAGCCTGCCCTTTACCAATAAAATATCTGTGGAAAAAGAACGGGTTTTGGATATTTTAAACGAAATCCGCTTAAATTTGCCGGACGACATACGCTCTGCGCAACGCATTTTGGGCGACCACGACCGCATTGTTGCAGAGGCAGAGCGCAAATCGCAGGGCATTCTTGAAGCCGCCGAAGCCGAAGCAAAAATTAGGACAAGCAATCACGAAATATTCCGCCGCGCTTCCGACCAAGCCAGCGAAACCGTAGAAGAAGCCAAGAAAAACGCCCGTGACCTTCGCCTAAACGCCATGGACTACGCAGACTCCATGCTCAAAGACGCCGAAGACCAAGTAAAGGAATACATGGCAAACATGGAAGCCCAACACAAAAAAGTCATGGACTACTTCAACCAACTCACAGACGTAATATACGAAAACAGACAGCAACTTAGAGGAAGATAAAGACCTTGGGGGCTCTGCCCCCAATACCCCCGCAAGGGGATTTCATCCCCTTGACCCCTATCTTGAAACCGCGCTTTGCGCGGTTTCGGTTAAAGTTTTTTGTCGAACTTTTTTTCAAAAAAGTTCGTGGGGTTCGGGGACGGTGCCGTTCGCGGTAAACCGCTCACTTCATTGCCCCGAGAACTTAAAACTTGACACAGGAGCGAATTTTTGAAAACCCAAGATAAAATAGACCTCTTGCCTGTTTGGGCGCGGAACGCGAAAGCCCGTAAATCTTTGATAAAAAAACTTGCGGTTGTGCAAATTGTGGTTTTTTTATTATTGATTGCGGGAATTTTTTTATTGAATGACAGGGAAAGGCAAATGCAGGAGCGTTATGCGGAGCTGTATGCAAGGCTTGCCGCGCTGTGTGACTCGCCGTCGGAAGCGGCGGAACGGTTACGCGTTGCCCGCTTGGAGGGCGAATACATATATGAGTTTGTTGCGGGTTTTTTGCCTGCGGATTTTGCCGCCGTTTCGCTTGAGGCAATTCGGCTTGCGACGCCGCAAAATTCCACCATGACCCGCATAAATTACGAACGTCAGGAAATCTTAATTGTGAGTGAAACAAGCGATTTAACAAGCGCGGAAACGCACCGCGCAAATTTGTCGCAGTCTTTTGCGTATGTGCATATGGGGCGCATTACGCGCACGGGTGACGGCTACACCTACGAAATTCGGATACATATTTGCGACGAAGCTTGACATACGTGTACTATGATATATAATACACGTGCGTTTTCTTTCGCGATTACTTATTTTTTTCAAAAAACAGCACAAACTATGTAATGTTTGTGGTATTGTACAGGTTGTATGTGTGGGCGAAATTTTACCGTAAAGGGAGGGGAAAAATGTCGGACACAACAAAAGACGCGCCGCAGGTTATTTTTGAACTGCAAAATGTTCGCAAGGTGTATAAAATGGGAACAGAGCGCGTTGTCGCGCTGGAGGATATTTCCCTCAAGTTTGAAAAAGGGAAAATTTATTGCTTGCTTGGTACATCGGGTTCGGGAAAGTCTACGCTGTTGAATCTTTTGGCGGGGCTGGAAAAACCTACAAAGGGCAGTATAAAATTCAAGGGCAAACCGCTTGAAAAACTTAGCGAAACCCAACTTACACTGTATCGGCAGGGGTATATCGGTTTTGTTTTTCAGTCGTACAACTTATTGCCTACGCTGTCTGCGCTGGAAAATGTTACGTTGCCGCTTATCTTCCGCAAAATTCCGAAAAGGAAGCGGGTGCAGGCGGCGCGCAAAATGCTTAAAGCCGTTGGGCTTGGCAACCGCTGGCGGCACAAACCGCACGAACTTTCCGGCGGGCAACAGCAACGGGTTTCGCTGGCGCGGGCGTTCGTGAACGACCCGCAGGTAATTTTCGCGGACGAACCAACGGGCAATCTTGACACAAAAACCACATACGAAATGATGGACATGATTACGGGCATGGCGCGGGAACGCGAACAAACCCTTATAATAGTCACGCACGATACGGAAATTTCGGAATACGCCGACCAGATTATTCAAATGCGTGACGGACTAATAGAAAGCATAAAAGACACTGAGAGGACACGAGGGAATGAAAAAAATGAGGATAGTAACAATACTTCTGATGATGATACTTCTTCTGCCGATAACGGCGGCGGCATATGACAACGGGAATTTTCTGCCGCACCCAACCCCAACGCCTGCGCCGATAGGAATCGGGATTGTGGGGCTTGTTTCGCCGCACAATGTTGTGGTGGAAGCGGGGGACGATATTGACGTAACGGTTGTGTTGCGCAATGTGGGTTCGCAACCGTTGTACGATTTGTTTACGCTTGCCGCGCCGTCAAATTTCGCGCCGTTCGAGGTGGAATTTTTGCGAAATACAAACAGAATCGCAATGCTTGGCGTAAACGCACAGCGCAACGTGACAATGAGAATCATTGTGGACGAAAACGCCGACCCCGGCGACCATTTCATAGAATTAAATCACTTTTTCAATGACGTGGACGGACGCAACGCCACGTCTTCGGACAGAATTAATGTGCGCATTGAAGGCGAAGACCGCGAGGCAAATGTACGTTTAAGCGGCTTTCAAACCGTGCATACAGGCGCGTTGGCACCCGAACAAACCTTCACTGTAAGCGCGAATATTCAAAACATAGGCGATGCGGCGGCACGGGATGTGCGCGTAAGCTTCCCCGAAAATATGCGCGCCGCAGACAACATTTTTGTCACAAGCGACCTAAACAATGCGTTGTTTCAAACCATGGACGCGGGGCATTCAAGCGTATTAAATTTCACATTCCAAACGTCTTCCGACATTGAAACGGGGGCGCATACCATTCTTTTTGAGGTTTCGTTCCGCGAGGAAACGGGCAATGAAATAACACGGGAAGTTTTCCCGTTTATCGTAAATGTGTACTCTCCCGAAGATGACGAAGATGACGAGCTTACAACCCTTGAAGTACGCGGCGTTACCGCGCCGACAGGCAGGGTGAATGTTGGGCAAAACGGTACAATCAGTTTCGATTTGTACAACACGGGCGGCTTTGAAGCGCGTAATATCCGCGTGGAAGCAACGCCCGAAAACGAAAACGCGATAGTCCCAATGACGGCGAATGTGCAAACATTACGAAGCCTTGCAACAGGCGCAAGTCACAGGGTAAGCTTTAGTTTTTCCCCTCGGGATTCGGCGGTTACGCGCAGTTACGCAGTCCGATTCCGCATAAGTTTTGAAAACGAAAGCGGCGACGCAACAGACAGCTTTGACCAATTTGTATCTTTTAATGTGTACAATCCTGACGAAGAAGATGATGATGACGAGACGTTGCAAATTCCACGCGTTATGGTCTCGGACTACATTTTGTATCCGCCCGTTCCGCAAGCAGGCCGCGAATTTGAAATGACAATTACTTTCCGCAACACAAGTGCCACACGTTCCGTTAATAATATCCGCATTCTGATGGAAGAAGTTATGACCCAAAACGCGCCCGGCATGGGGCAGGGCGGACACCAGCATTTTGCAGGATTTTCGCCCGTTGGCGGAAGTAACACACTGTTCGTAGATTTCCTCGCGCCCCTTGGCGAAGTTACAAAGGTGTTGCGCTTTACAACATCCGGCGAAGCTACTTCCGGTGCGCACACAAAACGTATCTCTTTCGACTACCAAGACCAAGATTTCAGAACCCATGAAGCCAGCCAGCAGATAAGTATTTCTGTTGCGCAGGTTTCGCGGCTGGAACTTAGAAACGTTGAGATAATGCCGTTTGCGCAAGTTGGTTCGCCTGTGCGGTTTTCGTTCGGCGTAATAAATTCGGGGCGGGTGAACTTGGGAAGTGTTCGCGTTCGCATGGAAGGCCCCTTTGATACGGCACACGCGGGCGGCGAAGAAGGCGAGTTCATTGGCCCGCTTAATCTGCAACGCACAGTAGAATTTCACGGACAATTTGTCCCTAATGAAGCAGGTATGCAAGCGGGCGCGTTTATCGTTTTCGGCGAAGACCCGACAGGCGCAATGGTTGAAGTGCGTTATCCGTTTACCATCATGGTGGAGGGCGGCTGGGACATGGAAGGCGATTTCATGGGCGGCGATTCCCCCGATATGTGGTTTGGTGACGACATGATGGGGCGTCCGTTCCCGGGTGACGGCGGCGATTTCCATTTTGACGGCGGCGGGCGTTTCCCCATGGATGCCGCAGGTCAAGACGAACCGGGAATAATAACACGCCTTTTCACCCGCGAAGTCGCGGTTGCCCCCGAGTGGTGGAACTCCGAATTTGACGGCGAATTTACCACAGATATGGCGGCAATGCACGGCATTGCACCCGAACGCCAAACCCGCTGGGCGGCAGTCGCAGGCGCAATCGCCCTTGTTGCTCTCGCGATAGGCATTCCGATTGGCTATGTAGTTCGTAAGAAAAATTCTAAACTCGGTTTTGATGACGAAGAATAAAAACCGTGGGGGCTCTGCCCCCACTCCCCCGCAAGGGGATAAATCCCCTTGACCCCTATCACGAACCCGCGCAAAGCGCGGGTTCACGTTCGCAATGCATTTAATCGTTAGTCCGTGTCAAAGTTTTTTGTCGAACTTTTTTTCAAAAAAGTTCGTGGGGTTTGGGGCGAAGCCCCAAGGTTTTGTTTAAAGGGATGATAATATGAGCGTTATAGATGTTTTTGGAATGTGTATAAAAAATCTTGTGAAGCGTAAGTTGCGTACGTTGCTTACGCTTCTTGGCGTGATGATTGGCACTGGTTCTATCATTTTGATGATATCGCTTGGGCTTGCCACGGACGCGCAGTTTGCGCAGATGATAGAGGACAGAAACTTGGACATGACGGTGATAGGTGTGTGGCAGCAGGGCGGCTGGCACTGGACGCCTGAGTTGGGTAATCATCAGGTGGATGCGGGGCCGGAGATTACGGACGCGGTGGTGGACAGGATTTTGCGCATACCGGCGGTTAGCATGGCAACGCCGATTATTCAAGGGCGGCTTGTTTTGAGAAGCGGCCCGTATGCAATGGAGTCGTGGAACGTGACAGGCATAAGGCCTGAAGCAATGGCGCACATGGGTTACAATGTGGAATATGGGCGGCTTTTGCAGGAGGGCGACGAATTTGCGGCGGTGTTCAGTTCGCGCACAGAGCGTCATTTTTTCGACATGGGCGGCGACCAGTGGTGGGCGTACCGCGTTTGGGGAGACGGCGACAGGGACGCAGTGTATGTGGACGTCATGAACGACCCCATTCGTATGTATTACGATATCAACTCGCTTTTTCGCGGCAGATTCATGGGCGAGGATGACGAGTTTGGCATTGGGCTGGAAGAAGCCATGACCCCCGTGCGTTCCTTCGATTTGGAAGTGGTTGGCGTGTTGGAACACGTTGTTGATATGTGGGGCTGGGACGGCGGCAACGACACGATTATCATGGACATTGAAACATTGCAAATGTTTAATCAGTTGCAAACCGCGGCAGAGCGGCGGGCGCAAGAAGAAGGCAACTGGTGGGGTGGAACGCCTGTTTTTTCTGCCATACCTGATGATGTGCGGGACGCATACGATTCCCTTATGGTGCGCGTGCATAACATGGACGACACAAGCAGAATTGCGGAAACAATCCGCGATATGGGTTTTAACGTAAGTTTCGAGGGCGACTGGATAGAGCAACAACGCCAGTTGCAAGCGGGCATGGAGACGCTTCTTGCGGCGATTGCGGCAATCAGTATGCTTGTTGCCGCAATGAATATTGCCAACACAATGATAACCTCCGTCACGGAACGCACCCGCGAAATAGGTATAATGAAGGTAATCGGGGCGACGGTTTCGGACGTGCGCAAGCTTTTCC
Organism: Defluviitaleaceae bacterium; assembly: GCA_009788055.1. Classification (GTDB taxonomy): domain Bacteria; phylum Bacillota; class Clostridia; order Lachnospirales; family WQUN01; genus WQVC01. Next base: position 685 of record WQSG01000005.1, on the reverse strand, counting down.
TTGCGGAAGCGATTTCGATTGGCTTGCTTGGCGGAATTTTCGGCATCACGCTGGCACTTTTCGGCTCGTATGCAATGAACAATTTTGATATTGAATTTCTAAACAACCTGAATATGGGCGTTCCCGATTGGATGCGCGTTGGTGACGAACGCCCCGCAATCTCCCTAATTACCCCGTGGCTGTGCGCTCTCGCGCTTGCCGTTGCGGGCGGCGTTGGCATAGTAAGCGGCTTCTATCCCGCGTGGCGAGCAACACGGTTAAGCGCGTTGGCGGCTATCAGGGGAGAATGATAAGGTCGAGGGGCTCTGCCCCGCACCCAGCAAACTTTTTGAAAAAAGTTTGAACAAAAACTTTAACTAAAAATCGCGCATTCGCGCGATTTTTGGATTGCGGCGAAGTTTATATAGCTAATCTCCGTTGGAAAAATTTGTTGACATAGAGAATTTTAATGATACAATTGACGTGGAATTTTTCTTAGAAATTTTTAGAAGTCCAGTTTTTCGTAGACGGCGTTTTTATCGTCTTGGGACACGCCAAGGTAACGCTTTGTGACGGCGTAGGAATTATGGTTGTAAATTTCCATGATGACAACGGGCGAAATTCCGCTTGTCCAAGAATGATAGCCGAAAGTTTTGCGCAGTGAGTGACAGCCAACCTTGTGGATAACGCCGATTGCGTTTGCGGC
>WQSG01000004.1 GCA_009788055.1 Defluviitaleaceae bacterium | reverse complement strand
TCTATCGTATTTCCTTCCTTACGATATTCAACCGCTCTCATTCTGTACCTGTTGTCGTATGCCATATGCTCAGTTTATCATATCCTCAGGCTCTTTGTATGAAGTGAGCGGTTTACCGCGAACGGGCACCTCCCCCGAACCCCTCTCGCACGCTTCGCGTGCTGGCCGGGCGGCCTGCCGCTGGCGCGGCACCGGCTTACGCCGGACGTGCGCGAATTTTTTGAAAAAAGTTTGAACAAAAACTTTAAATTTTGACTAGCGATTAACATCATCGTACAACACAAAAACCCGCCGCGAATTTCATTCGCGGCGGGTTTTTGTTAAAGCTTTGATGAAACTTTTTAATTTACTACATCATTCCCATGCCGCCGCCGGGGGGCATTGGGGGTTCGGGTTCTTTGATGTCTGTTACTATGGCTTCGGTGGTGAGGAGGGTGGCGGCTACGCTGTTTGCGTTTTGGAGTGCAGAGCGGGTTACTTTTGTTGGGTCGATAATGCCTGCGGAAACCATATTTACAAATGTTTCGGAAAGGGCATCGAAACCGGTGCCTTTTTCTTTGGATTTCAGTGCGTCAACGATAACCGCGCCTTCAAGACCTGCGTTGTTTACGATTTGACGAACGGGTGCTTCTAGGGCTTTCAGTATGATTTCTGCGCCTGTTTTTTCGTCGCCTGTCAGCTTGTCGGCTACGGCTTTTACGGTTGGCAATGCGTGGATGAACGCGCTTCCGCCGCCGCAGATTATTCCTTCTTCAACGGCTGCACGGGTAGCTGCAAGAGCGTCTTCCATGCGCAGTTTTTTCTCTTTAAGTTCGGTTTCCGTGGGTGCGCCAACTTTGATTACGGCTACGCCGCCCGCCATTTTTGCAAGGCGTTCTTGCAATTTTTCTTTGTCAAATTCGGAAGTGGTTTCTTCAATTTGAGAACGGATTTGCGCCACGCGGGAGTCGATTGCTTTTTTGTCGCCTTTGCCGTCTATGATGATAGTGTTTTCTTTGTCGATTTTAACGATGTTTGCGCGGCCAAGGTCGTCCATGGTGGCTTCTTTCAGCTCAAGCCCTACTTCGGAAGAAATTACTTTGCCGCCCGTGAGGATTGCAATGTCTTCAAGCATGGCTTTGCGGCGGTCGCCGAAACCGGGTGCTTTAACCGCTGTACAGTTGAATGTGCCGCGAATTTTGTTGAGGATAAGAGTGGTGAGGGCTTCGCCTTCAACGTCCTCTGCGATGATTAAAAGTTTCGCGCCTGTTTGTACGATTTGCTCAAGAAGCGGCAGAATATCCGCAACGGTTGAGATTTTTTTGTCTGTGATTAAAATGTATGGGTTGTCGAGATTTGCAATCATTTTTTCCATATCGGAACACATATAGGCAGAAAGATATCCGCGGTCGAATTGCATACCTTCTACAAGTTCCAATTCGGTAAACATTGTTTTGGACTCTTCTACGGTGATTACGCCGTCGTTGGAAACTTTGTCCATAGCTTCTGCAATCATGTCGCCAACTTCTTGCGAACCTGCGGAAATTGCCGCAACTTTTGCAATATGGTTTTTGCCGTCTATTGCTTGGCTCATCTCTTTGATTGCTTCTGCCGCCGCGTCTGTGGCTTTTTTCATGCCGTTGCGCAGAATGATTGGGTTCGCGCCCGCCGCAAGGTTTTTCATGCCTTCGCGTACCATGGCTTGCGCAAGCACGATTGCCGTTGTTGTTCCGTCACCCGCTACGTCGTTTGTTTTTGTGGCAACTTCTTTTACCAGTTGCGCGCCCATGTTTTCAAACGGGCATTCCAGTTCGATTTCTTTGGCGATTGTAACGCCGTCGTTTGTGATAAGCGGTGTGCCGTATTTTTTGTCCAGCACCACGTTGCGGCCTTTGGGCCCGAGGGTTATGTTTACGGTGTTCGCAAGTTTGTTTACGCCCTCTTCAAGAATAGAACGCGCATCTATTGCGTATTTAATTTGCTTTGCCATTGTTTTTGTTCCTCCTATTCGACTATTGCCAAAATATCAGATTGTCTTACAATGATAAATTCATCTTTGTCCAGCTTAACTTCTGTGCCTGCATACTTTGAGTAAATAACTTTGTCGCCCGGTTTTACTTCCATTTTAATTTCCTTGCCGTCAACTACACCGCCGGGGCCAACAGATACAACCTCTGCTTGCTGGGGTTTTTCCTTTGCCGTTGGCGCAAGAATAATGCCTGATTTTGTTGTTTCTTCAGCTTCAAGTTGTTTGATAACAACGCGGTCGCCTAAGGGTTTAAGCTTCATGGTTTACCTCCGATTTGATAAAATTTTCCCAGAATTTATTAGCACTCATCAAAAGTGAGTGCTAAAATAGTTTAATCCCACCAATTCGATTATGCAAACGCCGTTTAACGCCGCATTTTATCGCATTGGTGGGATTTCGCAAGAATATAAGAATTTTTCCTAAGTTTTTTTCGTGTGGTGCGTTATTTTGCAACTTTATCCAAAAGTTTCCCTGCCTTGGCTACAGAGGTGGATTTTGATTTGGAATTTGCGATGGAAGAAAGCCCCTGCCAGCCCGCATCTTCTGCGGGAATAAGCCCGCGTTTTGCGGCTTCCTTTAAATAGTCGGCGTGTTGCAACGCTACGTCCAAGACGCGGTTCGCCCATGTAGGCGGATTTTTTTCTGTGGCGGAAATTTCGCCCGCTACCTTGATGCTTTCCGTAAGAAGCGGCCACAAAACAGGCAGAAGCGTCACTTCCTTCTCCAAAATGCGCACCAGTTTTGCGGGGCTTATCGCAGGGCTTTTCAGCAAAGTTTGCGCCGCCCTGCGCACCATATCTGCGCCAAGTTGGTTGCTTTTCGCAAGTTTTGTTAGAATGTTTGAAACGCCGTGGTACAGCTTGTCTTGCGCAAGAAGCCCCACGACCACCGTGTTAAGTGCCGCAGAAAGCGGGAATGGGTTTTTGTTGTTTAATCCGCGGTGGCTGTCTTTTTTGAAGAGAAGCGTGTTTTCGCTCGCGTCCCAGTGCAAACTGCCGCAGTTGTCGCGGTCAAATTTGTATGGCTCGCCCTCGTTAAGACGGGTTGCGAGTGCCGCGCCTTGATATTCGTAGCTCCACAGGCTGTATTCTTCCTTGATGTAAAATACTTTGTTCGGCTGGTTTGCGTGGGTTAGCGAAAATAGAAGTGTCTTGTGCTTGTCGTCTATGAAGTCAACGGAAATTTCCACGCCGTCCTCCAGTATTTTGGGCGGCTTTTTTGTTTTGCCCCAAATTTCGTCAAAGGGGACGGCGGCGGAAATTGCGGCGGGAGGGGTGTTTTCGTTTTGCATTGGCGGTAGGCTTTCCGCAATTTTTTTCGCCGTTTGTACCGCTTGCGAAGAACCGCCGCGCTTTGCAAGTTCGCGGGTGTTCGGCAAGTCCAGAGCGTGTTTTGGCGCAAGGTTTTTTTCGATGGCAAGCTGAACCTCCGGGATGAAAGCGGAAATTAGCTGTACGATTTCCGCTGTGCCGGCAAGCAATCGCGCAGCCGTCAAAGACGCGCCGACAAGTTCATCCAGAACAGGCCACACCACGGATAAAATCCCGTCGCGGGCAATCCCTTCAAGCGCGACCGCCAACGCCGCCACGTTGGACGGCGCACCCCTGCGCCAATCCAAATAAGAAATGTCTGCGACATTCGGGCGCAAAAGTCCGCGCTCCCATGCTTCGTTTACGGCGCGGATTGCATCTTCTGCGGCGTGTTGCGACGGCGAACGCATTGCCGCCAGAAAATTGATTGCAACACCCGACGGCAAGGGCGCGGAGCGGCGGGCAATCTGCCGCATGATAAGCCCCATGTTGTGCGAAACGCCGCCGTAATTACTGCCAAACCCACACAAAATCCCATCCCCCATGGTTGGGAATATGGACGGCATATCCCCGCCACTGCCGTAGTACGGGCTTTGCAATCTTTCGGGGAAGCCGTTAAAGGCATTCTTGTAGTTTAATTTTTCGCTTTGCAAATATTGAGAGTTATCCCTCGTTTTTAGCGCAGGTTCGGCAATCGGGTTTTCTAAATAATTTAACACTGCTTGCCCTGCGGTAAGCGGCGTTCTTATTAGAAGTTTCATCACCTTTAGCCGTTCGCCGCTTTGCAAACGGATATACACTTTGGAATTTTTCAGATGCTTTAATTCTTGAGGCGTGGCGGTTTTTACGTCCAGCCGCGTGAGTGCCAAATACAAATCCGCTTCCAAAACGTCCATGTTTGCAAGTTTGTATGCGTCCAACCGCGCCGCTAAATCGGGAACGGTTATGGTCAAATCCACCTTGCTTGGGGTGGAAAGTATACACGGCAATTTGCCGAAATTACTAAACACAACATGATTACGCGCCCCCAGCGGCGGGTGTGCTTTCATGCTGTAGGGCGGGTGCGCGTCCGAATGATATTGGTTCTTCTTGCCCTTTACCCACAGCTCTGTCATCTCAAGCAAAAATGAGCCGTTGCCGCGTACACCTTGCAACGCGACACGTGCGTCTTGGGGGTTTTCGCGGGCAACCTCGTTTATCATTGCCATGAAGCGTTCCGTTTCAACATCGAAAACATCGCCCTCCCAAGCCGAACGGCGGCTAAGCAGGCTTGCCGCAAACTCTGTTAGATTTTCGGGCGTGGCTTCTCCAATTTCAAAGCGCGGAACTTCCCAAACAGGCGGCGTTTCTTGCCACAGGCCGCTTGTTTCGGTTTCGTCCTCGGGTAATTCTTCGGCTTCAATTTTCCATTTCTGCGATAATTTCACCGCCAAGGTTGCAATGCTTTTATCCGTGTCGCTTGCAAAAATAGAAAGCCACGGGGAAAGCTCCTCCGCCATTGGCGGGCAATCGCGTTCCAGCGCGGCTTTAAGCAACAATTTTTTCGCCTTTTTCGTTGTCGCGGAAAAGGACGCGAGAAGAACCTCCGTAAGAAATTCCTCGTTTGCGTTGGCAATTAAAACAGGCGCAAGCCGCGAAATTACGGGGCTTTCCCCCGACGACAACAGCGGAATAAGCGACTGCACACGGGAGGTAAGTTCTGTGTCGGAAATTTCCAGCGTGTCTATCGCGCCAACCCATGCCAAGCGGTCGCCGGGGCGAATTGCCGAATCCAGCGCAGAGAAAACCATTTCCACCGCTTCGTCCCGTGGGAAAAGTCCGCGCTTTACCCCCGCAGGAAGAATTTTCGCAAGCCCCCAATACCCCATAGCGGTCGCGTTTAACGCAACCCCCACACGGATATGTTCTTCAAAGCGTTTTTCAATCAGCGATACATCGGGGGCTTTTTGGTGCATTGCAAAGCGTTCGCCATCATTAATGCCAAGGGCGGCGGCGGCACATTGCGCCCACGCCGTTAAATAATTTGTGTTCTGCGGAACTTCCTCCAACAACTCGTTTACCATGCACATAAGCGTGTATATGCTGCCCGTTTCGCTTGCGTAATCCGCCCACGAGAAGAAGCCCCACGCGCAAGCCGCGTTCACAAAATCACGCGAAAACTTAGCCCCCCGCGCCTTAACCACCGCGAAAAGCATTTCCTTGTTTGCGTGAAACCAGTTTAACATATCCCGCGAACGCGGCGCGGTAACGCCCACACGTATGGCAAAAATCGTAAGTTTGTCCAGATATTCAGGCGTGAAAAAAGGTTTGTAACTGTAGTTGTTGCCATTAACTACGTATTCACCAAAGTCGCCGCTTTTCAGCCCTTCCAGCGCGGCTTTTTTTTGCTCTGCCGTGCCAAGGGGCAAGTCTAAAACATTTTCGGGCGAAACACCTTCCCAGCCCAATTCCTTAAAAATTTCCACAGCTTTTTTTAATTTCGCATTCATAATCAAAAGTCCCCCTCTTTAAGTTGAACCGCCAAAATATGCTTGCACGGCCCGCGAGAATTTAAGTGCTTCAAATACCATGTGCAGGTGCATTTTTCAATATCTTGGTCGGGGTTGTAATGCACGCGGTAATCCGTATCGCCGGAGCGTACCGCCCACAAATTTTCGCCCGTATTTTTTACGGCGTTTTCTGTTTCCGCAATTTTACGCGCCGCTTCAAGGCGAGGGTTGTCTTTTAAAATGCGGTTGGGGTCGTCGGGCAGTTCGCGGTGAAAATATGCGTTGTCGAAAGCGTCATAACCCAGCTTGCCCGATACCGCAAGCACCGCTAACGCCGCTTCTGCACGGCTTGTATCAATGTTCCAAATCTCCGCCATGCGCTGAATTTCTATGATGGACTGGAAAGACAATTTCTTGCCCACGTTTGCGGAATCCTCCAGCACTTGCGCTTGCGCCAGCGATTCCAGCAACGCCCCTTCCCCCGAATATCCGTGCCACGCCTCGGCGGTAAGGCTTAACGTGATTCGGCAGAAGGGCAGTTCCGCAACAACCATTGCCGCGCCCGCTTCCGCAGGTTTGAAAAACGTAACCGCCGTAATATTTGTCATCACCCGTTTTAACGCGCTTAAACGGTGCAATCCCGAAACAAAAACCGCGTCCTTTGACGCTTGCCGCGAAACCTTAACGCCCAACCGTGACGGAACCAACCAGCCCGCTTGGCTCTTGCCCGTAACAGACGGCAAACTTGATATAAACGCTTGCGCCTGCGCCCCTTTAAGCGAAAACCCAAACTCCATCCCGCGATGAATTTCTGCCGCGTTTCCCAATGCCCGTACCCATCTGTCGGGCATTTTAACGGGGCGTTCGTGAATCGGGTTTTCCATGCTGATTATATTTTCCGTGCGGTTAAAATGTTGCGTTGTTAAACCGTCATCGCCTATGTTCACGTGAAGTTTGTCGCCGCGATTCACTTGCGTTAATGCTTTGCGAAGCTCTGTCCCGATGTCCACATTGGTTGTGCCAAAACCAATCTCGCCGTCAAAGCCCGCTTGCAACAAATCCAGCCTTGCGTAAACGCCGTTGCAAGCGGAAAAACATTCCGCCCGAAGTCTGTCGCCCTGCGCACTTAAAACGGGGTCGCGCAGTGCAACGGGAATGTATTTGAAATACCGTGTTGCCGCAACATCTGCAAGCACCAACAACCCCCTCGCCAATACCTGCGGTTGCGCCGCAAACCCGCGAAAGAAACTGGGCTTTTCCACAACACCCTGCGGCGTAAGTGCGGGCGCAAGCGCAAGCGCGAGATTCCCGCTTTCGTAATTGGACTGATACGCAAATGCTCTCATATTATCTCATCCTTTTTATGTAAGACCGTGGGGACTCCGTCCCCACACCCCTGCAAGGGGACAAGTCCCCTTGACCCCTATCCTGAAACCGCGCATTCTCGCGGTTTCGAGTCAAAGTTTTTTGTCGAACTTTTTTTCAAAAAAGTTCGCAGGGGTTCGGGGACGGAGTCCCCGAGGTCTTTTATTTTATTGCATCATTTCTGCATTATCCATGTGAACCTGTCCGCCTTCGTGCCACACGTTTGTGAAGCCGAATACTTCGCGGAAGAATTGGAGTGGTACATAGGTGCGGTCGTTGACTATAAGCGGCGGGGGCATTTCAAGGAAGAATACTGCGCCGTTCGGGTGATGCAGTTCGTATTCATTATCCCAGATTGTGAAATGAAATTCCCCAAAGGGGCTGGTTATCAGGATGGAGCGTGTTTCCGCGTTCCACAATGGGATGAAGCCAATCATTTCGGTTATGGCACGGAGGGGCGCGTATATTAAGAAGTCGCCGGAGTCTATGCGGGCAAGGTCTGTGTCTGCCACGCTGTAGGTTACGGAGTTTGTAACGGTTACGGCGCGCGCATTTGGTACGCCGCGGGCAAGCCCGTTTATCGTGATGATAATTTCGTAATCGGACGGGTCGAAGTCTTCGGTTTGCCACGTGAAATCTTGCCACGGGTCTAGCGTTTCAATTATTGCGATGCCGTCAAAGTCCGAGTCAAAATCCCAGCCGATGTCCCAATCCAAATCGAAATCCCAGCCGTCAAAATCTAAATCGCCCCAGTCGATATCAATGGTGGGGTGAATGGCGCGTTCGTACAAAACGGTGATTTTTTTCGGGTTTGGAATTGTCTCGGGAATGTCGCGGTGAGAAAGCATGAACTCTACCAGAAGCTTGCGCCCGATTAATTCTGCGTGTTCGCCGTCAAATTTGTCCCCGCCTTGGAATACGATTTCGGTATCGTCACCGATATTCAGGCGGAAATTGCGGCAAGTGCTTATCCACTCGTCATCGAAACGGTCAAGGATAATGCGGGGCAAATCTTCGCCGTGTTTTACGATTGCCAATGCCGTGTGCTGTGGCGGGTAAATCATAATCACAGGCACGTTGTTGTCGAAAAATCCTGTGATTGTATCGCCGATTTCGGGTGCTTCACACCGCAGAAACGTGTTCATGTCCATGATAAAATCGAAGTAGCTGTAAAGTTGTTCGCCGTCTTCTGTTTCAAGAATATTGCGGATGCGCACGGCTTCCGTTCCCGCGAATTCGTTTTCCCAAAACTCTAATACTTCGCCTGTTCTTGACGCAAATGACGGGAAGAAAATACTCTGCCCGAAATCAAAATCCAAATCGAAATCAAAATCCAAGTCGCCCGATAAAGTCATAATTCCGCCGGGTAAAATTTCGTTTTCCTCAATAATATTGCCGTCCTCGTCGATTATCGCAATCGCCGAAACTGCCGCAGGTACTGCAAAAATCATGATTGCGGCAATCATAAATGCCGCGTACTTTTTCAAATTTTTCATTTTTTTCTGTCCTCTCGTTTTTTTTAGTTTCTCCTGTTGTATAAACCTTATACGGCATTATAATGTTACAATTTATGTTTTGTCTATGATATACTCCTCACGAAAGGGGCGTTTTGTATGAAACGTATAAACGAATTTAAAAACTACCGTTCGGGTTTTGTTACGCTAATCGGCAGACCAAACGTGGGCAAATCTACACTTATGAATCATTTTATCGGGGAGAAAATTTCGATTGTTTCAAATAAGCCGCAAACCACGCGAAACAAAATCCGTTCAATTTTAACGGGTAACGACTACCAAATCGTTTTCATAGATACGCCGGGAATTCACTCGCCAACAACAAAGCTTGGCAATTTCATGGTAAAAAGCGCGAACACGGCACTAAACGAGGCAGACGCAATCATCTACATGGTTGAACCCCGCATGAAAATTCATGACGGCGACAAGGCAATTATAAAAAGCCTTGCGGGCGTGACGCGTCCTGTTTTTCTTGCCGTAAACAAGGTAGACACGGTAGACAAGCCGAGCCTGCTTAAAGTAATCGAACAGTACAGCGCGGCGTACAAATTTCAAGATATCGTGCCGCTTTCCGCACTAACGGGCGAAAATGCAAACGCATTGCTGGAAGTGTTGCGCAAAATTTTGCCCGAAGGCCCTATGTACTTTCCCGAAGACCAAATAACAGACCAACCCGAACGGCAAATCACCGCCGAAATCATACGCGAAAAAGCCTTGCAATATCTGCAAGACGAAATTCCGCACGGCCTTGCCGTAGAAATAAACGCAATGAAACCACGCGGCGAAGACCCCGACAGCATTGTAGACGTAGGCGTCACCATCTTCTGCGAAAAAGACTCCCACAAAGCCATAATCATCGGCAAAAAAGGCGATATGCTAAAAAAAATAGGCTCTGCCGCCCGCCGCGATATCCAACGCCTTCTCGGCTCTCCCGTCTTCTTAGACGTCTGGGTCAAGGTGAAAAAGAACTGGCGTGATAACGATTTCTTGCTGAAAAATTTTGGCTACAGCGAAAAGGATTATTAATTACCAAATTTTCGACAGGATATTTGAACCTGTGTTGGTGAAAATATTTTTTGTAACATAATTCACCCAAGGGGGACAAAAGATGATTGACAATGGCAGTGAATTTTTGTGGCGTGCGTTTGCATCAACGGGCGACCCAATGGCGTATTTGGATTTTTCAAGAAACAGGTTGGATAAAACGGGCTTTGAGGGGACAGTAAATGCGAACGATAAAAGTGCGGGGATTGGTGCTTAAAGAGTACGAGACGGGGGAAGCCGATAAGCGAATTTTGCTGTTGTGCAAAGAGTATGGTCGTGTTATGGCTTATGCGCGGGGGGCGCGTAAGCCGCGCAGTAAGTTTATGGCGGCGGCGCAGATTTTTACATATTCGGATTTTGTGCTGGCGCAAGGGCGCGGCTTTTTTTCGGTTGCGCAAGCGGATGTGATAGAGAGTTTTTACGACTTGCGAACGGATTACGATACACTTTGCGCGGCGCATTCCATAGTGGACGCCTGCGACAAAACGCTGTGGGAGAACAGCGATTGCGACCAACTTTTAAAACTGGTTTTAAAATCGCTTTCGGTTTTGGCGAAGAAAAGATTTCAGCCGAAACAGGTTACTGCGGTGTTTTTGTTGCGGTTTTTCGATTTCTACGGGTTTCGGCCGAATGCGGACGGTTGCGCGGAGTGTGGTGCGCAGGGCAGTTCATATGAAGGGAAATTTTTTTGGAGCAAAGAAGGGCTATTATGCGAGAAGCACAATAGCCGTTCCGAGGCGTTTGAAATATCAAAGGCCGCAACAACGGCGGCCTCCTTCATATTAAACAGCGAATTGTCGCAAGCATTTATGTTTGAAGCGGTGGACAGTGTGCTTGACGAATTGCAAAGGGCGGTACAATTATTGTGGCGTATTCACTTTGCGGTAGACTAATTTCACAACGAAGAAAACCGCAAAAATGAACAGCCCCGCAAAACCAACGGGAATAACCGCGCCCGCAAGGAAAACAATAATGTTCTGCGCGGCGCGAGATGTGCCGTCCACAGAGTCACCGAACGCGCCGCCTATTCTTTCGCCCAAGGTTGGCGACAGCGTGATAATTTCTTCTTCGTACATATCAAAAAGGGTTACTGTTATTGTGGAAAACGCGATTTGCCCCGCCATATTATTTAACTGCGCAAGGTAGGATTCTATGGTTTGGCGCGTGTTTGACAGTCGCATTTCCAGCGCGAGAAGGTCGTGGATATCTTGGGCTTCTTCGATGAGAGCCAAAATGCGTTCTTCTTCTATGCGGCGTGTTTCAAGATTGCCCGCAAGATTGTAAAACTGGTCGGTTACGTCTTGCGCGTGTTGGTTTACGGAGCGCACGGTGGCTAGGTTTTGCACCTGCGAAAGCACTTCTTCAAACCGTGCGGCGGGAATGCGCATTACTATTGTGAACACGCGCCGCCCGTGATTTGTAAGCATTTCAGATTCAGTATACCCGTCTGCGTCCGACGCGGCGGAACGCAATTCAGCTACCACGCGGTCAAATTCTTCCGTTTCCGTTTCCAGCGTTGCGTTCTGAATTATATGGCGTTCGTTTTGCCCCGCTACGTCTTCCCATTCAACTTGCGCCGCGCCGTAAAAACTGCCCGTAAGCGGGGCAGCTGCACGCGGGGCAACAGGCGGGGCAATGTCCCCGTCGAATATACCGAACACCGCACTGTCGTTTGCAGAAGACCCTCCTGCGGTTGTCGCAAATTCAACGAAATGTGCGCCGCAAGCCGAAAAAACCAACAGCACTAAGATGCCGCAAATTAACAATTTATTCTTTTTCATGTTCTGCCTCCTTTTTCGTCTGTGCCGCAGAATCGCGTTTCCTTTTCGCCAAAATAATAATCCATGCGACGCCCGCCGCACCTGTCAAAAGCACAAGCGGTATACTAATTCGTGCGAGAATCACAAGCAAGTTTCCGCCTGCGCGTAGGGTATGTTCCCATGAACTTGTAAAGCTTCGCGAAACGCGTTCGCCAAAAGCAAGGGGTACACGCTCCTCAATATCTGATGGAAACTCCGTGAGCGTTATGTGAATAACAGGGCTTTCCGATTGCGAAAGCAAAAGATTTTTTCTGCCCGTAAGCGAATCCCTGTCGCGTGACACGGAACTTAACCTGTCGTTTACGGCGATAAGCACCTCCAAAGAATCGCTTGCCGCCATCATTAACGAAAGCCGTTCCATTTCCAGCGAAAGCACGGTAATCCGCGTTTCTATATTTAGAAGTTCCGCGCTATGGTTTCGCGAATTTTCAGACTCAAAAATTACCTCGCCCAGTTCTCGCAAAACCTCCTGCACATGACGAAACGCCCAGTCATCTGTCCGCCGCGTAAAATTCGCCCACCGAATATCCCTTTCAGAAAAATGCATATATGAATCCAAAGTATACCCGTTAAGCCCCGCAATTACTTCGCTTGCCGTTTCGATACACTCCACCCGAATATCAATTGTGTGACTTCGGCTTAAATGATTTCCATGCACGATAATCGGAAACGCAAAAAAAATTGCAAGCATCATAAAATATATAATCGCTCGCATTCGCTTCACCTCTTTCATTTTGTTTCAAATTATTACCCGCCGTGTGTGAATAATATTACACCATAAAATGAATGCTTGACAAATTTCGCACAGTAATACATTATTACGGTTGTGTTACATTTTTTAAGCAGGTGAATTATAAATGATTGATTTTTTTATGGGAATGGCAACCGCGCTTAGGGGAGCCGTTGCATACGGGCGCGGAATGCAATTGCTGAACGGTATGTTTATAACCATACAGCTTTCTATGGGTGCCATTTTGGTGGGGCTTGTTTTGGGAAGCATAATTGTCGCGTTTAAAATGTCGCGGTTTAAAATACTTAATTTTATTTCGTTTGTGTACTTAGGGGCTGTACGGGGAACGCCCGCCGTTACCCAGATAATGCTAATCGCCGCGATATTTTTTGCGGGCTTTAGAGGCAACCGCGTTTGGATTGGTATTCTTGCCCTTGGGATAAATTCGGGCGCGTATGTTGCGGAAATTATCCGCGCAGGCATTATGTCCATAGACAAAGGGCAAACAGAGGCGGGGCTGTCTCTGGGGCTTAACAAGGTTCAAACCATGAGCTTTGTTGTTATGCCGCAAGCGGTAAAAAATATTCTGCCGACATTCGTAAACGAGTTTATCGTTCTTATTAAAGAAACCGCAATTGTAGGCTTTGTTGCCATCCAAGACCTTACGCGGGTTGCGCAACAGATTTTGGCGCGCACTGCGGACTTTACGCCGCTTCTTGTTGCCGCAGCAATGTATCTTATTCTAATTTCTTCGCTAACTTTCTTGCTTGGTTTGCTTGAGAAACGGCTACGCGCTTCCGACAGGGCGCAACGATAAGGGGGCGGGAAAATTGATTAGCGTAAAAGATTTGCACGTTCGATTTGGCAAACTTGAGGTGCTTCACGGTATAAACCAAGAAATATCCCAAGGCGAAAAAGTTGTAATAATCGGGCCGTCGGGCTCGGGAAAGAGTACTTTTCTGCGTTCGCTTAATATGCTGGACGTTCCCTACAAGGGCGAAATATGGGTTGACGGCGTAAATGTTATGGACAAGAAAACAGATATCACCCGCGTTCGCCAAAAAATGGGCATGGTTTTTCAACAATTTCACCTGTTCCCGCACCTTACGGTGCTTGAAAATATCACCCTCGCGCCAACGAAAATTAAAAAAATGGCAAAAGACAGCGCGGAACATCTTGCCGATACCCTTCTGGCAAAAGTAGGACTTACAGACAAACGCGAAGTGTACCCCGGCAAGCTTTCGGGTGGGCAAAAACAGCGCGTTGCAATAGCCCGCGCCCTTGCGATGGAACCAAACGTAATGCTTTTCGACGAACCAACTTCCGCCCTCGACCCCGAAATGGTTGGCGAAGTTCTTGAGGTAATGAAGGACTTGGCGCGTGACGGCATGACAATGGTGGTTGTAACTCACGAAATGGGTTTTGCAAAAGAAGTTGCGTCCCGCGTATTATTCATGGACGGCGGCGTCATTGTGGAAGAAGGACTACCCACAGAAATCTTTGAAAACCCCAAGCACGAAAGAACACAGGCATTTTTGCAAAAGATTTTGCATTAATGATAGAAGGGGCAAAGCCTCCAAAAAAAATCAAAGGAGCAATTGGAAATGAAAAAAGTATTATTACTGATGGCGTTGATTATCGCAGTGCTTGCGTTTACCGCTTGTGCAGATACTCCCGCCGCACCCGTAGCACCCGCAGTAACAGAGGATGTTGCAGAACCCCCCGCGGAAGAACCCGCAGAAGAAACCCCCGCAGACGTTGTTGAAACCAACGACGAAGAAGCAGAACCCGCAGCACCTTCGGCTCTCCAAATGGACAGAATCGTTTTAGGTACAAACGCAGGCTTCCCTCCGTTTGAATTTATTGCCGACGCAGGTCAAGGCCGTTTCGGACAATATTCGGGCATCGACATTGCAATCGGAATGCGCATTGCCGAAAGACTTGGCGCAGAGCTTGTTATTCACGATGCAGAATTTGCAGGGCTTATCATGGAGCTTAACGCAGGCACAATCGACTTTATCGCTGCCGCAATGACAATCCGCCCCGACAGAAAAGAACACGTCCATTTCTCCACACCATACTTCACGGCAATGCAGTACATCGTTGTTCCCTATGCGGACACAACAATCACCTCCGTAGAAGACCTTGCAGGTGCGCGTATTGGCGTACAGCTTGGTACAACAGGTGAGTTCTTCGTGCAAGACTATGTAGACTACGAAGACCTCCTTTCATACAGCCTTATCGCACAAGGGTTCATGGAAATGAGACGCGGCGGTCTTGACGCAATCGTTGTAGATTCCGTTGTTGCCATGATGTTTGTGAACCAACACCCCGACGAACTTCGTATAATCCGCGACAACGACGCTTTTGCCAGCGAACACTACGGCATCGCCGTTCGCCACGAAGACACAGACCTCCTTGCCGTAATCAACGAAGTTTTAGAAGAAATGCTTTCCGGCGGCGAAATTGATGCGCTGTTCGGCTATTATTCCGAAAGATTGAACCAAGCGGAATAATTCCCAAATAAAAACAAAGACTAAAACCGTCGCAAATTAACTGCGGCGGTTTTTTTGTGGACAAAATTTACATCTTGCGGCGGGGCAAACCATATGATTTAATGATTAGCAATATAAAATTTCAAAGGAGATTCGTATGCGAAAATTTTTGTTATTTACTATATCGGTTTTGATTTTTATAACCTCGGCTGTTCCTGTGGGTGCGTCTGATTATGCGAAGGCGGTTGCGCGTGAGGGTGGGCTGTATTACGGCGCGGGTTCTGTGTTGGTGATGGATGCCAGAACGGGCGTTGTTTTGTATGAAACGGAAGGATTTACGCGGCGATATCCCGCGAGCATTACAAAAATAATGACCGCGCTTGTGGTTTTGGAACAGGTTGAAGATTTGCAAGAGCGTATAACGATTTCGGCAAATGCGGTGGACTTGCCCCATTACGCGGGTCGAATGAACATGGTTGCGGGCGAAAGCATTACGGTGCTGGAAGCCCTGTACGGAATAATGTTGCCGTCTGCAAATGATATTGCGCGGGCGTTGGCGGAACACGTTTCCGGCAACATTCCCGATTTTGTCGCGATTATGAACAGCCGCGCCGAAGAGCTTGGTGCGTACAACACGCGGTTTATTAACCCATGTGGTTTGCCGGGGTACAACCAATTTACAACGGCGTATGATATGGCGTTAATCAAGCAAGCGGCAATCCGAAACCCCGTGTACAATCAGATTATCGGCACGGCGTATTTTAATTTGCCGCCGACAAATTTTTATGAAGAAACGCGGCTAATGCGCAACTCAAACATGATGGTGCGCCCCGCCCGTGACGAATTTAACGCATACGTTGTGGGCGGAAAAACGGGCTTCACCAATGCGGCACAGCACACGCTTGTGACATTCGCTACAAACCAAGAGTTGTCGATTATCATATCGGTTTTGTATGCGTCGCCACGCGGCACAATTTTCACGGATACCGCCGCGCTGATTGATTTCATCTTCAACCCCCCGCCCGAACCCGAACCGCCGAAACCCGAACCCGAACCCGCGCCCGAATACATCCCCGAAGAAGCCCACGAAGAACCATATGACGAACAGGAAACCGTACCGGCGTTTGCATACATCCCGCAAATGCCGATTAACATAACAGAAGCGGAAACCATCGAAGAAGTTTCCGGTACAGAAGCCGTAACGTCCGCAACCATGTCTATCGCGATAGCGGTTACGGCGTTGTTTGCCCTTGCGCTAATTCGCAAAAAGTACTACAATTAGGCTAAGAAAAATTCCTAAGGGGCGATTAACATAAACGAGATTCTAAAAGCAATTTCACAGCGATACACCTGCCGAGATTTTTCATCAGAACCGCTGGAAACGGCGCAAATCGAACAGCTTGTAAAAGCCGCGCTTGCCGCGCCCAGTGCAATGAATTTGCAACCGTGGCACATAATCGTGGTGACGGATAAGGCTTTAATTGAAGAAATCGATGCGGCGGGCATGGAATACATCAAGCACGACGAAGAATGGTACAAACGCTTTGCAGACAGGGGCGGCAAGATTTTCTACAACGCGCCGTGTCTCATTTTTATTGCGCAGGATAACTCCGACGCCGCACCGCTGGACTGCGGAATAGTCAGCCAAAATATCGCGCTGGCGGCGCATTCCATGGGGCTTGGCAGTACCATTTGTGGAATGGCGCGTTATCCGCTTATGGGCGAAAAGGGCGAGGAACTTCTGCGCCGTTTGCAATTCCCCGAGGGCTACAGCTTTGGCATGAGCGTTTGCGTAGGCAAAATAAAAAGCGGTAAACAACCCCACGAAATTGACACAAACAAAGTAACCTACATCACAACATAAGGAGCGGCTTCTCATGGGCGACGTTTTCAAAGAGCAACTTGTCAAACGCCAAGGCACTGTAAAAGACACGGCAATCAAGGTTTGCTTGTTTATCATAGTTGGACTGATTGGTTTTATGGCTCTGCTTCAACTGGGTTCTTTGGGTGTGCTTATCACATTCGCGCTGGTTTTTGGTGCGCGTTTTCTAATCAGCTATCTAAATGTGGAATACGAATATGTTTTCACAAACGGTGAGCTTGACATAGATATAATCTACGACCAAGCCCGCCGTAAACGTCTCTTTTCCGTACACTTGAAGTCTGTCGAAATTATGGCGCACATAGACGACAAAAATCACGAACACACTTTCAACTCCGCACAGGCAATCCTCGATTATTCCAGCGGAACGTCCGGCCCTAACACTTACGCTTTCATTGCAGTTCATCAAGGCAAAAAGACAAAAATAATAATCGAACCAAACGATAAAATGCTAAAGGCTTTCAGCTCCACACTCACGCGGCGCAATCTGCACCTACGCGCGGGTGTTAATTTGGTTTAAAAAAGACCTCGGAGGCTCTGCCCCCGAACCCCCGCAAGGGGACATTGTCCCCTTGACCCCTAAAATTTCCACGCAAAATTTAAAGTTTTTTTGGAGAGGGGGGTTAAAAAAGGAGAAAGATTATGGAAAAAATTTTGGGTAACGGATTGACTTTTGATGATGTTTTAATAGTGCCGGAATTTTCGGATATATCCCCGGCGCACGTAGATACTACGGTTAAGCTGGCGAAGGGGATTGAGTTGAAAATTCCGTTTTTGTCGGCAGGAATGGACACGGTTACGGAAAGCCAGATGGCTATTGCAATTGCGCGTTGCGGCGGGCTTGGGATTATTCACAGGCATATGCCGATTGCGGCGCAAGCAAGCGAGGTTGACAGGGTAAAGCGCAGTGAGCATGGCGTTATTACCGACCCGTTTTTTCTTTCGCCGAATCATTATGTATATGAAGCGGACAAACTAATGGGCAAGTATCGGATATCGGGCGTGCCGATTATTGAGCATGATAAATTGGTCGGAATTATCACAAATAGAGACTTGAGATTTGAGACAGATTACAGCAAGAAAATCTATGAGGTTATGACGCGGGAAAACCTTATCACCGCGCCCGCAGGCACTACGCTGGAGGAAGCCAAGGTAATTCTTACGCGCCATAAGGTGGAAAAATTGCCGCTTGTGGACGACAACGGAAACCTAAAAGGGCTAATCACAATCAAGGATATCAATAAATCTGTGAAGTATCCGCTGTCTGCCAAGGATGCGCAGGGGCGGCTTATTGCGGGCGCGGCGGTCGGAATTAAGGACGACTACATGGAGCGCGTTCATGCATTGGCAAAACGCAAAGTGGATGTGCTTGCGCTGGAAGTTTTCCACGGCCACGCAAAAGATGTTCTGGCGGCGGTTCGCGCAATCAAGGGCGACTTCCCCGAAATCGCGCTAATCGCGGGCAATGTGGCAACGCCTTCCGCAACCAAGCTTCTCATAGACGCGGGCGCGGACGTTATTAAAGTTGGCATAGGGCCTTCGTCCGTTTCCACAAAGCGCATGATTTCGGGCGTGGGTGTGCCGCAAATTTCTGCCATAATAAGTTGCGCCGAAGTTGCCCGCGAAAAAGGTATTCCAATCGTTGCCGACGGCGGAATCCGTTTCAGCGGCGACATTGCGAAAGCCATTGCCGCAGGCGCAAGCGCGTGCATGATGGGCAATCTGTTCTCGGGTTGCGAAGAAAGCCCCGGCACAACAGAACTTTTCCAAGGTCGCAAATACAAAATTTATCGCGGGATGGAATCATCCCCTTACGACGAAACCGAACTTAACAACCTTGACAGCGACAACGATAACCCACGCTCTGCGGGTTCGCTAATCTCTCGCGGCGTTGAGGGGCGCATTACCTACAAGGGCAATCTCTCCGACGTATTGCACCAGCTAATCGGCGGTCTTGTAGTCGGCATGAGTTATGCAGGTTGCCGCACCCTCACCGAAATGCAGGAAAACGCCCGCTTCGTACAGGTCACACAAGCAGGCCTGCGCGAAAGTCATCCGCACGACATTCTGATAACACGGGAATCGCCGAATTACAATATGGCGTGATGTCTGGGGAAGGAGGGGCAATATGCCAAGTGTCGAAAAAATCTGGAGCGAAGAAGCCTACATGAAATATCCCAAGCAATGGATTGTATTCGTAGAAATGGAGTGCGATCCGGAAACTCATAAGCACATGGGGATTGTGCATTTAGTTACAAGTGACAAAGATGAGGCGTATGAAACCGAATTAGCATTAGGGCGAAGCATGGGCAATTCCGTGGTTATGGAGGGCTTTAACGATACCCCGCAAATTGGAGGGTTATCGCTATGGGGGCGATAATTATCCCGTTTGAATTTAATAGCCTTGGTCGCGTAGATTTTAATGCCAATGTCATGACAAGTGATTTTAAGTCTTTCAAGGGTGTGCGTTTCAAACTTGATTCAGGTTCGGATTTCACAACTATAGACAGCAAAGATTTGTACAATCTGGGCTACACGCACAAGGTTTTGGAGCGTTGCCCTTTTCATCATTTAATCGCATCAACAGCTTCAAGTGATATTCGCCTACAGTACATCCAAAATGTTTCAATCAAATTTAGCGAACATGAAATTCAAAATTGCAGAATTTTTTTTGCTCTCGATTCACAACTTCGCAGTTTGTTTGGCAGTGACATTTTGAAATATTTTAATTGGGGCGTGAATTACGACAACAAAATTCTTCAATTAGATAAAACCAAAAATATGCCTGTGTTATCCGAAGGTGAAAAACCTTTGCAAATTTACACAATCGAAAATTCGGGCGCAAGAGGAAAAAATGTGTCCGACTAACTTTAACAATCCAACGGGGGGATTTTTTGTGAAAAGATTATTGTTTTCCATTATCGCAGTTATTTTTATGGCAACGCCTGTTTTTGGGCTGGAAGTTTTTTTCGAGCATAGGGAACGGGAGCAGCTCGGGCGTGGGGTTGTCTACGAGCAAAACAGGATGATGACAAGCAGTGGGATGTTGGATGTCCATGTGCTTGTTGTGGATATGAACGAGGAATATATTTCGCTTGCGCCAGTGGTAAGTTCGCGGGAGCATGGATTGCGGGAGACGACTACGCGATTGCTTTCGGACGCCGGTGCGATTGCGGGTGTGAACGCGGACTTTTTTACTATGGCGCGGTTGCACTCTACGTACTATGGGCCTATGGTGCGTGATGGACAGGTTCTTTCGCTTAACGCAAGGACGAATGCGTATAGCCACGATTTGGCAACGTTTTTTTTGGACGCGAACAATAATCCGTTTTTCATGTACATGACAACAAGGTTGCATATTTATGCGAATGGTTTGCGCAGAATGACTATTGGCGCGTACAATTCGGTTGGGGCAAATTTGCCCGCACCCGTTGTGATTAGCCGCACGGCGATGTATGACACGGCGGAAATTGACGCAAGAATCGAAGATGTACCAAAAATAGTTGTCACCAACGATTTTGTGACGCACGTAGCAAGGGCGGGCGAAACGGTTGCCGTGCCCGAAAATGGTTTCGTGATTTTGATTCCGCCGAACACAATGCAGTATCATGAAGAATTTTTCCGCATAGGTACTCATGCAATTTTTGATGTTCGCACGGATATCAATGTGGATTTTGCAAGCATAAACACGGCGATTGGCGGCGGCTCGGTTATTTTGCGAAACGGCGGGCTTGTTCCCGACGTGGGCGTTCAGCCCGACAGACGCCACCCGCGCACTGCCGTTGGCGCAACGCACGACCGTCGCATTATAATGATGGCGGTGGACGGGCGGACGCATTCCGTCGGTGTAACCCATGCGGAACTCGGTGCGCTTTTGCGACGTTACGGCGTGTTAAACGCGATGCATTTGGACGGCGGCGGCTCTACAACTATGGTAACGCGTTCGCGGGACGGTGCGTATTCTGTCGCGAATACGCTTTCGGACGGCTCTCAACGGCGAGTGACAAACGCGCTTGGCGTTTTTGATAATGCACCCATCGGGCAAAAAGTGGGCATTGTTGTTGAACCCGTGCAAACCCTTGCGGTGCAGGGTGTTCCGCTTTCTGTAAATGTTTTCGGCGTAGACACATGGGGAAATAGAATCCCATTGGGCGAGGAAATCGGATATGCCCCGCCGCAAGTGCCTGCATTCTTAGCCGCGCCCGCAGACGGATTTTGGCTGG
Organism: Defluviitaleaceae bacterium; assembly: GCA_009788055.1. GTDB lineage: Bacteria > Bacillota > Clostridia > Lachnospirales > WQUN01 > WQVC01. The sequence continues at coordinate 67,090 of WQSG01000004.1, read as the reverse complement.
ACGGCAGATACACGCCGCTTCGTACAGGCCGCCATGAGCTTAGGGTGAATTACGGTATGTTTAGCGCGACCGCTTCAATTTATGCACACGCTCTGGGCGAACTGCAGCCGCGACACGAAATCATAAGCCTTTTGGAAGGCGGGCGGCAACGCTTGCGGTTCGAGGGTATTGCAACGGACGGTACGCAGATGAATATTCCCGAAGTCACGCTGTTGTCGGTTACGCCCGCGTATTTGGGTACGTTTGAAGATGGCTATTTCGTTGCGGCGCGGGGCGGCACGGGATATATTTCTGCCGTAATCGGTGCGGTTAGGGCGTATATTCCCGTATCAATCGGCGGGTTTCCGTGGCCTGTGGATATGTTCGCAAGCCATATGGGCTTTCTAAGCACGCCGCCCGAATATGTTTCAACCCGCGTTTCAACGACCATTCTGGAAGGCAACACGGGCATCCGTTTGGAATACAGCTTTGCAAATACGATTCAAACACAGGCTTCATATGTAACGTTTTATCCCGCGTTGCAAATTCCGGGCGAACCAATCGCCCTGCGTTTTCAGGCGTATGGCGATAACTCGGGGCATTGGCTGCGCGGACGCGTACGTGACGGGGATGGAAATTTTCACAACATAGATTTTGCGCGTACCGTAGATTTTTACGGATGGCAGACCGTAACGGCGCGTTTACCGAATGCGCCCGCCCCCTTCGCAATAGACCGCATTTACACCGTCGCGCTGGAGCAACTTGAACCCGTCCAAAACGCAATATTTTTCCACAGCCTTGAGGCACTGTACGCGCCAAATCACAATATGCCCGTGCCACGCGGCACAGTTTTTGCAGACAATCTGCGCGTCGCGCCCGGCACTCCCGCCACAGGCGCGGTTTACACATTCCAAGTGCCGCGCCCCCAAGACGAAACAACCTTCTCTGTTGTCCGCGCTTCAAACATGGCGGTGGCAACCCTAACCGCACGAAACGGCGGCATTCAGGCAACCAGCATATATCAGTGGCGGCATTTCATGCCCATGTTGCGCGCTTCAAACCTTACCAACATCGTAATTCTTCTTGACGAAAACCCAAAGAATTTCACGCGTCGCATGGAATACGAACTGTTCCACTCCGCCATGACCCAACTGCGCAACGAGGGCAGTACCGTCTTCGTTGTAAGCGCGACAGGCGAAGAAACCACCCTAACCATGCGCGACAACATCCGCTACATCGACCTTGCGCAACGCCAATGCTCATCCTCCACAATCCGCTTCTTCACCGACCATGCGGGCGTTAGATGGTCGGATTAATCGAGATAATTTAAAACCTCGGGGACTTCGTCCCCGAACCCCTACGAACTTTTTTGAAAAAAAGTTCGACAAAAAACTTTAACTAAAAACCGCGCAATTCGCGCGGTTTTTGATTGCGACGTTGTATATCGCTAGTCCAAATCTAAAGTTTTTGTTCAAACTTTTTTCAAAAAGTTTGCGGGGTTCGGGGCAGAGCCCCGAGAACTTAAACCTATCCAATCTTTTCGCCAAGCCATAAAATATTTTCGGCAAGGCGTTTCATTGTGGCTATGCCCTCGTTGTCGTTTTGGAAGTCGTTTAGGTCGCGGCTAAGGCTCATGTTCCAGTAGGAACTGCCGGGGATTATCATGTCGTTTATGGTGAAGAAGTGCTGGATGGAGTCCAGTGTGTGAATGCCGCCTGCGCGGCGCACCGCGCTTATTGCGGCACCTATTTTGCGGGAGAACGCACTGCCCGCAGAGCGGGCGATATATCCGCAACGGTCTATGACGGCTTTGGTTTCGGGCGTGAGGTCTGCAAAGTATGTTGGCGACCCGATTAGTATTGCGTCGGCGTTAAGCATTTTTGGGTATAGTTCGTTTATCCAGTCGTCGGTTACGCATTTGTGTGTGTTTTTGCGGCACGAGCCACAGGCAAGGCAACCCATCACGGGCTTGCCGCCCGCTTGGTAAAATTCGGTTTGCGCACCGCCTTCTTTTGCGACGTCCAGCACGGTGTTAAGCATTGCCGCCGTGTTTCCCTCTTTGCGCGGGCTTCCGTTAATTGCTAAAACTTTCATTTATGTTATCCCCTTCCAAAGCCGATAGGCTTTCGGTTATTTGGTATTTTTTGAAATGCGCGGCAAGTTTTTCGCCAAGTTCCGCGCCATTGTTGGGAAGTTCGTGGCGGCGATTAAGCCAGTCTTCCGCCAGTTGGCGTTCTTCGGGCGTTAGCAAAAACGGGTCGGGCAGAAAGCTCTGCCATTCCGCGGGCGTGTTAAACAGCGACGATTCATTTTCGTAGTGTTCGCTAACAACAATCGTGCCCGCCGCCATGTCGCCGACGCGCTTATGCTTTTTGGAAAACAGCATCACAAACAGCCCTACATACAACATATCCAGCGAAGAACGCAAAAGCCCCCGCACCACAGATTGCCAAAATTCTAACGGCTGGCCGTTTTCGCGGATAACCCGCAAACCGAAAATACGCTTCCCCACAGACTGTCCGTTTAACGCCATCTCACACACAATAAAATATCCAAACTGCACGGCAAACGCAAACACCATAAAAATGCCCAACGCTTCGCCGCTGGGGCTTCCCGTATTGTCGAAAATAACTTGGTCGAACCACCACAGCACAATAAGCCCTGCCGCAGAAATAAGTACCATCTGCACAAAAAAGTCAATCAAAAACGACGCCAGCCGCGAACCCGCCCCCGCCAACCGATACTCTACCTCTATGTTGGACGGGGTTATTACTGTGATTGTTTTCATATGTTTTCTCCCTTTATTGCTATGCTGGAAATACTTTACCAATTCCTAAATTAATTTGCAAACCCAACGGAAAGTGCAATTTGTAAAAGAATATCGGGGCTAAAGTTGGAAAGAAGGGCAAAGGCATAGCCGTCCATTTGCCAAATGACCTGCGCGTAGTGTTCGCTATCGGGCAAGGGCGTAAGTACAAAATATTCTATGCCGCCGAGCAAGACTGTTTTCATTGTTGTAAATTCATTATCAACGGCGATTGTGGTATCTGCGGCAGGGCTATATTCAAAAAGAATGTAGTATCCATCATCATGTTCAAGGAATATATATCTGCCTATGTGAAGTTCAATCAACTCCGATATTTCAAACCCATCGGGCAGAAATTCGGGGAACCATTCCCTTTCGCCCGTTTCAAACCCGTTGGCTTGTTGAAAGCGGAACAAGGTAAATCTGTCATACCAACCTATGATGGTTTCCCGTATTGTTGCCTGTACGCGGTAATCCGTAAGCAATACGCCGAACAAAATCGTTGCCGTAATAAGCATGATAACGGCAATGCGTCGTGTAACGGAATAAATTTTAACAAACATATTTTTGCGGCGGTCACGCGCAAATAAAGCCCGCATTTGTGCTTGATGGGCTTTGGAGGGTGTATATTCCTGCGCCGCTTTTTCAGAAAAAAGTGCATCCATTTCACGCTTGTGCGCGTCTTTTACCGCATTGCGCAAAATAGCTTCCGTTATTTCAGCACGTAATTGGCTGTCCATTTGCAACTCCCATTTCCAGTAACATTAGCTTTGCCCGTGCAATACGTGTTGAAACAGCTTTGTTTGTTATTCCCAAAAAAATTGATATTTCCAAATTGCTCATGTCCAGTATATACCGCATTTCAAATACCGCTTTATATATATCCGGCAGGGATGAGATACAGTCAATCAGATATTTGTAGCCTTCTTCATTTTCTAAAATAGCACATAAATCAAAATCGACTGCTGGCTCTTGCTCTTCTTCTAAATAATTTTTGTGGTTTTCATAGTTTAAAAGATTAATGGCGCGGTGTTTTACCGTTAATATAGTATACGATTTGCGATGCGCAAAAGACATTGCGAAAAACTTTTCCTTCTGTTTTTCCAAGATATACATAAATGCGTCGTGTAAGGCATCTTCTGCCATTGCGTGGTTTTTTGTGACGGAAAGTGCAACATTCATACAGTCTCGCGACACTTCTTGGTAGAATGATTCAAATGTAAATCTTTGCTCTTCCGAGTCCAGCATTGCAACGTACATATGTAGCATTTTGTAACCACCTCCGCACAGGTATTTTATTACAAAATGTTGGTTGTTGCAAATTTGGAAAATATTACATATTAATTTTTTGTGGAAAATGGCAGTCCCCATTTGTTTTATATATGTAATGGAAAAATTTACGAGAGGAGGAAACCCATGAAGCACAGAAGAAAGTACATCGCATTGGTGATGGCATTGGTTTTTGCCATTGCCGCACAAATACCCGTTGCGGCAAGTACGGCAGTTGAGCCGCAAGCGGCATACGTGACAATTCAACCACTGTGGCAAAATGTGAACCGAGCAAATGCTGTTCTCACACACACAGGAACAACAGCGCATTGCTATGTGTCAATCACAGGGCTTGCCGGCACAACAAGCATAAGGGCAACCATGCAATTATCGCGGGTGATTGGCAACTCTGTGTCCACTGTAGCAACGTGGACGCAAACCGTAAACGGCAGCCGTCTTGTAATGAACGAGTCTGCGCGTGTTACCGCAAACGGCGATTACCGTTTAAGCGTTACCGCAACCATTGTGCGCAACGGCGTTTCGGAAAACATTAGTTTTATGGGGTAAGTGGTAAGACCGAAACAACGGCAAATTTTTGCCGAAAAAAATATTGGTTTCCTGTGTGAAACCGAACTATTCCGGAGGTAGCTTATGAAAAAGAAACTGTTTTGCTTTGCTTTAACCATTGGTTTAATTGTTATCGCTTCGGTAACTGCACTTGCGTCATCGTATGCGATACCGCAATATCTTCAAATTTGCCCCAATGAAGGCTTGTATCGGATTAGACAATCAAAAAACGATAGCTCGTTTTTTGGAATTGAAAGCTATTCCGCAAGCACGGATTATCTTGACGCATTCATAAGAGATATGGCAGAAATTGATGCATTGTACTTGCTGGAAAACCAATTCACAAGGTCAATTGCAAATGGTACAAATGTGTACCTTGTTGCTTTCAGCCCGATAGAGATGAGCGCGTTTTGTGAGGATATTCTCGAACTTTTTGAGATGGAATACGAAGATACGGTAGTTGAATTGATGGCGGAGTACGGTTTCGAGCCTTTTCGTCTTGTTATACAATCCACAAGATTTTTAAATGTGAGGGCATCGTTAGATAATGATGGTGTTGTTTGGTTGGTTTCAAATCTGCAAGAGCGCAGTGGCGTATTCGTTTCCAACATATCCTCTACATTGGACTCTACTACACATCTTCCGGCAACAAGAACACACCCGAACCAATCCTTAGACCCCCTCCTCACATCAGGCAGAGTTCATTTTTCATTTGGGCATGACAATGTAAATTGGTTTTTGGGCACGCTTACCCTTAGGGAGCAGTCTACAAGTACGCATAATGCAACAGTACGTGTAACCGCGCCTTTCCCTCGTCCGATAAATGACGTAATAGTTGCGTCGGTTACAGAGCCATGTCCCGGTTTAATGCGGGAAATTTTGGCCTGCGCATTCGGTGGCGAACCCTTCATTGCAGAGTTTAATCCTGCAACCGGACTAATCCTGTTTTATGAGATGGATGGGGAAGTGTTGGACTGGTATCGCTACAACCAAACTGAAGAATCCTTTTTGCATCTTGTAAGGGAAAACTTTGTAGCTACAAACCCGATTTCTTGTCGTGCAACAGGCGAGCAGCTACTCAGAAATACCACCGTTTACGACTATCTAACGCGTAATATCTATGAATACGATATGTATGGTAATGTTACCGTAACATCCTTTGATGATAGAGTGAGAACTATTTACACCTATGACGAATATGGTAACGAAATACAAGTTACCATGAGCGAAGGGGAGTTTATTGAACTTCGTGAAATAGCGGCTAGCGAAAGAATGGTTGGTTACGCTCAAAGTAAAGCAGTTGCAATTCAGCCACTTAGCCTTAATTGGCCGGTGTGGAGCGGTATTCACCATGCGCAGCCATCATCCAATCCGGAGACGGGGCCGCCAATTGGGGGCAGATGGTTTAATTCTCCGTCAGGACTTGCTCTCTTCCTCGATATCAACTTACAACAAACCATCCCGAACAATGTGCGCCTTTATGCTTTTTTTACAAATCGTTTGGGGACAGATACTCATATACGGAGGGGTTTTAGGTCTAATACTTTTGCGCCTATCGATTGGCCTCGTGACCCATATCAAGCAAGAATGACTGCTACTTCACCAAATATGGGTGGCTCTATTTTCATAAGTACAGAGCTGGCTTTTTCGTTATAAAGTTTTCGCATTCTTGATAGTTACATCTTCCGCAAAATTTCCTTGGGTAAGTGTCCATTGTATAATTACTTTGGACACTTGCTTGTGTTTGTGTCTCATTTGTACATATCATATCTCATTAAGGAGCGTGACGCAGTTTATGAAAGAATCGGCAAAGAAGTGTATATTTGGATTGATATACGTTTTGGTATGTATCGCCTTTTTAATCGTGGGTACTAATGGATTAAACCAACTAAGAGACCATGGGTTGCACCAACAGGGTGTTTTTTCATCATGGATATCCATTTTTATATTTTCGATGATTGTAAGCTTAATTTTTTCTTCAGACCATTTGAAAAATTTGATTGTCCATAGAAATCGGATTTCCGTAAGGGCTTCACGTCTTATTATGGCATTGCTAATTGCCGCGTTTGTTTGTTGCATTAGGTTTATAACTTTTCCCGATAGCTTGCGTTTTTTCATCGGCATTTATTTTTCATTTTACGGAAATTTTATTTTTTATTTTGCGTTTTGGTACAATTTGATATATGCTTTTAGGGTAGCGGCAGAAGATATATAACAAGGTGGTATGTATGAAGCGAATATTTGCAAATGCGCTAATCAAGAGAACTTTATTTGGTACGCTTTACATTTTAGGCAGCATTTTGTTTATATACTTTTTTGTTTCGTGGGTGAATGAAATCAGGGCTATCGCAATTAATACGGGGAGTGGTTTGCATACATATTTTCTTATGCTTTTTGTGCCGTTTGTAATAGGCGTGGTATTTTCGGCAGGGCATATTAGGCAAGTTGTTTTGCAGATTGTTAAGAAGCGCGGGATAGAGATAAAATTTTCAAGGCTAATATTCGCGCTGTTGATGGTATTTCTGGTTGTTCACTTTAGGTTTGCGGAACAGCGCATAGACTGGCTAATGCGTTTCTGGCCTATCTACGCAAGTACTTATGGCGGTATTATTTATTATTCCGCGTTTTGGTACAATTTGATATATTCGATTGGGGTAAGTTCGGAGAATCCTGACCTCACCCCGTAAGCTGAATATACCTGTTTACGGCGGCAACGGCGAAATCTTCGGCTTTGCTTTCCACATTTGGGATACCCATTGCGGAAAGGTGACGAAAAATATCTTTGCGTTCGGCCTGAAATTCGCGGGCGGTGTCGCGCAGATAGCGGTCGTATTTTTTGCGTATTGGGGTTTCGGCAAGGGCGTCCAGCTTTTCGTTTTCCATGAAAACTACGATTGGCATATGGCGTTTTTTTAGGAGAGCCATTTGCGAAATTAGTTCGCGGGCTTCTTCGGGCAGTTCAAAATCTGTGAAGATGAACACGAGTGCTCGGCGTTTTTGTTTCTCGTTTAGAGCGCGGAACGCGCCGCCGTAGTCTGCGGTTTGGCGGTTGTCGGAAACATGGTACAGCGTTTCCATCAGGTGATTGCGGTGCGCCGCGCCTTGTGAGGGCGCGATATGCGAACGCACGGCAGAATCAAAAACCATTAGCCCAACCTTGTCGCCTGATTGGTTTACAATGTCTGCAAGAATAAGTGCGGCGTTTATGGCGTGGTCAAGCTTTTTGTAACCGCCGGTTGTGTAACTCATTGGTCTGCCGATATCCAGCAAAATGTATACGGGCTGGTTGCGCTCTACTTGATATTGGTTCACGATTAATTTGTTCTCGCGGGAGGTTGCCCGCCAGTTTATTTTGCGGTAATCGTCGCCGTCTACATATGGGCGCAGGCTTTCAAATTCGTAGCCCATGCCGTAATTTTTTACGGTCTTTTCGCCCTGCGGCAGAAGCCTGTTTTTTTGCAACATCAGTCTAAATTTACTCAAGTCTCGCACATTGGGATACACCTTAAATTCCATGGGGCAGGGGACTTTTTTGTGCTTTACGCAAAGCCCAAGCAAGCCCGTGTATCGGATATATACGGACGAAAACAAAAAGCTTCCGCGCTTTTGCGGCACAACATCATAGGAGAAAAATTCTTCTTCGTTGGGTTGAAGCCACTTTATTAAATCGTTTTCAGGCAACAGCGCGAAATGTCTGAGACGTTCGTCTTTGCACTCTATGCGTAAAAGATGGCGAGACGTATTTTTTACGTAAAAACCCATCTCGTTTGCTTCATTAAAATACAAAATATCCTCGCTATTTCTTCGTGCCTTGAAACTATTTGCGGCAGGCGTAATAAATGCATCCAAAATAAAAAGCCCGCCCACAAGCAAATTCCAAAACGAAAACATGGCAAAATACGCGACGCCGAAACGCCACGCAAAAAAAGTAACAAGCCAGCCAATGCCGACCAACAGTACAAAGCTTTTTGTAACACTCATCGCGGTGCCTTAACCTGTTGCAGGATATTTTCAATGACGGTGTCGGGGGTAATGCCCTCGATTTCCGCCTCGGGTTTAATTAACAGCCTGTGCCGCAAAATGGGCAACGCAAGCATTCGCACGTCGTCGGGGATTACAAAATCGCGCCCGCTTATTGCGGCATATGCCTTTGACGCCAAAAGCAACGCAACACTTCCGCGTGGGCTTGCGCCAAATTGTACCGCGCCTATCCGCCGCGTTGTTTCAATCACACTAACGATATAGTTAAAAACGGCATCGTCCACGGTTACGGATTGTATTTCCTGTTTGGCTTCCGCAATTTGCGTGGCACTGCAAACGGGATACAAACCCTGCAATTTTGCAGCGTCATTTCCTTCGTGGTACATTTGCAACATTTGTTTTTCTGCCGCTACGCCGGGGTACGTTATAAGAATTTTCATCATAAAGCGGTCGGTTAGTGCTTCGGGGAGGGGGTATGTGCCCTCGTATTCAATCGGGTTTTGTGTCGCCATCACAAAAAACGGTTCGCCCATAGTATGGGTCTGCCCGTCTATGGTTATTGCGCGTTCTTCCATTACCTCCAGCAACGCAGACTGCGTTTTTGGCGGCGTTCGATTGATTTCGTCCGCAAGAAAAAGCTGCGTAAACAGTGACCCTTTTCGTAATTCAAACTGCCCCGTTTGTTGATTAAATATCTTTGTCCCCAAAATATCCGACGGCATAAGGTCGGACGTGAACTGCACCCGCTTGCACTCCACACTCAAAAGCTGTGCCAGCGAACGCGCCCAAAGCGTTTTTGCAAGACCGGGTACGCCTTCAATAAGAACGTGACCGCCCGCAAACATTGCCGTAAGCGCGAGTTCTGTAAGGTTTTCCTGATTCAAAACCCGCCCGTTAATTTGCTCCTTGATATTATCCGCAAGTTCTTTAAGCATCTTTGCCATCTCCTTTTTTTCCCGTTGCCATATACAACCGCGCCAGCGCGTGTACATATTCGTTTTCTTCGCGTTCAACTTCTTCATAATATGGAAGCGGATTGCCAAAGCGTTTTCCCAAATGCAAAACGCCAATCGCCGCAAAAACTATCGCTTGCAAAATCATCAGCCGCATAACAAGCGGCATCTGCGACGCCCCCGTTTGCGCCATAAAAACGCCGTGATAATATTCCGCAAAAAAAATATTTCCAATTTCCCTTTCGGAATTCCAGCGGCTAATCGTTGCCTGAATCGCCTCGCCCGCGCTAAAGTCATTCATCAATTCATAATTGGTTACGGGAATCGCGCGCCCCGTAATAATCTCGCCACGTCCCAGCCGATATAGCCAGAAATCGCCCGCCTGTCTGCCCGAAAGATTCTCGTCCCTACTAATAATTGTATTCGGATGACTGCCGCACAAGAAAATCAGCCGCCCGCCTTCCCGTACCCAATCCCGCATTTCCGTTGCCATGCACGAACACACCGCCCGCGCCTGAATAAGAACGTACACGTCATTCGCCGCCGCAGACATATTTAGAGGTCTGCGCCCAACATTAACCCCATATCCCATATGCGCCAGCGTATCAAAAAGCAAACTGGCTCCGCGCTCGTTCGTACTCCGCACAGAATACGCAACGCCGCCGCCCGTATCAAACCAAAACGCGACCATTATCGCCAACACAACAATTACCACGGGTACAATTTTTTTCAACTATACAACCTCCGAAGAAATAACTTTATTAATCGCGATATTAAAACTATTAAATTTTTCATCATCTAATTCTTTATGCCCGAACCACGTTAAATGGAAAGAGTCTGCGATTTGGGCGAAGGGTGCGGCTAGGGCGGGGGAAGTGGATTTTATTTGGCGAAGGATGATGGCGTTGGTTGCGGATGGTTCGATTATAATTATGTCGTTTTCGTTTAGCGAAAGGATTGCGGCGATGTATTTGTAGCGGATTGCGGTGCGTCGGTCGGGGGTGGCGTTGCTAAGGTGGATGAGTTCTGCAACGGTGTGGTTACGGGCTTCTTCAAAGATATCTGCAAGGGTGTGGCGTTTGGGAATGCGGGTTTTCAGGTAGGCTCGCAGTAGGACGAAGGAAGCGATTAGGGCAAGTGCGATTGCAACAATGGTGAAAAGTGTGGCGATAAGATTTGTGTTTGCGCCAACGGGCGAGGGCAGACTAAAGCCGAGATTTTCAAACAGCCACGTAAAAACGGTGTCAAAAAAGTCCATGATAATGTCGCGGAAATCCACGCGCCGCCCCGTCAAAAAGTCGTAGCGCGAGGTTTCCAGCACTTCGTTCATCGCGTCCTCAAACCTCATGACAATTTTTCCAATCTGATTTCAAGGTCTAAGCCTTCGGTTTTTATGCGGCGGTTAAAATATAAAACTGCCTCCATTATTCCGCTAAGCGGCGCGACCGCCAAAGAAACCAGCGCGGGCCCCACATATGTTGTCAACAAAAATATATACGAATCCGAAAGCAAAAATCCTACGGGAATAAAAGCGTCAATCAAATCCCAAAGCAAGGTGATAATCGCAAAAACGCCTTGCGCCGAAAGCGAAAACGCAAGCGCGACAAACCACCACAAAAGCCGAATACCCAGAATGCGCCAAAATTCAGGCTTAACAAGCAACCAGCCGCGACCGATTGCGCCAAAAAAATACCGCCGCTCGAAAACGGCAACAGCAACCGAAAGCGAAAAAATATTGGAGTAAACCAGAAACGCGCCGCTTACAACAAAAACAGCAACAAAAAAGCCGATAGTCCTAAGCACAGGAAAATCGGCAAAACCCGCATATACAAAAACAAAAACCGTACCAAGAGCCGCCGCAACAAACGGAACAGACAAAATAATTTGCGCAACAAGCACGGAAAACACACATAAAAAGACATTAAAAATGCCCGCAAAATCCAGCTTAACTTTGTGTCCGTAAAAAGCTTGCTTGGAAAGCAAAATATGGCCGGAACTTGAAAACGCCTGCCAAACCAAAATCACAGGGATAATCGCAAGCAACAAACCAATAATCACCACAAAACCTGTATCACCAAACACGAACAGACCCGCCCCGCCCATCACACCCATGATACCGCCCAAGAAAACAGCAAGCGCGATGGTCAAAAAAACTACGCCAAAAAAAGCAACCGCATATACAATAGCGGCAAACGCAATCTGTTTACCGAACGATTTTTTATAGACGTCAACAACTCTATCCATCAATTCTGCGGCGTTCATCGGTGAAAACTCTCTGTGCATAGTCGGCTCCCAAAATGTGATTTCGATTTTGCAAGAAGTCTAGTATAACACACTTTCAGACTTTTTTTACACCAGCAACATAGCGTCCCCATAACTAAAGAAGCGATATTCTTCGCGGACGGCCTCTTGGTATGCGGCAAGCGTTGCTTCGCGCCCCGCAAATGCCGAAACCAACATGATTAACGTAGACTCGGGCAGGTGAAAATTTGTAAGAAGTCCGTCCATCACTTTAAATTCGTAACCCGGATAAATGAAAATATCCGTTTTGCCCGCGCCCGCCAGAACCATTCCGTTATCGTCTGCGCGGGATTCTATTGTGCGGCAACTGGTTGTGCCTATGGCAATAACACGATTGCCGTTTTTCTTTGTCTCGTTTATCAGCGCGGCAACTTCGGGTTCTACGCGGCAATATTCGCTGTGCATATGGTGTTTCGTAATGTCGTCCTCTTTAACGGGGCGGAAAGTTCCGATGCCAACGTGCAACGTAACCCGTGCGATTTTTACGCCGTGCGCCAAGATTTCGTCCAGCAATTCGTTTGTGAAATGCAAGCCCGCCGTGGGCGCGGCAACCGAACCCTCATTTTTCGCATACACAGTATTGTAGCGGGACGTATCTTCCTGCTTCTCTTCGATATAGTGCGGCAGGGGCATTTCGCCAATCTCTTCCAACAGCGGCTCGAAGTCCCCTTCATGCGCCATTTCAACCACGCGCAAGCCGTCTTCAATAATTTCTTTCACCGTTGCAACCAGTCGCCCGTCGCCAAAAATCAGCTTGTCGCCCTCTTTCGCCTTGCGCCCCGGCTTAACCAGCACCGACCAAGATTTTTCGTCCAATCGCTCATGCAAAAGCATTTCCACTTCCGCACTTCCGCTTTCGCCGCGCCCCAAAAGCCGCGCCGGAATCACCTTCGAGTCATTAATAACAATGCAGTCGCCCGGATTCAACAACGCCTTTATTTCCTTAAACATCGTATGCGTCACCGCACCCGTTTTGCGGCACAGTCTCATCAGCCGTGAGCCGTCTCGCCTCTCCAGCGGCTGTTGCGCAATCAATTCCTTAGGCAAGTCATAATAAAAATCTTTTTTTTCTAACACGATTTCATCTCCTCTAATTTTTAAAGAAAGACCGCGGGGCTCTGCCCCGCACCCCGCAAACTTTTTGAAAAAAGTTTGAACAAAAACTTTAATATGGACTAGTGATATCCAATGTCGTAATTCCAAAACCCGCATACGCGGGTTTTGAGTCAAAGTTTTTTGTCGAACTTTTTTTCAAAAAAGTTCGCAGGGGTTCGGGGACGGAGTCCCCGAGGTTTTTAGTACCATCTCAATTCAACGCCTGTGTAATAGTGGTGCAGAATATCGGAAAAAGAATGTCCTGCGCGAGCCATACCCTCTGCGCCCATTTGGCTCATGCCAACGCCGTGACCCCAGCCGCGCCCGTTTATTGTTATGCCGCTACCGCCGCTTGCAATGCGCGGTGCGGATTGGACTTGGTGGGTGGTTCGTCCGTCGTAAATGTATGCGGAGTGGAGGGTGGAAATTGCGCCGTTTGCGTCCAGTGCTTGCAGGGAGTTTAGGGGCGATTGGCGATTGTGAAGACCGTCTGTTGCGGTGACGGCGGGCGTGGTGTGTTCCGCGCCAACTATCTGGAAATTTCGGCTGGGCAAAACGCCGCCGATTGGCGTAAAAAATCCGCGAACGCCAACGGAGGGCGGCACAACCCATGTGCCGTTCGCACCGTGCAAAGTTAGTTGCAACACTCTGCCGCTCGCGCCAAGTCGCGAAATGGAAATTCCGTTTACCGTACCAATTCCTGCGCCCGCGTTTGCGGCGGCGGTTGTAATCTGCGACCAAGAAAATGTACGTTGCCAAACCATCGGGTTGTGTTCTTCAATTTCGTTTACGCTTCGCAAATAGGGGAGAAAGCCGCCCCAAACATCTTCGGAGTTTTCCGTCGCGCCGCCGCTGGACGAAAAATAATTCGCCAAAATCGGCTCGTTATTATAGAAGAGCATCAGGCCGTAGGTTAAAAAAACGGCTTCGGTTGTCTCGGGTGCTTCCGAACCCGCGCCGCGATATACTTGACAGCAAGTTGTGTCGCAAATATCAAACGGATGTGCGCGGTGAGAATCGTTCATGCGAATTTGGCGGAAGGTGTATGTCCGCGCCGCAACCGCTTGCGCTTTTAATGCTTCCAAGTGAAAATGCGGAGCCATTTCCGCAGGCAAAACGCCAAACAAATACTCTTCCAACGAAAGTTTATTTACCGCGCTAACCGCGCCGCCCGTGGGGATAAATTCAATCACTCCGCGATACGAATACGCGCCCATGGAAACAGTGCCGCCGTAAGAATCCATAATCTGCGCCGCAGAACCTGACGGAAACGTGTGCGCAACTTGTCCGCCGCTTAAAAGTTGAATTTGCCCGCCGCTGTTGCGAACGGCAAACCCCGTTGCAGACCTTAATTCACCCGTGGGAACAAAACTGTCGTCCACCCCCGTGCCAACCCAAATTGCCGTATTCAAAACTGTAATGCTGTCACGGTTCAAAAACGAACGCACCAGCCCCACCCGTACAACGTGCGAATACTGCGCATACGCCGCCGCAGGCACAAAAATAACCGCCATTGCAAAAATCAACGCGGCTACCAAAAAAAACTTTTTCATTTTCATTATATCTCACACCCCATTTTTCGTGTAAATACACCGTAATTATACCAGCGCGAATAAAAAACGCAACCGGGGCGTGTTCCTATCACCAAAATCAATTTTTAGAGTCAAAACCGTGGGATTTTCCACACCCACAAACTTTTTGAAAAAAGTTTGAACAAAAACTTTAAATTTTGACTAGCGGTGAACTGCATCGCACAACACAAAAAATCTGCATACGCGGATTTTTTAGTTAAAGTTTTGATGAAACTTTTTCAAAAGTTTCCGGGGGATTGGGGGCAGAGCCCCCAAGGTCTTGAAAATTGATTTCCGCGTGTTCCATTGCCAATTTTTGTCTTATTCGCAACTTTATTGACACAATTTTGCAAAACAATTACAATATGAAGTAATAGACCTCAGCGGGGGGAGTTTGAGAATGAGCAAAAAAACATATGACACGGATTATCCAGAAGAAAAACAGGATACTTACTACAGCGAAGAACTTTCGCGCGCTGCGGTGGGTCGTCTTTTTGTCGAGGATGAAGAAGACGAAGACGGGCCTCCTCCTATAAAACGGGCGTATGTAACGGGTTTCGACAGTGCGCCCTCCCGCGACAGGCAAGACCGTCAAGACAAACAACAAACAAAAAAACGCGAACGCCCTTCCCGTGAAGCTCGAGAGCCGCGAGAAGAGCATGATAAATTCAGACCTCGGCGGGAAGAAGAAGCCCCTCGTGAAGAAAATTCGCACGATGAAGCCCATGTGGAACGCCACAGGCGGCGCGAACACGCAACAACGCGGCTTCTTGGCGGCGGCAGTGCCATTGCCGCGCAGGAAGAAAATCCCGATAACGAACGCCGCGAACCACGCGACCGCAATGGTAGAAGGCGTAATCCATCGCCAAAGCCG
The DNA here is from genome assembly GCA_009788055.1 of Defluviitaleaceae bacterium. Classification (GTDB taxonomy): domain Bacteria; phylum Bacillota; class Clostridia; order Lachnospirales; family WQUN01; genus WQVC01. Next base: position 51,694 of record WQSG01000004.1, on the reverse strand, counting down.
GCGGTGCGTGTGAATGTTCCGAAGGAACGCCGCGTTCAGGAAGACCAACAGGAACACGCGGGCGACCCTAACGAGCCGCATCCGTCACCTGATGATTTGGAGACCTTCCGCCGCAGATATAATTCGGGAGAACTATTTTCTCCGCCGCGCAATCCAAACCGCCCCACGCGCAAAGACAGAAACGATGTGCGTACAAACCGCGCACGGTCGAACGACCGCGATGCCGAAACCATAAATCCGATATTGGTAATTCTTTCCGTTGCGGCAATTCTTGTTCTTGTGATTGTTTCCGTGCTTGCGTTCCAGCTTATTTCCATGCGAGGTAATTTCGGCGAAGCAGAAGACAGGATTGCGGAACTGGAAGCCCAGCTTACAAGCCAGCAAGCACAGCACTCTTCCGCAATGGAAACACTGCAAAATACCGCAACCGCACAGCAAACAGAAAACGCCAATCTGCGCAGTATTCTTACAGAACTTGGCATAGACCCCGACCACCCGCCGGAAGCGGACGAAACCTCCCGCCCCGGCACAGATATCCCTGTAGTACCGCCCCAGCCGCCCGAACCGGAGTGGCCAATCACGCACGTAATTGCCTTAGGGGAAAGTATTTCCAGAATTGCAAACCGTTACTTCGGCAATTCTTCCCACGCAACCATCGAACACATCCGCGCAACAAATAACATCGCAAACATCAACAATGTTCAGGTCGGACAGGTGCTTACGCTAACCCCAATGGAGTAAAATGTTTGCAAAATGATTCTAATTATGTCAGATATGTTACAATTTTTAATGTCTTGACATTTTCCCAAAATAGGATATCATTGTCTAAGGATTTTACGGAAGACAGGTGAAGCGTTGGAAAAGCATTCAAAATTTTCCAAACAAGACAGAAAGAACATTATGCGTGCAATGGGTTGCGTGTCGCAAATTGCGATATCCGTTGCATCATGTGTGCTTGTGGGCGTTTTGCTGGGGCTGTTTTTGGACAGCCGTCTCGGCACAGACCCGTTGCTTCTAATCATTTTCTCTTTGCTGGGATGTCTTGCGGGCTTTAAGTCAATGTACGATATCGCAAAAAAATTCTAACTTTCGGCTGAAAGGGTATGTTTATGGAGTTTTCCATGGACGCAGTTGCCAACAAACTGATAATGGTGATTGTCGCTCTCAGTGCTGTAATGACATTATGCGGCCTTGCCGTTCATATGTATATATCAGGTAGCCCCGAGCCCTCTGTTGCGCTTGCCGTAATGATGGGGGTAAACAATGCAGAAGGTGCAAGTGTCGCGGACGCAATTCCGTTCGGCATGGGGGTTGGCGCGGTAATGTTTCTAAATATCGCAAAAGTTCTTCTTATGAAACGTGCTGTAAGCAACGCCGTACAGCGCGATGCCGTTTCGGCAAAACTCTACTTACAAGGGCAATACTTTACTCGTTTGGTGCTTACTGCCGCAGTGCTTTTCCTTGTTGGCTGGTTGCACAACACACAAACAAACGAGGCGGGCAATCCGCAATATATTAATTTCTTTGGTGCATTCTTCGGGATTTTCACATTTCCCCTTGCAATGTACTCCATGCGGTTCTTTATGCGGGAAGCACTGGAAGACAGTCCGCTTCCGCAAAGTTCCGAAAAATCAACAAAAAGCGTTACCCAAAGTGCAATTGACGAATTAAATGCAATCGGCGCGGAGCAGGCGGCAGAAGAATCGGCCGAAGAAACCGAGTCCGAAGTGCAATAAGGCGGGGGTTACTTTGTTAAGCTTTGACGTAAATGTTTTTGGAGCATTAGAATTATTCGGGTTTGAGTTCCTAATCACGGAAACCACTGTAAACACATGGATTGTCATGGGTTTGCTTATATTATTCGCGGTTATTGTGCGTATTAAATCAAGCAGTTGGAATCCGTCAGATAAGCCAAAAGGCTTGCAAAACCTTGTTGAAATGATGGTTGACGGTTGGGAAGGCTTCTACGGAAGTAACGCAAACAAAACGGTAATGTATCTTGCGCCGTGGTTCTTCGCACTTTTTGCGTTCTTGTTCGTTTCAAATGTAATTGGCGTAACTGGGCTTCGTCCCCCCACCGCAGACTGGGGAATGACATTCCCGCTTGCACTGTCCACTTTCTTCTTAATCCAGTTCGCGGGCATAAGGCATCGCGCCAAGTCGTACTTACGGGGAATATTCCTCGAACCTGTTTTCGTTTTCGCGCCGCTTAATGTTATCGGTGAGCTTGCGCGTCCAATTTCGCTTAGTTTCCGTTTGTTCGGCAATATTTTGGGCGGTATGATTCTGATGTCATTGCTGTATGCCGTGCCCATTGTAAATATTGCAATACCTGTTCCGCTTCACATATTTTTTGATATCGCTGTCGGGGCTCTTCAAGCAGTTATCTTCACCATGCTAAGTCTTACGTTTGTAAGCTTAGCGGCAGAAGATTAAGAGCTTTACGACTGATATAAAATTTATTTCTCAAGGAGGAATTTTTCATGGAAACATTAGCACTGGCCGTTGGTTTGGCTAACATTGCAGCCGCAATCGCGCTTTTGAACGGTGTTTTAACAACACTTGGGCAAGGTAAAGTTGCAGCCGCCGCCGTTGAGGCAATCGCACGTCAACCCGAGGCAAAAGGCTCTATTACAACAACCATGCTTATCGGTTGCGGCCTTGCGGAAACATCTGGTGTTTACGGGTTGCTTATCGCGTTCCTTTTGATTTTCGCAAACGCACCCCTTAACCAACTATTCGCCGCTTTTGGAGTTTAATTAAAGTAGGAGATGGTTCAATTGAATCCTCTGTTTTTGTTGTCAGCCACACCCGAATCAAGAGGGATTCTCAACCTTGATATGCAAAACTTTATCGATGGGATACCGAATCTTCTCAACTTCATTTTGCTTGCGATTCTTCTTACGTGGCTTCTTTATAAGCCCGTGAAGAAAGTCCTTCAAGCCCGCGCAGACCGCGTTGAGGGCGACATGAAGGATGCCGCGCAAAATAAAGCAACTGCGGCTGAACTTAAAACGCAATACGAACAAAAAGTAAAAGATATCGAAGTGGAACGCGCCGCCATTTTGGAAGAAGCGCGCAAGCTTGCAAGTGAAAACCGCGATAAGATTCTTGAAACAGCGAAAGCCGATGCTGCCGAGGTTAAAAGCCGTGCAGAACGCGATATCGCTACGGAAAAAGAACAGCTTAAAGGCGCGGTTCACCAAGCTATCATTGATATCTCTACGGATATGGCGGCGAAACTTATTTCTGCAACCATAGACAAAACCGCACACGACAAATTGTTTTCAGAAGCAATGACCGAGCTTGAAGCCACAACGGCTTTTGCGGAGTCTGCAACCGCGTAAGCGGCAAAAAAGAAACTACTAGGAGGTCTTCACAGTGGCAGACCTTGGCATTCGTTACGCTACCGCTTTGTTTGGTATTTCACAAGAAAGCGGATTGTTAAACGATTATCTTGAGCAGGCACAGCTTGTGCGTGACAACATAGAAAGTGAGGACGCACAGCGTATCCTCACACATCCGCGCATTGCTTCGGAGGAAAAATTTGCGTTCCTGCAAAAAGCCTTCGAGGAGCATATCCATCAAGACCTCCTTGGCTTTATGCGGCTTGTAATTTCCAAAAATCGCGAAGCTTATCTTTTGTCTGCCTTAAACAAGCTTGTAGACATGATTAGAGAGCATAATCGGCAAACCACCGCAAGGGTTGTTTCCGCCGTGCCTTTAACCGACGAGCAAGCAGCTCAAATTACCGCGCTTCTTGAAAAAAAGCTGAACAAACAAGTGGATGTTACCGTTTTGGTAGACCCGTCTGTTATTGCGGGCATAAGCATTCATGTTGACGGCTACTTTTTAGACCGCACGGTGCGCAAAATGTTAAAAGATATGAAAGAAAACCTTAAAGGGGAGTAAGTTCTTATGATACTTAGACCTGATGAAGTTAGTTCCATTATCAAGCAACAGATAAAATCTTATTCCTCGAAAATGGACGTTGCCGAGGCGGGAAGCGTTATCCATGTGGGTGACGGAATAGCCCGCGTTTACGGGCTGAACAATGCCATGAGTGGTGAGCTTTTAGAGTTCCCGGGCGATTTGTTCGGTATCGCGCTAAACCTTGACGAGGACAGCATTGGTGCTGTACTCCTTGGTGCGGACGACCATGTTAGTGAGGGCGACCCGGTAAAACGTACCGGTCGTATTGCGGAGGTTCCCGTAGGCGACGCGCTTCTTGGTAGGGTTGTAGACCCGACAGGTGCGCCCGTAGACAACAAAGGGCCTGTAGCCGCAAAGAAAACCCGCGTAGTTGAGCGTATCGCGCCCGGCGTTATCGAACGCTCCGAGGTTAATACGCCAATGCAAACGGGCATTAAAGCAATCGACGCAATGATTCCTATTGGTCGCGGACAGCGCGAGCTTATCATTGGCGACCGCCAAACAGGAAAAACCGCGATTGCAATTGACACGATTATCAACCAAGCTCTTATCAATAAAAAACTTCCCGCACCAAAAGCTGGTGAAAAGGATACACGGGTTTACTGCGTGTATGTTGCCATCGGGCAAAAAGCTTCAACGGTTGCGCGTGTTGCGCGTACACTTGAAGACGCAGGTGCGCTGGAATATACCTGTATCGTAAGCGCGAACGCTTCCGATTCCGCGCCAATGCAGTACATCGCGCCTTATGCGGGCTGTGCTATCGGTGAGGAATGGATGGAAGAAGGAAAAGACGTTCTTGTGGTTTATGACGACCTTTCCAAGCACGCTGTTGCTTACCGCGCATTGAGCCTTTTGCTCCGCCGTCCTCCCGGACGCGAGGCATATCCGGGTGACGTTTTCTACTTGCACTCACGCTTGCTGGAAAGAGCGGCTTGCTTAACGAAGGAACGCGGCGGCGGAACGCTTACCGCACTTCCCATTATCGAAACGCAAGCCGGTGACATTTCCGCATATATCCCAACAAACGTTATCTCTATCACAGACGGGCAAATTTTCCTTGAGTCTGAATCCTTCAACAAAGGTATTCGTCCGGCTATCAACCCCGGTCTTTCCGTTTCCCGCGTAGGTGGTGCGGCGCAGATTAAGGCAATGAAATCACTTGCCGGCCCGCTTCGTCTTGAACTTGCACAGTTCCGCGAGCTTGAATCTTTCGCGCAGTTCGGTTCAGACCTTACAAAGGATACCCTTGAGCGTCTTGACCAAGGTCGCCGCATTGTTGAAATTCTTAAACAACCGCAAAACGCGCCCTTGCCCGTTGAGCAACAGGTTCTTTTGTTCTACCTGATTACACGACGCCATGCTTCAGATATTGCTGTTGAAGATATCCAAGCTATGGAAGCGGCGTTCATTAAATTTTTCACAGAGCAACACAGCGGTATTCTGGATAAAATCAGAACCGAAAAGCAAATAAGCAAGGAACTGGGCGATGAAATTGATAAGGCAATCGCGTCATTCAAAGCAACTTTTAAAAAAGGAGCGTGATGACGTATGCCGTCAATGAAAGCGATAAAGCGCAGACGTTTGACTGTAAAAAATATATCGCAAATAACAAAGGCAATGAACCTTGTTGCGACGTCCAAGTTGCAACGCGCAAGGGCAAATAAAGCCGCCGTTGGCAAACCGGTTCAAGCTACCTTTGACATTGTGTATAACACAGTTGGCGACGAGCGCGCTTTAGAGCAACCTTTTGTTAAACCCCGTGCGGTTAAAAGAACTGCGTATGTGCTTATTACAAGCAATCGCGGTTTGTGCGGCGGTTACAATTCCAATGTTTGCAAAATGCTTGCAAAATATGTGAAGGATAGTGACACCCAGCCTGTGTTTTTGCCCCTTGGCAACAAAGGACGGGATTACTTTCTGCGCAGAATAGTGGCGGAAACTCGTCAGCCCGCAACGTGGGACGAAGAGGGAAGATACTACGACCCAAGCGGCAAGCTTAGAATGATTGACGCAGGTACGCCGTCTGAAACGCCTAATTTTGCAGAAGCAAAAAAGGCGGCAGACAAATTAATTTCCATGTACGAAAGCGGCGAAATTGACGAAGTTAAATTGGTATATACCCAGTTTTTTACCGTTCTTTCGCTTGAACCTATAATAAGGCAAGTTCTTCCTGTACGCCCCGATTATCTGCGCCGCGTTGTTGGTACGGATTTGAAGGCGGGCGAAGAATGGGAAGACTTAGGATTTTTTCCCAAACCCGAAGCAAAAGGCGGCGCTGCCATGGCGCAAGAGGTCGAGTTTGACTCGGGCATTGCGGAAGTATTGCGGAACGTGGTACCGTGGTATTTGTCCATGTATCTGTATGCCGCAATGGCGTCTTCCGCGCTGTGCGAACAAGCCGCCCGTATGACAAGTATGGATTCGGCAACCAAAAACGCAGGCGACATAATTGAAAAATTAACGCTGATGTTTAACCGTCAACGTCAAAGCATAATAACGCAAGAAATAACAGAAATTGTAAGCGGAGCGAACGCGCTTCAATAAAGGAGAGGTTTCACTTGGCAGACACAAATACAGGAAAGGTTCTCCAGATTACAGGAGCGGTTTTAGATATCCGTTTCGATGGCGGTCTTCCGGCACTTTATAACGCGATTGAAATTGAACGCGGCAGTGGCGAGGAGTCCGTAGTTCTGGAAGTAGCCCAGCACCTTGGTGACAACGTGGTACGTTGCATTTCAATGGGTTCAACGGACGGGCTTGTGCGTGGTATGGCAGCCATTGATACCGGTGCGCCAATTTCTGTTCCGGTGGGGCCCGAAACACTGGGGCGTATGATGAGCGTACTTGGCAGGCCTATTGATAATGCCGGGCCGGTAAACTCTAAGGAAAAATGGTCGATTCACAGAAAGGCTCCCGGCTTTTCAGACCAAACTGCTACCGCAGAAATTTTGGAAACGGGAATTAAAGCGGTTGACCTGCTTTGTCCGTACGCGAAGGGCGGAAAAATCGGACTCTTCGGTGGTGCGGGTGTTGGTAAAACCGTTATCATAATGGAACTTATTAACAATATCGCAACGGCGCATGAAGGTCTTTCAGTTTTCACGGGCGTTGGCGAAAGAACACGCGAAGGTATCGACCTTTACAACGAGATGGGCGAATCCACGCTGAAGGACGGTTCTTCCGTTCGCAGTAAAGCCGCGCTGGTATTCGGGCAAATGAACGAACCGCCCGGAGCGAGAATGCGCGTTGGGTTCACAGGCTTAACCATTGCGGAATATTTCCGTGATGTTTCTCACCAAGACGTACTTCTTTTCATTGATAATATTTTCCGCTTCGTTCAAGCTGGTTCGGAAGTATCCGCGCTTCTTGGGCGCGTACCTTCCGCCGTAGGATATCAGCCTACGCTGGCAACAGAGGTTGGTGCGTTGCAGGAAAGAATCACATCTACAAAAGCCGGTTCGATTACGTCAATCCAAGCGATTTACGTTCCCGCCGACGACTACACCGACCCCTCCGTTGCAACAACCTTCGCTCACCTTGACGCGACAACGGAATTGTCCCGTGCAATCGTTGAAATGGGAATTTACCCCGCAATCGACCCGCTTTCGTCCACCTCTCGTATGCTTGAAAAATCCGTTGTGGGTGACGAACACTATAATGTAGCCCGCGAAGTACAACGTATTTTGCAACGTTACAGAGACTTGCAAGACATCATTGCAATTCTTGGTATGGACGAACTTTCTGAGGACGATAAACTTACGGTTGAACGCGCCCGCCGCATTCAACGTTTCCTGTCACAGCCTTTCACCGTTGCGGAAAAATTCACCTCTACACCGGGTAAATATGTAAAATTGAAGGACACAATCGAGGGCTTCAAGCAAATTATTGCAGGGCAACATGACGAAATCCCTGAAGGTATGTTCCTTAACAAAGGTAGCATTGACGAAGTTGTTGCCGAATACAAGAAGTCTCAAGCGTAGGGGCGGGGGTCAAAAAAATGGCAGAAGTTGTGTCTGATAAAAAAATAGAGTTGCGGGTTATTGCGCCTACAATGGCAACAGACAAAAGCCCCTACAAATTTCAAAAATCCGTTGACATGGTAATTATGCGATGTACAACGGGTGATATGGGCATTTTGCCCGGGCGTATGCCTGTTTCGGCGGTGCTTGACTCGGGGGTTTTGCGGATTTTTGATGAGGAAGCAAGCAACCAAGAAAGTCAAATGGTTGTATTGGGTGGCGTTGCGCACGTAAGCGATGATATCCTTACCATTCTTTCCGATGCCGCATACAAACCCGATGAAATTGATACCGCAGAGGTTACTGCAAAAATGAAGGAGTACCAACGCCTTTGTGATGCGGCATCAGATTTTAACGAAAAAACAGCCTACCGCAAAGACATTCACCGTTGTCAAATTCAACTGGATGTTGCAGGTACGGCAGGAAAATAGTAAGTTAAAAACTATGTAATTACGAGGAAATGGCGAATGTCATTTCCTCTTTTTTTGCGTGATTAAAAGAATATTCCTGCGACAATTAACGTGCCGACAGTGAGGAGGGCGAGGCCAATCAGATTTCGTTTGGAGAAGGTTTCGCGGAGGAAGATGCGGGCGAACAGCATTGTGAGGACGATGCTTAATTTGTCTATGGGGACGACGTGGCTTGCGGGGCCTAGTTGGAGGGCGCGGAAGAAAAGGAGCCAGCTTGCGCCTGTGGCGATGCCTGAAAGGACGAGGAACAGCCAACTTTTTTTGGAAATTGCGCTTGGGGGCGTATTTTTTTTGCGGGTGAGTAGTACCATAAGCCAGCTTATGGGGACGACTGCCATTGTTCGGATGGCGGTGCCAAGGCTTGCGTCGATGTATTGGAAGCCGATTGTCGCAAGGATTGCGGTAAGGCTTGCGAAAACCGCCGCTATTATTCCGAAGAAGAGCCAGCCGTGGTTTTTGGAATTTTCTGCTTCTTCAGATTTTTTTTTCGCGGAAGGTTCGACCATTAGAAATGTGCCGATTGCCATAAGTACCATGCCGATAATAGTAAACACGCCGATTGGTTCGCCAAGGAAGATGAATGCCAAAATCATGGTGAGGATTGTACTGCTTTTTTTTAGCGGCGCGACACGTTTTACCGCGCCCATTTTTAGTGCGCGGAAATAGCAAAGCCACGAGCCGCCAGTTGCAAGACCTGAAAGAATGAGAAACGTCCACGTTCTTGCGTCGGCGTGGAAAATTTGATTTTGCGAGCCGACCAGAAAAACCATCAGCCACGCGAAAACCAAAACGACCATTGTTCGGATTGCCGTGGCAAGGTTTGACTCTACGTCTTTTATTCCGATTTTTGCAAGAATTGTTACAAGGGCGGCAAAAACTGCCGCGCCCGCCGCGTAAAAAAGCCATAATTCCATGTGGAAAGCTCCTTTTCTTCAAAAAAGTTCGGCAAAAAACTTTACGGGCTGGGCGAAAATACCGACGAACCCGGTTCAAGCGAAATTACCAGCACCATTGTTGCTGTTGGGTTTACGTGAATTGTCAATTGCAGGGACGCGGGGTTCTTTCGTGTTCCCGAAACAAATGCCATATCGAACGGAATGTTATTGTTTATCAACAGCCCAACAAGTGAATTATACTCGAAAAGCGATAGTTGTTCATTATTAAAAATTTTTCTGAAAAGCGTTCCCGATAACAAGCCCGCAAGTTGCGCATCAAACATCAAAATAATCACCTCTTACATTTATCTTATGCGCCGCGCAAGGTTTTTGGTGAACAATGCATATTTTCTTTTGCGTGAGAGATAATAGGAAAAAGTGGCTTGCATTATTCTGATTTCCGCAAGCCCATTAGACGGAAGGAGGAGAAATAATGCGCTCAAGAACATGGGACTACATTTGTTTGTCTTTGGTAATACTTGGTGCTGTTAATTGGGGTCTTATAGGCCTGTTTAGATTTGACCTTATCGCTGTTATTTTCGGCGGCATGGAAGGCATCATAAGCCGTATTATATATACCCTTATCGCGCTTGCCGGTCTTTACTGTATCAGCTTCTTCGGAAGGGAACACCACCGTACGCACGTTACAACAGACCGATAGGACACTGCAAATAATACGGCGCGGAAAATTTCTGCGTCGTATTTATTTGTGGATATTGACATGAAATTGCCCCATGGGCAGTGCGGATACCTGCACGGATACATCTCGCGTTATGCGTTTGTCGCCGTCTTGCAGAAATACAATGCGAATTTCGTCAAGGGGCAGTTCGTGTAGTGTGGCGTGCATTAGCGATTCAGTTACGCCTTCTGCGTGGGCGGGCAGATATATTGTGTGAATTCGCGGAAGAATACGCGCTAAGCGTTCGGTATCGGTTGGGCGCGGCGGATGCGTTAGCAATAATGCGGCGCGGTTTGTGCCGCGCTTGTCCAGATATCGAAGCAACTCCGCTTCGCCGCCATGAAGCGCACCGATTACTAAAGTGTCGTTTGCGCGGCGCAAAACCATATAATTTCCGTGGGTATAAAGTGATGTCACTTGTAGGCTAAATGGGTTTGCATTCACAAAAACCGCAACAACCAACACCAGCACAGTCACCGCAAAAACCTTCATGCGGTTACGAAAATTTTGCCCAAAACCATGAAACGTATACGCGAACATACATAAAACCAGCACTCCCAATGCGGAAACAATTACATTCCCGCCGCCCGTTCTTATCATCGCAAAGGGCAGACCCGAGAAAAAAATCGCCGCCGCTTCATAAAACCGCAAAATAAAATACACCGCGCCCGCCAATAATTCCGCAACAGGCATCGAAACCAGCCCCACCAATCCAACAATAACCCCCAACACCAAAATAATGGTAACAGTCGGCGCAATCACCAAATTTCCCAAAACACTATAAAGCGGAATTTCATAAAAATGAAACGCAAAAATAATATACGTAGAAACCACCGCGGCAATGCCGACAGATAAGCTTTTAATTGATGCATTAGATGAAATCCCAAAAAGAATGGGGTCAAGGGGACCTGTCCCCTTATGGGGGGGTGGGGGCAGAGCCCCCGCGGTCTTCTTTATTAACCGTTCAATCGGCGCAGTAAGCGTTCCAATTCCATAAACCGCGCCGAAGGAGAGTTGGAAGCCGGCGTTGAAGAGGTAGAGTGGTTCGTAGATGAGAAGGGCGATGCAGGCTAGTGAAACCGAGGCGAGCAGGTCGTATTCGCGATATAGGATTTTCGCGCCAACAAGAACGCCGCCCATGGTTACGGCGCGAACGGTAGCGACAGCCGCGCCTGTCATAAGGCAGTACAGGAGCATGATGGTAAGCACGATTAACCCTGCGCGTCGTTCTTCCAAAAAAAGGGAAAGCAGCTTGTTTGCGGCTACCATTAAAATTGTTACGTGCAAGCCCGAAATGGACAGTATGTGAAAAATGCCCATAACGCGGTACAGGTCTGCCAAGTCGCGGTCTAAATCGAGGCGGTCGCCCAGAACCATGGACTTGATTACGGCAGACTCTCGGGCGGGAAGAATGGTATCGTACACGGCGGCGATTCTGTCGCGGAACTGCCTAAGCATTACCGTAAGTGTTCGGCGGGTTTCGCCTGTTTGTATGCTCTGCGGCCAAATTGTTGCGTCAATTTTTTGCGAACGCAAATGCTGAAATTGGTCGTAGCCCTCGGGGTTTACCGCACGGGTAAGCGGCAGAAGTTCGCCTGTAACCGTCACCTCCTGCCCCAAAGAAACGTGGCGTTGGTGCGGCCGTATGTACGCCATGACGCGAACGCGCCCGCCCGTTTGCGGGTGTTCGCCGCGAATAACCGCCCGCTGATTTCCGCCTGCGGTGTAGCCCGTGTCCAGCACAATTCCCGTGAAAGCGGCTTCCGTTTCCGCGATGGTGTGGCTGAACAAACTATGTTCCACGCGCCACGCGCCAACCAGAAAAAACAGCGCGAAAATAATCACGGGCGTATATCTAAACATCCGATACAAAAACGCGCACACAAAAACCGCCGCAATAAAAAAGAACGCGAAGAAATCTGCCGCCGCGTTCCCAACTACTATACCCAAAATCAAAAAGCCAAGCGCGAAAAGAATGGGACGCGTCATGTGGCTTCTTCTTCCGTTTCGTATGGTTCGCTTTCGTAGTCCAGCATCATGGTTTTGTCCACGGTAAAGCCCAAATGGAAGTCACTTACGCCGTGAAAGTCCTCCCATCTTTCGGAATCTATGAGGAAAAATACGCGGCGTCGCACATTGCTGTCCGCGTTTTCCAACATGGTGTGCGTGATGGATTGAAGCATCATTCGCGCCTGCGCCGTTGTTCCCGTAAAACGGCTGTGAAATTCTGACGAAAGATTGACATAAATCCCCAAATCCGCTTCCACAAAAACATCGCGAACATGAGTCTCGGGCGGAATAAGCGGCATAACCCCCGCCGCATTTTGCCCTTCAATTAACAGCGCGAGAATATACTGCGCCCGCGTATGAACATTTACGTCTTCGGCAGAATAAATCACGGTGATAAGCCCTTCGCCTGATTCGTCTGCGAAAAACAGCGTAAAATTTGTAGCCGTGCGCCGCGCAGGCGAAATAAACGGATTATTTGTTATGCTTGCCGCCGATTCAAACCACTCGTTTTCATATCCCGTGCGAAACAGCACGCTTTCCACATACGGAATCCCGACCATGGTAAGCGTAAACGCCGCACGAAAAATCACTTCTTCCAGCGGCGAAAGTTCGTCATACAATTCCGAAAACTCGGCAATTAAAACGCCGTCTTCCAGATGCGTACCCCGCAGAAACTCGCGCAAACTCACACCCTGCGGCCACACCCCCGAAAGCGCGGAACTCTCCGGCCCGAAGGCAAAATGTCGCAACGCCAAGTCTATCTGCAAATGCGGCTCTACTTGCGGCAAGCTGTGCAGTTCCGCCTCCAGCCGCCCTGCCGCCGCATTAAAAAAGTACACATCCAGCCGCCCCCGCATATCGTCGTATTGCGCAAAATTGATTATCAAAAACGCCGCAACGCTGCAAATCACCAACACACCAAAAACAGCCGCGCCGATTATAATTTTCTTCTTCTTAGTCACCAAACCAGCCCCGTCAAATATGCTACGCAAAATATATTCCAAATGAAGTCATTTTGTCAACTATAGTAAGTTTAAATTCTCGGGGACAGTGCCGTTCGCTTCGCTCACTTCATTATCCCCGAACCCCTGCCTAAAAACCGCGCATTCGCGCGGTTTTTGTGTTGCGACATTGCTTATCGCCGGTTCATGTTAAAGTTTGGGTCAAGCCTTTTTAAAGGCTTGCGGGGTTCGGGGCAGAGCCCCGAGGTTTTTTTTAGCCCATTGACAACAACAGGCATTTCTGTTAGTTTTATCGGGACAATTTAATTAATCCGCTAGGGGTGCTTGTGAAATTCACGGGCTGAGAATTACCCTTTGTACCTGCTCCGAGTAATGTCGGCGAAGGAAAGCGAAGTAACCTTCTCGCGGATAAATCTTAGGGAGGTTTTTTTATGTCTGCAAGTTTGAATCAAGGGCCGTCGCGGGCGAAGATGTTGGCGGTTGGCGCGGTGTGTATCGCGCTGGCGTTTGTGCTGAACCAAATCACGCTGTTCAGAATGCCCATGGGCGGCTCTGTTACGCCGTTTTCCATGATGTTTATTGTGCTGGCGGGGTACTGGCTGGGGCCACTGTTCGGCGTTTTTGCGGGAGCCGCGCTTGGGCTTTTGGATACGATTACGGGGGCGTATATTGTTCACCCCGTGCAGTATGTACTTGACTATATTTTGGGCTTTGGCGCGCTTGGGCTTTCAGGGTTCTTTCGCAAATGGAAGTACGGTTTGCAAATCGGATACATTGTTGGTGTTGCGGGCCGATTCCTTATGGTGTTTCTTTCGGGCGTAATTTTCTTTTATATGTTCGCGCCGGAGGGACAACCTGTAATCGTTTATTCCGCCGTTTATAACGGCGCGTACATCTTGCCCGAAATGATTGCAACCCTTGTAATCATAAGCCTTCCCGCAATGAAACACGCGGTAGATGCCGTTACAAAGTCCATAGTTTCGCCTGCGGATTACGCCGCAATGACGGCTGCGGGCAAAGGTTCCGCTGCCATTGCGGCACGAATTTTAACAGGTACGGTTTCGGCAATCGGCGGCGGAATTGCATTTATCCTTGCGAATTATCTTCAACGCATGGAAAACCTTACCATCATACAACTCACAACCGATGCCGTCCCCTTCCTTGACACCCCCCGCGCCGACAGGCTTTACCGCCTGGTAGAGCGCACCACGGAACAGGTTTTCGCACTGCAAACCGTTGGTGTTATCTTCGTTGCAATCGGAATCGCGTTGCTGTTTTCTACGCTTGCGCGGAAAGAGGAGTAGATACGCCCTCCCCATAATGATGTGCTTGTGCATACCACATTTCGTGATATTTGCCTGTTGTGTTTGAAAGCAAAACGTCATGTGTTCCTTGCTGTACCAGCTTTCCTTCGTTAAAAACCGCAATGTCATGGCAAAAGCGGCATGACGACAGGCGGTGGGATATGAAAATTGCAGTTTTGTTTCCAACTATTTCATTAAACTTGCTGTAAATTTCGTATTCTGCAATGGGGTCCAGTGCGGCGGTTGGTTCGTCCAGTATTACTATTGGTGCGTTTTTGTAGATGGCACGGGCTAGGGCTATTTTTTGCGCTTCACCGCCTGATACGGTTACTCCGTCCATGTCGTAGTCTTTGAACAGAGTCGTGTTTAGCCCGTTTTCCAGCCTGTTCAGGCGTTCGCCAAAGCCTGTTTTGAAAAGTGCCGAACGCACAGCGATTTCGTCATAATTGATACTTGTGGCTACGTTTTGCCCAAGGGGCAAGCCCGACAGCGTAAAATCTTGAAAAACTACGGAAAATATGTCTATATATTCGTCATAGGCATATTTTTTTATGTCTATTCCGTTTAGCGAAATATAACCGCTCGTTGGCTCGTACAGTCGGCAAAGCAGCTTAATCATTGTAGTTTTTCCGCTGCCGTTCATGCCTACTATGGCAATGCGTTCGCCTATTTTAAATGCGAGGTTAAGGTTTTCCAATGCGAATTTATCCGAGCCGGGATATTTGAAGGAAACATTATGAAATTCCAGCGAGTATTCGCCGTCTGCCCGTTTTTCTGTGGTTAGCGTGCCTTTATATTTGGTGCTTGGCAGGTCGAAAAAGTCGAACAGCATTCCCAAGAAGGGGGCGTTGTCTTTCAAATTTGACAGGGAAACCATTACGCCGACAGTTGCGCCGTAAAATGCAGTTATTGCACCAACAAGACGTACAACCTCGCCTATATCATACATACCTTCCAAGGCACGCAATGTCTTGGAAAACGGCAGTTATTTCAGAAAAATAACTTTCACGGTCGTATTCCGTGATGCCTATGTTTTCGCAATAAATTTTACCTTGCTGTGGTTGATATAAACCGCTTATCAGCTTTATCAAGGTAGTTTTGCCCGCACCATTTACGCCAACTATGGCAAGGCGTTCGCCTGATTTTATGGTTAGATTAATGTTTTTCAGGGTTGGTTTTTCTGCTTCGGGGTAGGTATAGCTTACGTTTTCCAGCCGAATTTCAGGTGCGGTTTTGCAGGATAGTTTTTTCCCGCCCTTGGTTGATGAAGTGTCGGGGAAGTCCAGCATTTCCCTTCGGTCGCTCACTTCAATTGAGCCGCGGAACAAATCCGAACCGTTAATAATAATCCCGTTCATCCAAATTGCCATGCCCCCGATTGCCCCAAAAAGCATTACAAATTCGCCAATCTCAATACCGCCGCTTAAAAGCAAATAAGTTAAAAATGCATAAGCTCCGCCATCACGCAAAAGTGCCGTTAAATTGTCGGTAACGCCGACAACCAAGCCGCGCTTTGCCGATTTCTTATCCGATTCACGTATTTCGTTTGTATGAAGGTCGGCACGTTGCAGTAGCCAACCCGTAAGGGAAAACATACGTAAATCCTTGCCATGCTCGCTGTTGCCCAAGGTTCTTGAAATATGCAGGCGTTTTCTTTCTATTGTTGCAACAGTTTCTCGTCTGGCCTCGTCAAACTGCCTGTGCCAACGTTGCAAAAGGCTGTTAATCAGAACGCTGACAACAAGCAAAACAATAATAAGCGGGTGGATAAGCGCGATAATACTACCGTAAAGCACCAGCCCGCCAATGTTAGCCGAAAGATTGGACAGGCTATGCATAAAGGCGGCCGCAGGCGTCAGGTTGCAGTTGGAACGCCACCCTCGCCTTATTAGCCTTAGAAATTCGGGGTGTTCGCGGTTGGCGTAGTCCATTGTAATTTGCTTATGGAACATCAGCGCGGTATATTCTGCCTGTGCTACGCTTCCTGCCTTATGTTGGATATTGTATTCTGCATAGCCGTTAAGAAAATTAAGAACAACCATCACCACCGCCATAACAGCCATTATAATAAGAAATCTGAGGGGAGAAGCCTGTGCCATAATTTCGTCAACAACAATGCGCGGAATAAGAATGCCCGTAAACGGCATTACAACCCCCAAAATAGTTCCCAAAAACACGAAAAAAACTAAGCCCTTGCTTGCCCGCCAAAGCAAGCCCACGCTAAAGACTATGTTTGAAAACACACCATGTTTTATTGCTGTGTTCATGACAATCACCTCATGAATAGTATGCCATGAAATATGTACGCCGTATTTAATTTTGCGTGAAAAGCAAGTTTTGCTACCTGAACGGTAACATAATTTCCGATGAAAAAGCTCCTTCCTCATCGCTGCGTTTAATATACCCGTCATATTTTTCAACTACCTTATCTACACGGGCAAGCCCCAGCCCATGACCCTCTCCTTTTGCCGAAAAATACCGCCCGCTTTCCTTCACAGTGCGCCCGCCGCTTGTATTTGTTACAGAGATATACAAATTATCCCGTTTTATATCCATGTAACAGCGGATAAATCGTTCTTCGGGATTGTTTATTCTAAGGCAGGCTTCAATTGCGTTATCCAAGAGGTTGCCAATTATAATACATAAATCAATTTCAGATACCGACAATTTTTTAGGCACTACTGCCTTGGCATTAACGGTAATTTCATGCGCATTTGCAAGGGAAAGTTTGGAATTTAAGATAGCGTCTACGGAAACATTGCCCGATTTTATAAGCGTGTCTATGCGAGTTAGGTCTGTTTCTAAATTTTCAAGATACTCGTCGATTTTTTCATTCTCATTGAGGGCGCGGTGTGCTTTCATGGTTTGTATATGGCTGTGGTAATCATGCCGCCAGCCTCGCATTTGTGTGTAAATATTTTCTACTTCTGCAATGTGTTTTTTAATTAAATCATTTTGAAAGTTGGCAATTCGGCGGTCAATCATTTTGCTGAAAAAAAAATCCATAATTCCCACAAGTCACCCCTAATTATATTTTATAAACGCCTGATTAGCTGAATCATACAACCCGCGGGCAAGCGGAAGCTCTCGCTTATCATCTAAAATCATTGCCGTTTTTGTAACGCGCCTTACATATTTCATATTAACAATATAAGAACGGTGGCATTTGAAAAAACCATCGCCAAGCAAAGTTTCCATTTCTCTGATGCTCATGCGGATTTCTTCTATTCCCGTAGTTAGGTTCAAAATGCATATGCGGGATAAAATTTCTACATACATAATTTCATCGGCACTAACCTTAACCGTTCCCCGCGGCTTTGGGAAAATAAACGCCCGTGATTCTTGGCGCAATTTTGACACGGCAATGTTCAGCGTTTCTATAAATTTTTCTTCCTTGATGGGCTTCATTAGGTAATGCAAAGCCCCAACATCATAGCCCTCGGTTGCAAAATCGGGATAGCCTGTTATGAAAATAATTTGCCCGTTATAATTTTCGTCTCGCAACCGCCTTGCTAAATCCATACCCGTTTCGCCCTTCATTTGAATGTCCAGCAAGAGGATATCAGCATTTTTATTGTCTTCGTATGCAAATAAAAAAGCCTCTGCGCTGTTGAAATCTGTTATTTCAACAGCGAGGCTTGACTCCATCGCCCATGTGTTTACAAGTTTACGAATGTAGTCCACTTGCGGCTTTTCGTCATCGCAGATTGTGATTTGCAACATTTTAAGTCCTCCCGTCCCACCGCAACACGCAGGGCGTTAAATTCTTCAACCGTGAGATGGTTTTTGTATTCTATCGTCATGCGGTTTAACTCCTCCTAAGCGGAATACGCAACACAAAAACAGAGCCTTCATCGGGTTTGGAGGTTATGCGGATACTGCCATCATGCAACAGCACGGTGGAGCGGGAGATAGCAAGCCCTAACCCCGTGCCGCCTGTGTCGCGGTCGCGGGTTTTGTCTACGCGGTAGAAGCGGTTGAAGATTTTATCTTGCTCATCTTCGGGGATACCTATGCCTGTGTCTTGGATGGTGATAAACGCGCTTTGATGGTCGGAATCCACAACTACTTTAACGGTACCCCCTCTGGGGGTATATTTTATTCCATTCTCGACAATATTTGAGATAGCAAGTGCAAGTTTTATTTCGTCTGCGTCTATTTGAACGGGGCGGACTTCTTCGTAAAGAAGTACGACTTTTTTCTCCTCGGCTAGGGGCGAAAGGCGTTTTAGGATATCTTCCACAAGGGCGTTTATGTCTGTGGGGGCGATATTCAGGCTCTGTTCGCGTTGTTCTACTTTAACCAGTGCCAGAAGGTCGTTTGTGATATTCACCATGCGGTCTACCTCGGAGTTGATGTCTTGCATAAATTCGCGGGAGACTTCTTCGGGAACAGACTCCTGCGAAAGAATCGACTCGGAAAGCACTTTGATTGCCGTAAGCGGCGTTTTTAATTCGTGTGACACATTGGAAACGAATTCTTCGCGGGTGCGTTCGACTTGTTCTAATTTCTCGGTCATGTCGTTGAAAGTGGCGGAGAGAATCGAATACTCGTCGCGGCTTGTAATAGGAATGCGCTGATTTAACTGCCCCGCAGACATTCTTTGCACGGTGCGCACAATTTGCCTGAGCGGTGTAATAAGCCGTTGCGAGGTAACAAAAACAAGCACAATCACCAACAGCCCAACCGCAAGGCTGTACAGATACAATTGCGCCCGTATTCCCGAAAGGGATTCAAAAATATCGTCCACGTTTGCCACAATCATAACCGCGCCAACGCGCCCGCTTACTTCGTCACGGGCACTTACTGTGATGAAAAGAACATTCTCTTCGCCGCGCTGTAAGTACACAGAATCGTTGCCGCTTAACGCATTAATCACTTCCGCATTAAGAATTGTCTGCCCGATAAGCGAATCCAACGCGGCGACATTTGAGTCCTCTATGACCCTTGCATTGTCGTCAATTACAATTATTCTAACGCCAAGTTCCGCACTCTCCACCCTCACCCGCTCCTGCAAAACCAGCAAAGGAGCGGTCTGTTGCAAGCCATCAAAAGTAAAACCCGTCACAATATTGCTCATTACAATTGCGCGCGGGCTTAGCTCACTGATACGGTCGTTTAAAAAATAATCCTGAATAAACGCCATTATTATTACGTTGAAAACCAACAGCGGCACAATACTTAACGCGATAAAGATAATCGCCAGCCGCCACCTTAGACTGTGATACCACGGTAACTTATCGGAAGTAATAGCCCACACCCCATTTGGTGAAAATATATTTCGGGTCTGATGGATTTTCCTCTATTTTTTCTCGAAGACGGCGCACATGAACGTCCACCGTGCGAACATCGCCCGCGTTGTCTGCGCCCCAAAGCTGTGTAAGCAAAGCTTCACGGGTGTACACCTTGCCAACGTTGTTCATCATAAATTCCAGAAGGTCGTATTCTTTTGCGGTAAGGTAAATTTCTGCGTCCATCACAAAAACGCGCCGCGATTGCGTGTCCAACGAAACGTCCCGCACCACTACAATATGGTTTTTCGCTTTCGGTTTCTCCCGCGCCGCACGTCGCAAAATAGCTTTAATCCTTGCCTTCAATTCCAAAATGTTAAACGGCTTTGTAATATAGTCGTCCGCGCCGTATTCCAAGCCCATAATCTTATCCATGTCGTCGCCTTTTGCCGTTACCATTACTACAGGCACCGCACTAAATTCCCTAATCTGGCGGCACACATCCGTCCCTTCAATTTTCGGCAACATGACATCCAAAATAATCAAGTCATACGTATTATCCCGCGCCATCTGCAATGCTTCTTCGCCGTCATACGCCATATCAACTTTCATGCCGTCTTGCTCAAGGCTAAACTTGATTCCTTTAACAATATTCTTTTCATCATCAACAACCAAAATATGCGCCATTTTTCACCTCACTAAAGATTAAGCAATAAGACCTTGGGGACTCCGTCCCCAATCCCCTGCAAGGGACGTTGTCCCTTGACCCTATCTTTGAAAATCGCGCAAGCGATTTTCAGGCTAAAGTTTTTTGTCGAACTTTTTTTCAAAAAAGTTCGTAGGGGTTCGGGGACAAAGTCCCCGAGAACTTTTATAACTGAAAGGATTGATTAAAATTTCTAAGAAAATTTCCGTACTATTGGTATTATATCTACTTGCGGTGCAAATTACCAGTGTTTATGGGTATGAAGCGGAAATTCCTGCAAAGCCGGAGTACACGGCGGGCGCGGTTGTGCTGATGGACGCGGCGACAGGGCTTGTTTTGTACGAGAGCGCGGGGCGCGAGCGGATGTATCCGGCGAGTGTCACCAAGGTAATGACAGCGATGGTTGTGCTGGAACAAGCATCCGATTTAACGGAACGGATAGAGTTTTGCGACTATGCGGTGTGGTCAATTCCGCGCAATTCGTCGCATATTTATATGGACGTTGGCGAAACGTTAAGCATCTATGAGGCGTTGTATGCGTTGATGTTGGAATCCGCGAATGAAGTTTCGGTTGCGCTGGCACTGCATATCGCGGGAAGCGTGGAAGAATTTACAGACTTGATGAACCGCCGCGCCGCACAAATTGGCGCGGTTGATACAAATTTTGTTAATCCCAGCGGTTTGCCCGCGAGGGAGCATTTTACAACGGCGTATGATATGTCGTTAATCATGCGGGAAGCGGTACAGAATCCGATTTTCGCAAATATAATTTCATCCGTGCGCTTCGATATCGCGCCAACGGAACGCCAACCCGAAACACGGCACTTGTTAAATTTCAACCAAATGATTCGCCCGGGTACGTTTTATAATGAAGCTGTCATTGGCGGAAAAACAGGCTGGACAACTCCTGCGGGCAATACCCTTGTGACATACGCGTACCAAAACGGACGGCGGCTTATCGCAACGGTTTTGCAGGGCGTGGGGTCGGGCGCGTTTACGGATACTTCCGCGCTTTTGCGATACGGTTTCGCCTTGCCCATGGAATACGTTACGGTTTTTGATTCTGCGGCGTATTCCGTCACCGTTCCTGTGAAGCAAGAAATCGGCGGCAACATGACAGAAATTGGACGCGTTCGGCTTGCGGCAAGCAATGACTTGACCTTTGAACTTCCCCACGGCTGGTCTAACTCGTGGTTGCGCTACGAGCTTTCCGTCCCCGAAACACTTGCCCCACCCGTTCTTACGGACGCAACCCTTGGGCGTGTGGCTGTTTACGTGCAGAACATTCGCGTGGGAGAAGTTACGCTAACCAGCCAAGACTCCGTTTTTGCATACACCCCGGGCTACGATTACGCCGAAACCGTATACGAACCCGCCCCCGAAATTTACCCCGCAGAAATCTACGACCCCTTCCAAATTTTCACGGGCGCACTCTCTTTTTTGAACAACGAATATGTACTAACGCTAATCATTCCGCTAACCCTGTCACTGCTAACGCTGTCAATCTCGTTTTTTGTAGTGGCAACACGACACAAACGCCGCCTTCGCAGAATGCTGCGCCAACGCCGCACACGCTTTGACAAGTACCCGCATTACAGGTATAAAGCGCAGTAATTACCCCGCTGGGGGGGGAGCGTGCTAAGCGGCAACAGTCTCGGAATATTGTACAGCTTTAATTTCCGTTAGCGAATATTGTACAACCGCAATTTCCGCCGTTAAGGATTCTTTTAGTGTATCTATAATTTCTTCAACTCTTACGCCGACTTTCAAGCTAAACACAAACTCGCCGCATTCAGAACATTTATGGCAAGGGATATCACGAACGAAAATAATGCGATTTTGGAAATCTTTAAATTCGGAAGTAGTGGCTTTTTTCAGTTCACCCTTGCAAACAACGCATTTCATACAATCACCTTCCTTGTTTTGTAATCCGATTCCCAAATATCAAGTGTCGGGCGATACGTTGTAATTAGCCAAATTGCATAATCGTCCACACCCACAGCTATGTGCAATGGTTCATTATTCTTAGTATACCCCAAAATTAAAACGCTGGGTAATGGCTCATCATCAGGGCATTGTTCAATAATCTCACCCGATAAAATGGCATGAGCAACTTCCGCTTTTGTTATATTGCGCTCTTCAATTCGGGTTGTAAAATGTTTTCTGTAATTAACGGCATCGCCATCAAACAGGGCTTGAATGCTCTCAATATCAAACACTGTTTTTCATCCCATCTAAACGATTCACTATAAAACATCCTCCGTATTAATCTTCTCAAACTCATCATTTTCAATCATGGCGATTGCGATTGCGGCTATGGCGGGGTCGAATTGGTAGCCCGCACAGCGTCGGAATTCTTCCAGTATTGCGGATTTGGGCAGAGCTTCGCGGTAAGCGCGGTCGGAAGCCATTGCGTCGTAGACGTCTGCAACGGAGATTATGCGGGCTTCCAGAGAGATATCGTCGCTGCTTTTTCCGCTGACGTAGCCCTTTCCGTCCCAGCGTTCGTGGTGTTCTACCGCGCCTGCGGTTAGGTTGGGGATGGCGGTTATGCCTTTGAGAATTTCAAAGCCAATGGTGGTGTGTGTTTTGATGGTTTCGTATTCTTCGTTGGTAAGGCGGCCGGGTTTGTTGAGGATGTAATTGGAAATGCCGATTTTACCAACGTCGTGCAACAGGCCGATGTAGTACATATTTTCTATAAAATCGTCGCTCATGGACATTCTGCGGGCAAGTTCTACAGAGTACGCGGCAACCCGCGCAGAGTGACCGCTTGTGTACGAGTCCTTGGCATCTATTGTGTTTACGATTGCTTTAAGGGATTGAGAAAGTATTTGGCGGTATTCTTGTTGACGCGCCAAAAGAATGCGGGTGCGGTAACGGACAATGGAAATGCTTATGCCGTACATAATTAAGAGTGCCAGCGCGGCAAGCACTATCCATACGCCGATGTGTTCAAAAAAACTGCGCTCTTTGAAAAATTCGACTTCGATATAATGCCCAATGTTGCCGTAAAAATCTTCCGACCATACGCGCAGTGTGTAATCGCCGCCGCGAATATTTGTGTACGAAATTTCCATGTTACTGCCGCGTGTTAGCGTGTATGGTGTGGAATCTTGTCCTTCGAGAATAAAGCGCAACACGGAATCATCTGCAAAGCCGAAAGACAGCAACGACATCTGGATTGTTAAACGATACGAACCACGCGGGATAACTACCGTTTCGTTAAAGAAATTTGTTTGCTTCACGCCGTCTATATAAATTTCCGCAATGCCCACATTTGGAATAAAAGACGGCGGTTCACTTTCAAAATTGTATAGCTGAACGCCTCTGTCTGTGTTAAAAAACAGCCGCCCGTCATCTGTGACCATGTTCCACGCATTGGCGTTTATCAGCGCGGTAAGCCCCGAACCCCTGTAAATCGTTTCGTATTCAAACGGCACGTAAGGGTCAAGCAAATCGGCGGCATTCGTTAGAAAAATCGCGCCGGAGTACATAAGAAGCAAGTCGTCGCCATGCCGCATAATGTCCAAGAAAGTTAGCGGCGGTACTTTTTCAATCGCATGAACATTATTTTCGGCATCGATAAACGACAGCCCGGGCGAAGCCGCCGCCCACACGCCGTCCAGTTCCGCGTCATATAAAACGCGAAGCACAATGCCGCCCGTTAAACCGTCTTCCTCTGTAACGCGGGTGTAGCCGTTACGGTTTACGGCATAAATACCGTCACCGTCCGTACCCGCGAAAAGCGTACCATCCGTTGTATATGCGGTGGAAAGCACCATCATGCCGGGCGTTCTTATTTCAGCGTCCGTTCCAAAAACATCATGAGCGGAAACAATTACGTCATCTTTTATAAAATCAATGCCCGCCGCCGTTCCCACAACAATAACCCCGTCGGAAATCTCTTGCACAAAACGTGTGCGCTCGGTTGATAAGCCGTCTTCGGGTGTCCAGTTTGTGTACGTGCCGTCTGCGGGGTTAAAGCGCACAATGCCCCAATCCGCATGGGTCGCAATCCACACATAATTTTGGGAACACACGGTAATACCACGAATGCGCGTTTCAAACATATCGGAAAATTCTTCATGCAATGTGTTCCAGTCCGCGTCAAAAATAGTTAAGCCCGCGTCCGTGCCTATGATTATCAAATCGTTCCAAGAAACAACCGCGTTAGACGGGCCGCCGTTTGCGTTAATCCCGCCAACACGTGTGAACGCACTTGGCGCAAGCCGCGTTATGCCGCCCCGTGTTGCGGTAAACCAGAAGCCGCTTTGATAATCTTCCCACATATCGGTGTAAAAACCCGCCCCGTTTGGGTTGCCTATGCTGTGAAATATTTTGTCTGTATCGAAAAAGCCGATGCCATCGGTGGATAAAATCCATGTGAAATCGTTAGAGTCCACAAAAACGGATTCGATACTGCCGTAAGGCAATGGAATTTCTTGCGGATTATAGTCGCACAAAATAACGGCAACGCCGTCACGCATACCAATTAAAACACGCCCGTCTGCCATAATGCCGACGGTACGCGCATTTTCCGTGCCGTGCCGTATGGTTTGCCCGTCCAATGTTAAAATGTAAACTTCGCCGCCGCCCAATACGGCAAAAACATTGCCGTAACCGTCCACCGCAAGCGACGAAATAAGCGTACTAACATTTGTGTCAAGCGGCATATGCGTTATATTTCGTTCGCTGTCGATATAAAAAATTCCGTCCGCTGTGCCGCCCCATATTCTGCCGTATGCATCGCCTGTGATTGCTCGCACACTGCTTGACGGCAAACCGTCTGCCCGCCCGTAAACGGTAAACACCCCGTGTTCAAACGCTACTATGCCGCGGTCGTTTGTGCCAATCCACAACACGCCGTTTGCGTCTTCGTACAGTGCGCGGATGCTGGAACTACCAAAGCCGTTCGGCGTAAGCGCGGTCCACGATGTAAAATTAGCACCACCGTTATAACGGTGCAACCCGCCGTATCCGCCAAACCATATAAAACCATCGCGGGTTTGTACTACCGCGTTTGCTTCGTCACCGGGAAAATTATTGTATTGCCCTCTGTATGGGGTAATGGCATAATTCGCAAAAAAACGCTCGGAAGTTGCGGTGCCGTCTTGCTGTGCAAAAACGGTAATATTTGTGAATAAGTATGCAACGCACAGTATAAACGATACCGCATATATGTTTTTAGACATATGAAATTCCCCCCATTTCATCAAAACCTAACACTCTGAATAATAACTGAATATCGTTGCTTTTGCAATAATCCACGGAAAATTTCTTGGAAAGGTGATATAATCTTTTCATAAATATTCCGAGGGGAGATATCTGATGATTAACAAATTAAAAGGATTTATTTGCGGCGTGATTTTTACTGCGTTACTTGGCGGCGCGGTTGTTTCGGCGTCGCCCGTGGCGCGTGAAATTTTCTTCGGCGTTGGCGTAATGTTTAACGGTGCGCCTGTTTCGTTTGCGGCAGATTCGCAGCCGTTTATCATGAATGGCAGAACTTACCTACCCGTCCGCGCAATTGCAGACATTGTTGGACTGCAAGTAGATTTTTTCGACGGAATTGTAATGCTGACATCACCCGACGCAGTTGTGCCGCCGCCTGTTCCCGATGCAGTGCCTGAAATACCGCTGACTATGCCGTTGCCATACCCGTATAATCCTGTATTCAATTTGCCGCAGCACTGGACAGAATCCGCAGGTTCTCACCCGCACGATTTCACCGCAACAAGCCCGCTTGGCGTGACGGTAAGCATTTCCACCCACGAAATCACTCCCGAAGAAGCCGCCGTTTTCGTTGACCAAATGGTGCTGCACTCCGAAGAAATGGGAATGAGCATAAACCGCAATCTTCCACCCGTGACAATAGTGCGCGACACATGGGAGACATTCCAAACCACAATGGACATGGGCATTCCCGACGTTGCCGTAAATGTTTACGGGCATTACTTCATTAATATACAAGACGGAATTGCCCGCGTGATTACGATAATCCGACCCGACATTGGAGAGCCGCTGGAAGAAATTATGCAATTGTTCACATAAAAAAGGTTTAGCCGCCCCGCTACAAGGCAATACTCCCGATATAAATTTTATATTAGGAGGTGAGCGAATGAAAAATGTTTCTTGGCCGGAGGGCAGTATTTTTCGGAAGAAAGGATTTTTCATCGCACTATATTCTTGTCTGGGAGCGGTTGCAATATTGGCAGTGGTTGTAACAATTGCAAACAGGACGCCGACAGGAGTATATGAAGACGAACCAACTGTGTACGTAGGTGCAGACCAAGTTGACAGCTATTTAGACCAAATGGACGAAGCATGGTTTAGGCCGCGCCAAACGCCGCCGCCCGAACCCGTGCCGACACCGCCCCCGCGTGAACAGCCGCAACCGACAGAGCCGCCCGTGACGGAAACGGAGCAAGAGCCCGAACCCGAACCACCCGCTCCGCCACCGCCGCCCGCAGTGGAAACCTTCGAGCCGTTCACATCCGAAGACCGACTTGCGTGGCCCGTTTACGGCGAAGTGGTAATGCCCTTCAGCGTAACCGCATTAATCTTCGACCCAACCATGGACAGGTTTAGTACAAATGACAATCTGCGAATCTCTGCCGCCGAGGGCGACCCTGTTCGCGCAGGCGCAGACGGGCGCGTAGTGTCAATCGGTACAGACTTCTGGCGCGGTAACTATGTAACAATCGACCACGGCAACGGCTGGCAGACAACCACCGGCCAGCTTATGGAAAGCGTCCTTGTACAAGAGGGCGATATCGTGCGCTCGGGTCAAATCATCGGCGGCATCGGTCGCCCGTCAATTTCCGCAGCCAACAACGGAACCCATGTTCACCTACACGTCACCTACAACGGTTCCCCCATGAATCCATCAGATTTGTTGCTGGATATGTATTAGGAAGAAAGACAAAAAAACCGCTTGCATGGATTAAAAATTTCCGCAAGCGGTTTTTCTATGCCCAAAAATCTGTTGAACAGATTGCAATTTTTAAGGTATATACTCAAACAACCTTAAAACAGTCTTCCAAAGCGGAATCGAAATCATGAAAATGAGGAAGGACCTTGCGAAGTCGATTTTTCAGCCAAGATCAAAAGGGTTCGATGTCGTTAATCTCCGGGCTGTAAGGTGAGCGAAATACAATTCTATGTCTAAACTTTTCTGCAAGCGGAACAAGCCTGCTCTTCCTGTGAAAAGAAGCCCTGTCCATGACAATGGTGCTGTTGGGGGGAAGTGCAGGCAAAAGTCTTTTTTTAAACCACGTTTCAAACAAACCGGAATCCATTGTGCCTTCATATTGCAACGGTTCTATTATTAGACCTGTCCGAAAACTCCGCAAAGGCGGCATTACGGAGTTTTCGGACAGGTCTATTCTTGAAGAGAGCTTGGCTGCCACAATTCCTATACGCTTGTACCTTTTTCCCGCTACTTTACCAATCACTTTCTTGCCGCGCTTTGCTTTGCAATAATCCCTGTGGATAAATGTATCTATTCCCGTTTCGTCAACATAGACAATGGACTCCTTTGGAGTATCGGCAATAGATTCTTGGTATTCCCTTACTTTTTCGGGGTCTTGTTCTTTGTAACGTTTTGTCTTTTTTTACGCGTGATTTTCAGCTTTTTAAGACTTTTTCGCACTGCTTCAATTCAACGTGGTTTCGCCTATTTTGAATGTTTTNCACGTTGCTTCTATCGTATTTCCTTCCTTTACGATATTCAACCGCTCTCATTCTGTACCTGTTGTCGTATGCCATATGCTCAGTTTATCATATCCTCAGGCTCTTTGTATGTTTAATGAGTGTAAGCATATTTATTTCCTGTGAAGTCACCAAAATGTAATATAATTTTCCAAGAAAACGGGTATAATAATGGCGCGGAAGCATATTTTTTGCGGAATTGAGGAAATTAAATGTGGTATGCAGTTGCGTTTGTCATTATGTTTGTTTCTGTTCTTGTATTGATGCCTGTTTTATCGAAAGTTGCTACCAAGTTAGATTTTACCGATAAGCCTACGGAGCGCAAAAAGCATAAGTTACCAATACCTCTTTCGGGTGGGGTGGCTATGTTTCTTGCAATTGCCGTGGGCTTTTTGTTTTTCGTTTTGCGTGCAGACGGCGCAGACCCCGCTCTGTGGGCAGTGCTTGGCGGCGCGGCACTGATTGTTGCCGTAGGGCTTGTCGACGACCTTTCCAAGGCACGGTTTAAAGAATTTCCTGTTTGGCCAAGGCTTGCGGTGCAAATTTTGGCGGCAACCCTTGCATTTGTTGCGGGTGTACGATTCACAGGCTTTATGAATCCGTTTACGGAAACTTATGTATACTTGCCAATGTCAATCCAGTATGTTTTGACGGTACTATGGTTTGTGGGGCTTATTACGGCGTTTAATTTCATGGATGGGCTAGACGGCTTATCAGGGCTGTTGGCACTTGTTTCCGGCACAACGTTTTTTGTCGTAGCCCTCCACATGAACCAGCCTGAGTCCGCTTTTATGGCGGTTATATTTGTAGGTGCGGTTGCGGGATTTTTGCGCTACAACCTGCCGCCCGCAAAGGTTTACATGGGCGATTCCGGTGCGTATTTGTTGGGCTTTATGCTTGCCGCAATCTCACTGCACGGCGCGTTTAAACAAGCAACCGTAATTTCCCTAACCATTCCAATGCTTGCAATGGGCGTTCCCATCTTCGACAGCATTCTCGTAGTTGCCCGCCGCCTTCTCGCCAACAAACCAGCCCACATCGCAGACTCCTCAAACATCACCCATATCCATTTCCGTCTACTAAAAAACGGCATGAAACCCGTCCATGCCGTCATGTTAATCTTCTTACTAAGCGCGTGTTTGAATTTGTTTTCCATCATTGTGCTGTTGGCGTTTTAAGGTTCTATTTTAAAAATCTTTTTCTTGTCAAGCACGACAAGAACTACATATGCAACAAGCCCCGCGGCAGACATCGCACTGCCAACAAGCAAACCGGGTAAGCGATATCGCAGTTCGATATGATGAACGCCCTCGCCAACCGTCGCGCCGATGAAGCCTATGTTTACTGTTTCAATTTCTGTACGCTCGCCGTTTATATACAAACGCCAGCCCGGCGCATGGGGTATTGAAAAGAAAAGCACCCTGTTGCCGAATGTTTCAATTTTACCTATGATACGGTTGTGGCGGAAATAATCTATAACAAAAGATTCCTCGCGGCGGGCGTGTACGGCTTTGGCGTAGAGTTCGTATGTGGGGGGCGGGGTCAATGCTGTTATTACCAGATTCTCTATTACGTATTCTCCTGCGGCTTCGCCCGGGTCTATGCGCAGTGCCGTTAAATCAGCATTGTAAATTGTTAATTCAATTGCGGTTGTTTCGCCTCCTGTTACGCGATATCTGCGGGAATAACCTTCCGAAAAGCCTGTGCCGTCAACATCCCAAAAAAACTGAGCAATCGTGTCAACGTCTGATGTGATATCAACAGAAATTGCAAAATGCATATCCTTTTCTTTGCTTCTTATTGGTATAACCATAAATGGGTCGTTATCAGTGGCAGTTGCGGTTAACCGTTTAGGCAAATTGTTTTGCACGTTTTCCAGCTGATGGAATCTTATTTCGTCAAGGTCGGGAATCTCAACCGATTGGCGGGGAATGTACATTAAATCTTTAAGCTCGTAAATGTCAAATGGGTTGAGCGTATGGTCGGGTTCATTTAGCACGGCCGCGCTTAAAAATGCTATATCTTGCTTAGCAGGCGTAACAAGCGTGTCAAATTGTGCCCTTGTTATAAAGCTGTCATACGCAAAGCCCAACG
The DNA here is from genome assembly GCA_009788055.1 of Defluviitaleaceae bacterium. Classification (GTDB taxonomy): domain Bacteria; phylum Bacillota; class Clostridia; order Lachnospirales; family WQUN01; genus WQVC01. The sequence goes on along the minus strand of WQSG01000004.1, from coordinate 21,638 downwards.
GCAAGTAGTAGAGGTTTTTATATACACTTTGGTCGCCTATCGTAAACAAATGCTCATGACCAAAAGGCACTTCACTGTTATTGCGCGGTATATGATACTTATGTGCAGTTAATGTTTGCAACATGAACCTGTCATGCAAGCCCCATGCTTGCCTTCCTGTCATCAAAAGCGGCGCATCAACAGCCCTGGAAAAATCCAAATATGCATGGCTGATAAGAGAGCTGTAATACGAACTGCCAAAATAATTAGCAACCATTGCCTGTGACATAGACAACGGACTGCGGCGGGCTCTTTTTGCTGTCCTAAAGAACCCGGGGTCTTCCGCATTAAGTGCGTTCATTACCTCGCCCCGTTGTAAAAGCATCATATGTTCTTGATAATTGAAATAAAATCCCCGTGCCATTCTAAAAAAGTAATTTGTGGTTATGCCGGAAAACGCAAAGGCTTCCGCAATTATCAAAATACACAATACAGCCAAAAAGCTTCTTGACCTATGCTTCCCATAGAAATATATCGTAACAAAATATAGTACCATCAAAGCTACGACAGCAACCACAATTGAATACACCACGGTAAGGTTACTATTTGCCGACATTATCGTTGCACCGATAAACAAAGCCACAGACAAAGCCCCGCTAACAAAAATGAATTTATCGGAAATCTTCGGTGACTGTATCAACTTTTCAAATGTATACGCAAGCATCAGCAATAACAAGAAAGTAATCCAAAATGATGACAGCTTTAATGTGTCGCCGATAAATCCATTCATAAACAGCAAAAACATCGGTGATATAAAATAAAGTACAGAAAAAGACAGCCCCACTGCGGCAAATATCCTAAGTTTCTTGTTTGCGTAATAAAAGAACAGCGGTATTAAAACAACCGCAGTTATACCTGCATAATTTAGCGGCCCTTCCAATAAATTTCCCCACCCGCTGTATTCTTCGCCTATTCCCAGCACATCTGAAGAGAAAAACCGCATAAATGCAGACAAAAGAAACCTGTGACTACTTACATCAATCCATCTTGCCATACCAAGTGATATTTCACTAATTGCGGTCTCGCCTCTGGCGGCATTAAGCATTGACATAAATGTTGGAAACCAGTTAAATGCCGAAAACAAAGAACCAACAAGAAAAAGAAGCCCGCATTTTAGCATACGCAACAAATACTCTTTTAGTTCAAACGCATGGTCATACAAATACCTTGCTGTTGCATATGAAAACAACAATAAGGCATACAAATACAGCATATATGCAGAAAAAGAAATACCCATAAGAAAAACAGCCAAAGGCGTTAAATACCATTTTTTATCCGTGAAGTAGACTTCAACTGCGTAAAGCAAAAAGGCAACAAGTGCCACTTCTGTTCCATATGCAACCCAGTTTCCGCCGCGCAGAATCATATGCCCGGAAAGCGAGTACAGCAACGAAACCATGGAACACGCCAAAGGATGAAACCCAAGTTTTTTAAGGTACAAAAAGAAAAATAAACACGCCGTAACAATTTTTGCAACCTGTAACCACACCATAACAGACGGCAACAATTCACGCCCCATGATTGTTGGGATAATATCAAACGGGCTTAGATATCTGGGCGGATATGTACCGCCTAACCCTATTCCAAAATGCCATTGAGGGATAAAACCATATGTTCTGATATAATCTGCCATTGCAACCCTAAAAGGCCAAGCCTGTCCAAACCCGTCATACTGCGTCATAAAAAGCGGTATACTTTCCACTATGTGCCCTTGGTACAAAACAACCGCCATAAAAAATGAAAGCAACACTGTAAACAGCAACGGGTTTCTTTCTACCTTTTTATAAGCCTTGCGGTATAAACGTAACAATTTTGTTTTATCCAACGAAATCTACCATCCCTTGCCCCTATTTATTTTCGGAACAATAATTTTTAATTTGTTCCAATGCGGTTTTTGCGTCTATTTTATCAATTACCAAACCTTTTTCATACACCGCAACGCGCTCCGCAGGTGCGCCCAAATTAAAACAGCATACAGGCATACCCATTTTTATTACCTCTTCTGTTGTGTATGAAAATGTTTCCGGCCATACGGATGATATGAAAAAAATATCAATATCATGTTTTATGGTCAGTTCCGAAATTTCACGGTGTTTATATTTTCCCGTCTCAAGCAAGTATTTGCTTGGGGGTACGTTGCCGCCGGAGTAACCTATTATAATTATCCGCACATCTTGATACCCTTGCGGTATAAGCGCAAGCATCTTTGTTATTATATTAGCCCCCTTGTGCGGGCCTATTGCCCCAAGAACACCAATATTTATTGTGTTTGTACTTTTGCGCGGCTTGTTTAGTTTTTGCACGTAGTCAACTTTATGCGGTATTACCTTGGTACTGTAATTTTCCCCGTAAACGGTTTCAAAAATTTCCAATGAAGCGTTTGAAAACGCAATAATTTCGTCGCAAACAGACAAGAATCCTGCCCAGCTTTTTCTCCATTCAGAAATATTATCGCAAACATCAAGCAAGCCGCTCTTTCGCAGGCACATTTCGCACTTTGTTGTTTCTGCCACAGCGCAGTACCTATCATTGCTGTCAAGCAATGTTACCGATGGGCAAATTGCATAATAATCGTGTAAAAGCATTTGCAATTTCGCACCTGTATCTTTTTTTAGTTCGGCAATAAAGTCCAGTGTATCGTATAAATTGGGGTAAGTTACCAATTCATTTATTATAATTTCCCCACACGGGAAGTACGATAAAATGGATTTCAAATCTTTCATTTTAGAAAACTTGAACGTAAACTTGTAGCCCTTTGCTTGATACTGCAACAAATAAATATTCAAAGAAGCATCGTATCTTACGGTAATAAATGAGTATCCGTTTGCGATATCATTTTTGATTTTTTTATTCAGATAGTCTGTGGCACCGCCGCCGATATTATGGTCAAAAACCAGAAACTGCTTCTTAGATTTTTTTAAAGTAAGAAGCCGCATTGAAACAATTTCACGCACAGGCTTTAGCACATCCATTGCAAAAAATACAGACACATCCGAATTGTAATTAGGATACCGCCCTGCCAAAACCTTACTGTTTTCAGCAATCAGCGCGTCCTTCTCCGCAGATGAAAAACTGCCGCCATGTTTGTGGTAAACGAAAAGATTTTCAACCATAACATTTGAATACCCTGCGTTAATTGCTCTTTGACACCAATCGTTTTCCTCTCCGTAACCTTTTGCAAATATTTCATCAAGAATACCTATTTCGTTGATTGCGTCCCGGTTCATTCCCATGCAAAACCCCATACCCGTTGGCACAGTTGCATACATGGGCTTTATGAACGAAAAGGCTTCGTCTGTTTGGTTACAGGTTAAGCCCTCAAACAGCGGGTTATCAATGCCTATAACAGGGAAACTGTTAAGTGTTCCCGCATTGGTAAACGGTGTAGATGAAGCTACTTTTTCATTAAACAAAATAGGGTACATTAACCGCTCCAGCCAAAATTGCGGAAGCTCTATATCTGAGTTGATTAAAACAACATGATTTTTTGCATAATTTAAGCCCTTGTTTACAGATTTAACAAAGCCAAGATTTTTTTCGTTTTTAAGGATAGTTATTCTGTTGTCGTTTAACGCGATGCTATCCAGCAAAGGCAGTACCCTTGCATCCGTACTGCAATCCTCCACCACATACAAGTTGTAATCTAACTCGGTTAGCGGTATGCTTTTAAATAAAGCGTCAAGATATTCAAACCCGTTGTAAACAGGCAGAATGATATCTATTTTTTTGCTGTATGAATATTTGGAATTATGGGCGAAAGGTTTTGTTGCGTAATTATCATTCAACCAGCCGCACAATTCCACCTTCTCACCGACATTTTCACTTTGAGGAAGAAAACGGGGTTTGCCAAGTGACGAAAAAAACTGCGTCAGCCCAAGTTTTCGCAACTGATAAAAACTTTTTCTAATGCCATGTTTTTTGCACTTTGACAGATAAAATGCAATTTTGCTTGGAAAAGACAAGCGCACTCTTTTGATTTCTTTTACATAAGACCGATTGTTAACGATATATTCAAGATTAACGGTAAAATCAAACAGATATTCAATTTTAAAAGTGGAACAAAAACCAATATGTTCACTGATGCCGTCATATTCATCTTGGTAAAGCGCGTAAACATCCTTGCGCGAAAGTCCGTAGACCGTTTGGGTTTTATATTCGCGGCCGTTTGCCGCAATACATATGTTAAACTCCATCGGTTCATTCTCTGTGTGAAAGCCCCAACCCTCAACACGTAACGTACTGTCGTCGTACTCGCAAAGTTCAACATTGTACACTACTTCTTCCGGCTCGCTTAAAGTATTATCCTCTTTTGGGGTGCGCGAAACTACCCGCTTTATGCCTTCAACAATAATGCGGGCAGGTTTTGTCATCCGCCAAAACTTAGATTGTAAAATTTGCTCCTTCTCGGTTAATAACCGACTGATAATGCCGTTTAAATACTCATCCGCTTCTTCCTTTGACTCATTTAACTGCTCTATCTGATTTTCTAACGCATCCTTCTCCCATTGGCTTTTTTGTTTTTGCAGTGCAATATCTACCAACAATTTCTCTTTTTCCGATTGCAGGTCATTTTTTTGATTTTGCAAATGCGCTTTGTCACCTTGCAAAACTACGACTTCTTGCGATACTTGATGCAATTGCGTTGATAACTTTTTTGTTTCAGAAAAAAATCCGCAAAAAAAATCATCCGGGCAAACAACAAGCTCCCCTTCAATTCTAATCCACGTAGTTCCGGGGTTGGGGGTGATTAAAAATTGAGGGTCTTTTGATAGGAAAAATTGATATTCACCGGCCTTGTAACCGTTGATATTTTCGTATTTTAAGTATCCTGTATCGGAGAAAATTTCTAAATTTTTAAACGCGCACAATGCGTTTTCAACAGGGTCGAAACGCAGAATTTTTACGTTAGGGGTGAGGTTTGCAGATATGCTGAACTTCCCGGGGCTGAATGGAATTAGGATTTTATCCGCTTCACTAAATCCATCACCTGTATCAAAATAAACAGAGGCATACGATAACGCATTTAAAAACGGATTGTGTATGATTTTTTTCTCAACTTCAACTTCGTTTTCACCGAAAAACTCGGTTTTAACCGACTCAAATACAAACTGATATACAGCCTCAAATTTTTTGCTTTTTAATATGTCCGTGTTTCCGTTCAAATTCATATAATCATTACTGAACTCGGTATTGTTGGGGTGCATATACGTAGCGTCTTCCAGCGTTACGGTAAGCCCGGAACTATCCAGCATTTTATGCAGAGAGTAGTACGTGAAAAAACGTATGTGCGTATTATCCAAAAGCCCTTCGGGTTTATACTCAAACTTGTTTTGCAACAAATTTATGATTATAGAGCTATGCGCAATATTGGGTACGGAAACAAGAATGCGTCCGTTATCCCTTAATAACGAAACCGCATTTTTTAACACAATGTCAGGGTCATACAAATGCTCTAATATATCCATGAAAAGTATATAATCAAACCGTACTTGTGAAAACTTGGTTAACCACTCCAAATCGGAAGCGTTACCGCACAATCCATCTTTTGCAAATACTATTGCTTTATCAAAATCATCTTTATCCAGTTCAACAATATATACTTGACAGTTAAGCTCATCACGCAAATACTCCGTCATTGCACCGCCTGCCGGCCCAAATTCCAAAACCATAGAGTTTGGCTTTATCCTTCCAAGGGCTTTTGAATGAGATGTATTTTCCCTCAACAATAATTCTCTGCCAATATTGTATTTACCCATATTAAATGCCCCCGTTCACATGAACCAAGTCTTGCAAAAACCGCGAAAGCGCGTCTTCCCAACGCGGCAGGCGGGCGAACCCCGCTTCTTCCAAGCAAGTTTTATCCATCCGCGAATTTAGCGGGCGTGTTGCCTTGGTGGGATACTCGCTTGACGGCACGGGAGTTACTTTTGTGTTTAGACCTGCTTGTCGGAAAATCTCCCGTGCGAAGTCTGCCCAAGAGCATTCGCCCTCGTTTGTGGCGTGGTATATACCGAATTTTTCGCTTGCCGCCATGTCGCACAAAAGCGGCGCAAGGTCTGCGGTGTACGTGGGCGAACCTATTTGGTCGGCTACCACGTTTAGCGTGTCGCGCTCGTTACCAAGACGCAACATGGTTTTTACAAAATTGTTGCCGTTTATGCCAAACACCCACGAAATACGAATTATAAAAAAGCGGTCTAATGTTTCCGTAACGGCTTTTTCGCCCGCAAGTTTTGTTTTGCCGTAAACGCCTATCGGCGCGGTTGGATCGTGGGGTTTGTACGCGGTTTCGCCCGTGCCGGGGAAAACGTAATCCGTGCTGATGTACAGCATTTTCGCCCCTGTTTGCTTGCAGGCTTGCGCCAAGTTTTTTGTGCCGTCTTCGTTAATTTTGCGGCAAAGGTCGGGTTCGTCTTCGGCTTTGTCTACGGCGGTGTATGCCGCGCAGTGGATTACCGCACTGTAATCCGAAACAGCACAAAATACGGCTTCGCGGTTTGTAATATCGAAGTCGTCATAATCTACGCCTTTGTGGGGTATATTCCGTGCGGTTAGTTCTTTGCAAACATCGTATCCAAGTTGCCCTTTTATGCCTGTTACCAAAATCTTCATTTTACCGCTCCGTTTACCAAATTTTTAACCATTAATCTGCATACTCTGTTTGCCAAGTAAAATTTGATTCTTGAAAAAAATCTGTGCTGAGGTTTTCTGCACACGATAACAGAATCTTGCCATTCAGGGTCTTTAATTTCATCATCGGAGTTCGCATTTTGTGTATATACCTCCACTACTTCAAGACGCGCCCACTTTGCAAGTGCAACCAATCCGTCGTCAAAAAACCGCCAGCAATCAAGTGGAAAAGAATGCTTATGCCCCTGCGAAGGCACAACTATACAACACAACCCGCCGCTTTTTAAAATGCGCGCTATTTCAAGCATAGTCACCCAGATATACTCAACGTGTTCAAGTGCCTGCCCGCTTATTACCACATCAAATGTATCGCTTTTTATCTCGTCCCACGAGTACGGATTTTGCAACCGGATATCTACATTGTTACCCTCTATCATATCAACGCCTAAATACTGCCATGAATCGGCATTGAAAAAATCTTTATAAGACTCCGCTTGCCCCGTAACTACTTGACTGCCGATATCCGCAACCTTTCGCGCACGGGATGAGGTTCCGACCGACAAATGTTTTTTCACAAACATTTGCATATTGTTCATTGAGCTTGGATGCATAGCAACCCAACCTTTCGCCGCTGTGTGCTAATTTCCGCTTCCATACATTTTTTCATAGTAATTTTGATACTCGCCCGCAAGGATATTCTCCCACCACTTGCGGTTATCCAAGTACCATTTTATGGTTAGTTTGATGCCGTCATCGAAACGTGTTGCGGGAAGCCAGCCCAGTTCGCGGTTAATTTTTGTGGGGTCTATGGCGTAACGCATATCGTGGCCGGGGCGGTCTGTTACATAGGTTATTAAACTTTCGGGCTTGCCCAACTCGCGCAAAATTGTTTTAACTACTTCAAGGTTTGTGCGCTCGTTATGCCCGCCGATGTTGTAAACTTCGCCGTCCTTGCCGTTGTGCAAAATCAGGTCGATAGCTTCGCAGTGGTCTTTCACATACAGCCAATCCCGCACGTTTTCGCCCTTGCCGTACACGGGTAGCGGCTTGTCATTTAACGCATTCGCAATCATTAACGGAATAAGTTTTTCCGGAAAATGGTATGGCCCGTAATTATTACTGCACCGCGAAATTGTAACGGGCAATTTATACGTTCTGTTGTAGGCATTAACCAGCAAATCCGCCCCCGCTTTAGACGCGGAATACGGGCTTGAAGTATGAAGCGGGGTTTCTTCCGTGAAAAAAAGTTCAGGCTTGTCCAGCGGTAAATCTCCATACACTTCATCCGTAGAAACCTGATGAAACCGCTTTATTCCATACTTTCTGCAAGCGTCCATCAAAACGCCCGTGCCAATCACATTCGTGCGCAAAAAAATATCAGGGTTTGTAATAGACCTGTCAACATGGCTTTCTGCCGCAAAGTTTACAACGTAATCGGGCTTGCATTTTTCAAACAGCGCGTAGACCGCATCCCTGTCCGCAATATCCGCTTTAACAAACTCGAACTGTGGGTTCTTCATTGCGCCGTCCAGCGTTTCCATATTGCCCGCATACGTTAGCGCGTCCACGCAAACTATTTTGTATTTCGGATACTTCTCCAGCATATGATAAACAAAATTTCCACCAATAAAGCCTGCCCCGCCCGTTACTATAACTGTCATGCAATTCTCTCCTTTAAAAGCAAGTTCGTGGGGCTCTGCCCCACACCCCGGAAACTTTTGAAAAAGTTTCATCAAAACTTTAACCTGAAAACCGCATACGCGGTTTTCAAAGATAGGGTCAAGGGATATGACCCGGCGAATGCCGGCGGCTCAAAGAGCCGTTCCCGCCGGAGGCGGGAAGCCTTCCCGTCCCCTTGTGGGTGTGGGGGCAACGCCCCCGCGAACTTAATTTATTTATTATAAAAAACTGCAATCGCTATCTTTAAGAAGCGGCGCGTTAGCGTCTTTGTCGGATAAAATGGGATGCAAAATGCCCCAATCTATGGCAAGGTCGGGGTCGTTCCACAGGATGTTGCGGTCTTGAGGTGCGTTGTAGAAATTATCTGCCTTGTACAAAAATTCCACATCGGGGGTAAGGGTGATGAAGCCGTGCCCGAAACCACGCGGGATAAGAAGCTGGCGTTTGTTCTCGGCGGAAAGTTCGACTGCAACCCACTTTTTGTAGGTTGGCGAAGATTTGCGAAGGTCAACGGCAACATCCAGCACCGCGCCACGGGCGCAACGCACAAGTTTTGCCTGTGCCGCGTCGCCGTTTTGGAAGTGAATGCCACGCAAAACGCCCTCCTGTGCGGAATATGAATGATTATCTTGCACAAAATCGTAGTTAAGCCCCGCTTCTTTCATTTTGGTTTGCGAAAAGGATTCCATAAACCAGCCGCGGCTGTCGCCGAAAACCCTAGGCTCTATAATGAAAACATCGGGCAGTTCCGTCTTGATAAAATTCAACGCAATCAGTCCTTTCACAATGGGGGTTGCACCCCCAATCCCCCCGCGCTACGCGGGGCGTAGCCCCGCTCCGCTCCGACGGCAAAGCCGCCGCGCCGTGCATTCGCACGACGTTATGCAAGTCGAAATAAATACTGACCGTATTCTGTGTTTTTCATTTTCTCGGCTTGAGATAGGAGTGTTTTCTTGGTGATAAAACCTTGCCTGTACGCGATTTCTTCCAAGCAGGAAACATACAGGCCTTGGCGGCGTTGGATGGTTTCCACAAACATGGATGCGGCAAGTTGGTCGCTGTGTGTGCCTGTGTCAAGCCACGCCATTCCGCGCCCGAACAGTTCCACTTTTAGCTTGCCCTTTTGCAGATACGCATTGTTTACGGAAGTTATTTCAATTTCGCCGCGTGGGGACGGGGTAACGGTTTTTGCGATTTCCACCACGTTGTTATCGTAAAAATACAGCCCGGGAACTGCGTAATTGGATTTCGGTTTTGCGGGCTTTTCCTCAATGGAAGTTGCGTTTCCGTTTTCATCGAAGGCAACCACGCCAAAACTTGTTGCATCGCCAACGGGATAGCCGAAAATTGTTGCGCCGTCTTCACGTGACGCCGCCGATTTTAAAAGCCCCGTAAAACCATGCCCGTAAAACACATTGTCGCCCAGCACAAGCGCGACGCGGTCGTTGCCTATGAACTGTTCACCAACGATAAAAGCGTCTGCCAAACCGCGTGGCTGTTCCTGCACGGCGTAGGAAAATTTTAGCCCAAACTGCGCGCCATCCCCAAGCAAATTTTCAAACTGCCCGATATCACGCGGGGTTGAAATGATTAGAATTTCCCGCACCCCCGCAAGCATTAGCGTGGAAATGGGATAGTAAATCATGGGTTTGTCGTAAATGGGAAGCAACTGTTTTGATATCGAAAGCGTAGACGGAAACAGCCGCGTACCCGCACCGCCTGCCAAAATTATTCCTTTAACAGCCATTAAGCATCATCTCCTTGGTAGATTTTGCAAATTTCTTCTACCGCGCCAACCTGCACAACCTTGCCCTTCGACAGCAACACAGCGCGTGAACACATTTCTTTTATTGTATCAATATTGTGTGAAACAAGCAAAACCGTGGTTCCGCCCTCCAACATTTTTTTAATACGGTCTTCGCATTTTTTTGTAAACAGGTGGTCGCCAACGCCTAAGATTTCGTCCACAATTAGTATATCAGGCTCCACTTGCGTTGCAACGGCAAACCCAAGCCGCGCATACATCCCCGATGAAAAATTTTTCATTGGGACGTCTTCAAATTCCCAAAGTTCTGCAAAGTCCATTATGTCCTTGTAAAGCGTTTTCATGTACGAGGGGGCATACCCAAACATCGCACCGTTCATGAAAACATTTTCCCGTGCAGAAAATTCAGGGTCAAACCCCGCGCCAAGTTCCAGCAGGGGCGAAATCGCGCCGTTTACTTCAATACTTCCTTTTGTGGGTTTAAAAACCCCTGCGATTAGTTTCAATAAAGTGGATTTTCCCGAGCCGTTAAGCCCCAAAATCCCCACAACTTCGCCGCGCTTCACCTCAAAATTTATATCGCGCAACGCCCAAAATTCGTCATAAAAAAGCTGACGTTTCAGGGCTTTTACAACATACTCTTTTATCCCCATCGTCTTATCGCGGCTTAGGTTAAACAACATAGAAACGTCTTTGACGCTTATAACAGGCTTGTCCAAAAAAAGCTCCTACAGATACAAAATATATTTATCTTGTTGCGACATTTTCACATAAAAACCAACGCCCAAAGCCGCCAGCGCGAACCCAAGGCAAATAATGTTTGACCACAGGCTAGGCAAAACGCCGTTGAGTGCCAAAGCCCTAAAATACGAAACAAAATGGTACATGGGATTTAAATGAATCAGGTGATAAACCCTGTCCGGCAAAATGCTGACGGGGTACATGATTGGCGTAAGGAACATAACCAGTGTAAGCAACACGCCGTATATATACGAAATATCGCGGAAAAACACATTCGTTGCCGACAAAAACATACCAACCCCTGCAGAAAAAAGCAACATATAAAAAACAGGGATTGGGATAAGAAGCATTGTCCAGCTAAAACTTTCGCCCGTTACAATAAAAACGAACAGGAACGCCAAAAAAGAAAACCCGACATTAACCAGCGCGGAAATAACGCGAGAAATCGGAAAAATATATTTTGGCACATACACCTTTTTTATTGTACCCGCGCCGCCCGTGATTGAAACCATTGCGGAGTTTGTTGCTTCACTAAAAAAATTAAACATCAACTGCCCGCTTAAAAGGTACACAGGGAAATTTTCTATGCCCATGTCGCGAAACAGCATGGAAAAAACCATAGTTAAAACAAGCATGGTTAAAAGCGGATTAAGCACAGACCATAAAATGCCCAGCACACTTCTGCGGTAGCGCGTTACAAAGTCGCGCTTAATCATCAAAAACATAAGGTGGCGGAACTTGGAGAATGTTTTAAGCTGGTTAATCACATAGGTTTTTTTCGTGACGCATATCAGCAAAATAACCAGCAACATAGAAGAAGTAGCGGAAACAAAGCCCGTGTAAAATACCAGCATTGGTATGTTACCCGGCCTGTGTCCCGCTACTTCAATGGGCAGAGTGTCCCAAAAAAGAACAAACTGCACCGCAGTTAATATTAACGCCGCAAGGGCGAAATGTTTTTTAGTCATGTTGAAAACACGTCCTATACAAATAGAAAATACGCAATATTTCGGCTAAAGCCGTCCATGAAAAATTTATACTTGCAAATAGTGTGCCAACGCGCAAATTTGCCCACGCGGGGCATTGCCGTAAAGCGTTCCAGTAATTCAATTTGCGGGGCGGAAAGCCTGTTGCGGTAGATATCCAAGACGCTTTGCGCCTGTGGATATGTTGATGCGATTCTGTTTTTTATATGCGAAGTGTTGCGCAGTTGCTGTATTTTATATGAAAGCGTGCGAACATCCTTCGCGCCGATTACGTTTTTGCCGTGTTGGCGGTAAAGCAATGTCGGTTCGTATATATGCCCTATCTTTCCGAAACAGGCGGCAACAACTTGTAACCACCAATCATGCACCACACAAAACTTCGGCGGCTGTGTTAAAAGTTCCGCCATTGCACGATTATACATTGCCGTGCAACCCGTGACATTGTTTAGCGTAAGCACTTGGTTAAGGGCGGTTCTGCCGTATTTTCGCACGGTTGCCTCGCGGTATGACGGGCTTATTATTTGCAGGTTTTCGTCAACAACTTTTAAATCTGTATGCACCAAAAGCGGCGTGTTTGCGGGGTTGTCTCGTTCCAGTTCTTTCATTTTGTTTAGTGTTAGCTCAATTTTGTTTGGTAGCCAAACATCGTCTTGGTCGCACAGCATTAGATAATCGTCATGCACCATTGCCATAAGCTCGATGAAATTGTGTTTGGAATCGCCCGAATTTCCATCGCGTTTGATTAGGCTTATTTTTTCCGAATACCGTTTTTTGTACGAGACAAGAATGTCCCATGTGCCGTCTGTGGAGGCGTCGTCCTGCACGTGCAAAACAAAATCCGTCACCGTTTGCGAAAATAGCGAGTCCAGTTGTTGCGCAAGATATTTTTCGCCATTGTATGTCGCCATCAAAATCGACAGCATTTTTCATCTCCCTGTATTTTTTTCCAATCGAACACATTAAAACACAACAGACAAACTATTTCAAGGTTCACATTTTGCTTTCCTTTTTTGGCAAAACCCTATATAATCAGACTTGGAAGGGGAGAAAGTCATATGAAATATTTTAGTACACGCGGTGACAAAACCGCATTTACGGCGGCACAAACAATTGTAAAAGGTATTGCAGACGACGGTGGGTTATATGTTCCCGAGAAAATTCCCGTAGCGGGCAAAACTCCCGCAGAACTTTCCGAATTTAATTACAACACCCACGCGACGTGGCTTATCGAGCATTTTTTAACTGATTTCAATTATGCCGAAGTGGTGTGTTGTGTAAACAACGCGTACAACGCAAACAACTTTACCGCGCCAAATATAGCACCGCTTCACCATACGCCGCAGGTTTCGTTTTTGGAGTTGTTCCACGGCAGAACACTTGCGTTCAAAGATATGGCACTGTCTATTTTACCGCACTTTATGCAAACCGCTTTGCAAAAAACGGAAAACCCAAAGACGCAAATTATTCTAACCGCAACCTCCGGCGACACGGGCGTTTCCGCACTGGAAGGTTTTAAGGATATCGAAGGCACAAAAATAATCGTTTTCTATCCGGAAAACGGCGTTAGCGTAATCCAGAAGCAACATATGATTACACAAACAGGCGGCAACGTTCATGTAGTTGGGGTAAAGGGCAATTTTGACGACGCCCAAAGCGAAGTAAAACGCCTGTTCCTTGACGCAAAACTTAACGCAAAATTAAACGAAAACGGTTGCGAATTTTCTTCCGCAAATTCAATTAACACAGGCAGATTAATTCCGCAAATAATTTACTATTTCCACGCGTATTCACAGCTTGTGAAGGGCGGCATGGCAGAAGATACCCCTGTCAACTTTGTTGTGCCAACAGGAAACTTCGGCAATATTTTGGCGGGATATTACGCAAAAAAAATGGGATTACCCATCAATAAGCTAATCTGCGCAAGCAACGAGAACAAGGTTCTCTACGACTATTTTGAAACAGGCGAGTTTGATTCTGCCCGCCCGTTCCACTTGACTTCTTCGCCGTCCATGGACATTTTAATCCCAAGCAATTTCGAGCGGTTGGTTTACTCCCTTTCCGATGGGAACGTGATTGAAAAACTAAACTGTCTTTCGTCCAAGCAAAAGTTTGAAATGCCTGTTCCGCAGGATTTTGTGGGCTTCTACGCGACCGAGGCGGAAACCCGTGCCGCAATTAAAAAAGTTTTCGGCGCGCACGGCTATCTCATAGACCCGCACACCGCCGTGGCTTACGCCGCTTACGAAAAATATGCGCATCCCGACGAAAAAACCGTAATCGTTTCCACCGCAAGCCCTTACAAATTCCCCAAAACCGTGATGTCTGCCGTAGACGCAAAATACGAAAACCATGACGACTTCGCCCTCCTTGAGCAAATGGCAGAACTGACAAAGCAAAAAGTTCCCGCCCAGTTTGAGGGCTTAAATACAAAACCGATTTTGCACAACAAAGTTGTTTCCATAAACGAGATGGAAAGTGCTGTGTTGGAAATAATTTAGCGTAAAAAATTTTCGAGAAAAACTTTCTAAGAATTTTTCCAAGAATTTATTGACGCAATCGAAAATTTGTGCGAACATACGCACATGGATATGATGGATAAATTAAAAATCCTTGCGGACGCGGCAAAGTATGATGTTGCTTGCACGTCCAGCGGGAGTAACCGCGCCGCAAAACGGGGCGAGTTGGGGCATAATGTTGCCTGCGGAATCTGCCACAGCTTCACGGCGGACGGGCGATGCATTTCCCTCTTAAAAATTCTGCTTACCAATCAATGCATATACGACTGCCAATACTGCGGCAACCGCCGCTCTACGGATATTCCCCGCGCAGAATTCACCCCCGACGAAGTTGCGGAACTCACAATCCGTTTTTATCAGCGCAATTATATCGAAGGTTTGTTCCTTTCCAGCGCGATAGTGAAAAATCCCGACCACACGATGGAACTTCTGATTAACGCGCTAAAAATTGTGCGCGAAAAATATCGCTTTAACGGCTACATTCACGTAAAAACCATTCCGGGTGCGGATGACGCGCTGGTGCGTCAAGCCGCTCTTCTTGCCGACCGTTTAAGCGTGAATATCGAACTGCCCTCCCACGAAAGCCTAAAGGTTCTTGCGCCCGACAAAACCAAGCAAAACATAATCGCCCCCATGAAAATAATCCGCGAAGGCATAGCGCAAGCCAAAAACGAACTTGCGCTGTACCGCCACGCAAAAAACGAACCATCATTTGCGCCGGCAGGGCAAAGCACGCAATTAATCGTGGGCGCGACCCCCGAAAGCGACAGCAAAATCGTTTCTCTTGCGGAAGGGCTGTATGGAAAATTCAAGCTAAAGCGCGTTTTTTATTCCGCGTACATTCCCGCAGGCGGAAAAAATTTGCCCACCGCAGACCCGCCCCTTCTTCGCGAACATCGCCTGTATCAAGCCGACTGGCTTCTGCGTTTTTACAACTACACCGCTTCCGAATTGTTTTCAAATCCCGACGAGAATCTCTCGCTTGAAATGGACCCGAAATGCCACTGGGCAGTAAATAATCTGCACCAATTCCCCGTGGAAATTAACAAAGCGGATTACTTGACGCTCCTTCGCGTACCCGGCATAGGGCAGGTTTCTGCACAGAGAATTGTTGCCGCCCGCCGCGTTGGTAAAATAGACTTTGACGGGCTAAAAAAAATGCGCGTAGTGCTTAGACGCGCAAAATTTTTTATCACCTGCGACGGCAAAACTTTCGACAAGTTGCCGCTCTACCCCGAAACCATTGCCCCGCGCTTGCGCGATAATTCCCAAATCGCGGGCTACCAACAGTTATCACTGTCATGGCAGTAAACGTAACCTTCGACGGCTCTCTTGAGGGCTTTTTTTGCGTTGTGTACGCGGTGTATTACGAAAAAATTACGCCGTCAAGCATCCAAGAGGAAGGAATGGATCAACTTTCTTTCGACGCCGCAACCCGTTTTATTGAAACGGACGCGAAAAAAGCAACCCGTGTGTTTAATGCCATCCGCGAAAAAATATCGGAAGACGCGGCGGATAATGTGCACAGGGCGTTCCACGCCAACCATGACGGGCGGTTTTCTGCGTTGTTAAACTATATTCGGCTTGGGTTTTCCGTTGGGCATATGGTTGACAGCCACCTGCATGAAAATTTTGTACGGCTTGTGCATAAGCTTGCAAAAAATGTTTGGCGCGAAGCGCACTTGCTTCACGGTTTTTGTCGCTTTGAAGAAACAAAACAGGGCGCGTATTACTGCAAGGTAACGCCAAAAAACGATGTTCTGCCAATGCTTGCGGCGCATTTTGTGCAAAGGCTTATGAATCAAGCATGGGTAATCCACGACAAAGTGCGGAACAAAGCGGCTATTTATGACGGAAATTCCTGTGTGATTTCAAGCGTACCCGCAAACGGCGTTACGGTTTCCCTTGCAGAGGGCGAAATTGAAACGCAAGAGCTGTGGGTCACATTTTTTAATACCCTCGCGATAGACGAACGAAAGAACATTAAACTTCAAAAACAATTATTGCCGCTGTATTTCAGGGGCAACATGACGGAGTTTGTTCCAATCCGCCCCGCCCCAAAAAGATAATTTTTTTGTGGAAATTTCAAAAAAACCCTAAACAAAAAGCGCGAAATTGCCGTAATAAATATAGACGGAAAAATTCTTAGAAATTGTTATACGGGAGTTGTTGTATGAACTCATTTAATGTTTCAATCGCCCAAGGCGCGATGCAAGCACCGCAGGGTCTGCAAAACGACCAACGCAGAAGTGAAGTGAACTGGTCTACGGGTCAGACGATTACTGCGTTATTTGAGTCTGTAAACGATAATTTGGCAACGCTGCGAACAGAAGACGGCGTTACGTTTACGGCGGACGCTTCTTCGATACAGGGCAGGGTTGGCGACAACCTGCGCTTTTTGGTGCAACGCACACGCACGGGCTTTAGATTAACGCAGGATGTTCCCAGCCTGCAACAGAAAAAGCAGATTGGGCGCGGGGTATCGTCTGCGCTGGACGCTTTGCGCGGCGTCGCGAATACTCTGGACCAGATGAAAGACACGGAGGAACTTCGTGAAGACCACCGCCAAGAGCAAGCCGCTAAGGTGGCGCAAGCCATAAAGTCCATTCGCAGAGCGCAGTCATTTGCCAACGGAACAGGGCAGAAATCTGCCGTTGCGGCAATGGTGCAAAGCGGGCTGGATATCGGCAAAGTAAGTTTTACAGACTTCAATCGCGTAATGCATAACATAGATAAAACACCGGAGAACCCCATCAGCGAGGAAGAACTTGCGGATGGCATGAACCGCGACTTTAAGCAACCCGAAAACGCAAAAACCATTGTGGAAAGTTTGTACAAACACGGAATGTCTGTGTCTGACCAAAACGTAAACGCAATGGAACACGCATATGAAAAACTGCCCGAAAAAGTAGAACCGCAAGCCATAGAAAAATTGGTTGCCAACGAGCAAGACCTTACGCTTGATAATGTATACAAAAGCAAGCATATGTCCGGGGGGGCGTCTGCGCCGCCTGCGGGCGCACCGTGGGACGCGCTTCAAGGCGCGTTGAAACGGCTGTTCGACCGCGAAGGCATAGACTACGTACAAGATAACTTGGTTGCGGCGCGTTTCCTGTTAGACCGCGACTTGCCCCTTACACGCGTGAATATCGACAAGGTTATTTTTCTTAACGCGATGTCGGGCAACATCCCCAAAGACGCTTTTTTTGACCGCGCCGCGTTTCAGCTTGCAACGGACAAACCAATCGGCGCGATGGATTTGCCCGAGGTGGCGCGTGCGGGTGAAGCACAGATTAAATTTGCGGAACAAGCTGCGTCTCGCGCAAGGTCGTTCGGCGTTGACACGGGGCATATGCTGGACGTTATGCGCACCTTTAACGTGTCCGAACCCGACGCGTACAGATACCACCGTATGGCGGGCGGAGACGGCGCAGGCCACGCAACGTCCCGCATGACAAAACTTTTCAACTACTTGGCAAATATCCCGCCGCTGACGGTAAACGTCCACGCGGGCATTATAAAAGGGCAGTCGGAATTTACCATTCAAGGCATTCACGAATCTGTGCTTTATGCCCGCGCCCGCAGTCAGTACGAGCAATATGCAACCGTTCCCGATGCCCGCTACGGCGACTCCTTCGCAAAAGTTAAAGGCGAATTTGCTCCGCTTCTTGAAAAACTGGATATCACACCATCTGCCGAAAACTTGAAGGCATCCTTTATCCTAAGTAAAAACAGCATGGATGTTACCCACGAAAACCTCGATGCCGTTAAAGAAATTGACGCAAAAATTAACGCGCTTGCTTCTAAACTTCACCCGATTATCGCCGCAAGCATGGTTCAAGAGGGGCTTAACCCGCTGGAAATGCACGTTGACCAAGTGCTGGCGTATGTAAAGCAGTTCAATATCGGCAAGGGCAAAGACGTTACGGGCAAAATTGCGCAGTACATTATGGAAATGGACGAAAGCGCGCAAATCGACCCCGAAGTAAGAAAATCCATGGTCGCGCTGTATCGTATGTTGCATATCATCCAGAAAGACGAAAACGCCGCGCTGGGCTTGGCGGCAGAAATGGGAAGCTCTCCCACCCTTGGTGCGCTGATGGAACTTGCAAAACGGTTCACACATATTCGCACGGGTGACGCGGTGGATATGCACGTAGACGAAAGCTTTGGGCAACTGCAACGCCTTATCCGCCCCGAGGGCAACATCAAAGGCGCGGTAGAGCAAACCGCAGACCCCAACGCAAAACCGCTAACCCACATGGACGTTGTGCTTGACCGCTTTGTGGACGTGGCATCACCCGCCGTTTTGGAAGCGTTGTTAAACTCGCCCGACGGCTTGGAAAAACCACTGGAAGACCTTACCGCAAACGGCGTCCTTCCTGAAGCGTCCACCTACAGCTCCGCAGACACGGTAAACGCCGCCAAAATCGTTTTCGAGCGCATGGTTGCAGAGCAAATTCAGGCGTTCGTTGCGGCAAACCCGCAGCTTGTGCATTTCCTTTCCAGCCGAAATATCGCAACAACCGTTGGCAATATCAAATCGCTGGAAAAAATGACGCGCTCCAACCGCGCCTTGGCAGAAGAACTTGAAGAAGCCGAAAAGGACGCAAACGAAGAACTGGGCACAGATAACATTTCAGATTCCTTACAAGATACCTCGCTTTCGGGCTTGCGCAAGGGTTCTACACCCGGCTTGCTTCTTGCAAGAATTTTGGACGCGGTAAACAACGCGTTGCCCGGCAAAAATATGGCGTCGATTGAGTCGCTTCTTGCAATAACCCACGCGTTAAACAGCGACGGCGAAAGCGGATTCCAGCTTCCAATAAAAGTAAACGGACGCATTTCAAACCTCCAGCTTTACGTTCTTAACGAAAAAGCACTGCAACAGGACGGCGCGAGAATCCTTCTTTCACTTGACACAAAAAATCTGGGCTTAGTAACCGCATATTTCACAATGAACGCAGACGGCGTTGACATTGCCGTAACGGGTCAAAACGAAGCCGCAGTAGCCGCCCTCACAAACCGCGCCGACGCCCTAACGCAAATGCTTTTCGGCGCAGGCATAAAAATAGAAAACGTCAACATCCTCCTCGACAGAGAACCCGCCTTAGAAACCTCACTTCCGCCCGACGCACTGCAACAATGGGCAACAGACAGCCCCGAAGTACGCAACCTGACATCATCAACTGTTGACGTGCGGGTATAAAGGAGGTACTCTACTTGGAAAACGAAACTCCAAAACGCTCCAACGATGAATTTTTCGCCGTAGTATCCGCGCTGACGCGCTTCATTGAAACCGCTGATAATGATTTAGCACCGCAATCGGATAAAAATAAAGACCTTGGGGCTCCGCCCCAACCCCCGCAAACTTTTTGAAAAAAGTTTGAACAAAAACTTTGACATTTAGAGAGGAAGTTGCGATATGGTAGTTAATCATAATGTACCGGCACTGTTTACGCACTTGAGTATGCGGCGTTCGGATAGAGGAATGCAGACGGCGATGACACGTCTGTCGTCGGGCATAAGGATAAACAGCGCGAGGGAAGACGCGGCAGGGCTTGCTATTGCCAACAAGCTTAATTATCAGGTTGGTGGTCTTAATAGGGCAAGTCTTAATGCGACGCATGGTATTTCGCTTATTCAAACGGCGGAGGGCGCGTTAAACGAGGTTCACCATATGCTGCAAAGAATGCGGGAACTTAGCGTTCAGGCGGCACACGGTACGCTTACAAACGAAAACAGGGCAATGATTCAGTTGGAAATTGAGGAACTTACAACGGAAATTCATTCCATTTCGCGCAATACGGAATACAACCGTATGCGTATTTTGAACGGCGAAGCGAACAGGGTTATCGACAACTCTGTGTATACGGCGGGAATAATGCAAAACACGCGTAGTATTGTTAGCACGCTGTTTGTGTCGCACCAAGTTCCTCCCGGGCGTCTTGATTACACAATAGAGCAAGCGGGGCGCGGCGCAGTGGTAGAACTTATACCGGATGCAAGCTTGATGATGGATATAACCGACCCGGAAACGGGTACAACAACGTCCGTTTTTGCGGAAAACGCAAGCCTTACCATAAACGGCCGCTCCTTCAACATGGGCAACAGAACATGGGAGTCTGTTCGTGCGGAAGTGAATGACGCTTTACCGTTCATGGGGCTTTCCATGTACACGGGCGAAGGTGCTACTGTGGGTAGTTTCTTCCTTGTGTCAAACCTCGCGGGTGAAAGCCAACGCATTACAATTTCGGGCAATCTTGAGTTGTTCGGGCATCCGCCCTTTGTGCTGGATGCAAACGGCGACGAGGTATTGGATGCCGACAACAACCCCATTCCGTACTTGCACACTAACCAAGGTCGTGACGCACGGGTAACAATATCGCATCCTGCGCGTCAGGGCGGGCTTATGGATATCAACGGCACACCTGTTGCGGGTTCTTCGTTGGGTAACGCCGTCAACGGCAACAATGTTGCTTTCCGCGGAAGCCGCGGCGAAGATATCCGCTTTAACATTCAGGTAATGTTCGACCATCTGACAGGTCAATTTGTGTTCCCCAACGGCAACCCCATAGACCCGATTGTTCCCATTTATGACGTGAATGGCGACCCCGTACTCACCGACCCCACAGACCCGACATCCCCACAACTTGAAGGACCCCGCCCGCAACCGATTCATATGTCCAAAGAATTTCGCGATTTCGGGCCCATAATGCTGCAAATCGGCCCCAGCCACAATACCGCAATGCCCGTACAAATTCCGCGCCTTAACGCAGAATCCCTAGGGCTTGTAGAATACGTAGGCGGGCGTCAGCGTCAAATAATAGACGTTCGTCCCACCGCAATAAGCATGGAACGCGGTTCTGTTGTTCAGGTTGGCGCGGAAGCCGCCATAGGCATTACAGACGCGGCAATCCTTACCGTTTCCAACACACGCGCACGTCTTGGTGCATACCAAAACCGTCTTGAATCCACCGTTCGCAACCTTGACGTCGCCGCCGAAAACACAGAGCAATCCCGCAGCCGCATACAAGACACAGACATGGCTCGAGAAACAACACGCTTTGCACAATACAACGTAATGTTCCAAGCCGCCATGTCTATACTTGCACAAGCAAACCAACGCCCGCAACAGATTATTCAACTGCTTCAGTAGTAGGGTGCGCGGCGGCAATGCACTGCGGGTTGTGGTTTTCGGAAAGAGATGACCCACTGGAGCATTTCGTGCGCTTGGTACGGCGGGGTTCTTTTCGTAGGCAAAGAAAACGCCATGAAAAG